>NZ_RPRY01000294.1 GCF_003949795.1 Streptomyces sp. WAC06614
CGCGCCATTCACATGACCCGTCGCCGAACGGTCCAGCTCCAGACCCCGTGGGTGGGGCCGGGGGGTTGGCAGCCATCGAAGAACGGGGGCGACGGATGAGGGGCGGCGGGGCGAAGGGCGCCGGGGCCACTCATCCCTCGGCCCCGTTCTGCGATGGCTGCGAACCCTCCGGCCCCAGCAAAGGGGTCTGGAGCTGGACCGTGCGGCGCCGGGTGATGTGCAGGGCGCGGCCGGCCGGCAGGACCTTCGGCTTGGTGCCGCCGAAGAGGTAGCCCTCCGCGGGTGGGCAGGACAGCAGCACCGCCGGGGTGTTGACGTCCTGGAGCTTGCGCAGGAGGGGGTCGGACAGGCCTCGGCCGGCGCCGTTCGCCGAGCGGGCGACGATGAGGTGCAGGCCGATCTCCGCGCCCTGGGCCAGGTGGTCGAGGACCGCCGCGAACGGGTGGGCCGACATCGAGCCGCCGATCAGGTCGTAGTCGTCCACGATCAGGAACAGTTCCGGTCCGCTCCACCAGTCGCGCAACTTCAGCCGGTCCGGGGTGATGTCGGCCGACGGCAGCCGGTTCGCCAGGGCGTTCGCGGCGCCGGTGACCATCTGGCGGGCCGGGTCGGCGGACACCGCGTAGCCGAGCCGGTATTCCTCGGGCACGGTCGCGTACATCTCGCGCCGGAAGTCCACCAGCATGAAGCGGGCCCGGTCGGGCGCATAGGCGCGCATGACCTGCGCGGCCACGTGTCTGAGCAGGTTGGTCTTCCCGGACTCGCTGTCGCCCACGACGATCAGGTGCGGGTCCTGCGAGAAGTCGTGCCACAGCGGCTGGACGTCGTGCTCCTCCAGGCCGAGCGGGATGCGCAGGGTTCCGTGCGGCCCGGGCAGGTCGGCCGGGTCCAGGACCGAGGGCAGCATGCGGACCTCGGGGGCGCGCGGGCCGGTCCAGTGGTCGGCGACGGCGTCGACCAGGTCGGCGATGCCCTCGCCCAGGTCGTCCGTGGTGCCGAGGCCGTCCGTCCGGGGCAGTGCGCACAGGAAGTGCATCTCGTCCGCCGTCAGTCCCCGTCCCGGGCTCTTCGGCACCTTGGCGGCCGCACGCATCTTGATGACGGAGTCGACCGGATCGCCCAGCCGCAGTTCGAACCGGGTCTGGAGCTGGTCGCGGAGGGCGCCGGTGATCTCGCCCCAGCGCGTGGTGCCGACGACCAGGTGGACACCGTAGTTGAGGCCGCGCTGGGACAGCAGGGTGAGCGGCTGGACCAGGTCCATGAACTCCTGGCGCAGGGTGTTCCAGCCGTCGATGACCAGGAACACGTCCCCGTGCGGGTCGTCGGGCAGCTCACCCGCCGCCTTCCGGCGGCGGAACGCGGCGACCGAGTCGATGCCGAGCTCGGCGAAGTACTTCTCGCGGCGGGTGACGACCGAGTTCACCTCGGCGACGGTCCGCAGCACGCGGTCGGGGTCGTGGCGTCCGGTGATCCCACCGACGTGCGGCAGGCCGCGCAGGCCGGAGAGCGTCCCGCCGCCGAAGTCCAGGCAGTAGAACTGCACTTCGCCCGGGGTGTGGGTGAGGGCGAGGGCCGTCATCAGGGTGCGGATCAGGGTGGACTTGCCCGACTGCGGGGCCCCGGCGATGCCGATGTGTCCGTCCGCCCCGCCGAGGTCCGCCACCAGGAGGTCGCGCACCTGCTGGAAGGGGCGGTCGACGATGCCGACCGGGACCTTGAGGGTTCCGCGGGCCTCGCCCTCGACGGCGAACCCGTACGTGGGGTGGGGGGCGATCGGGGGCAGCAGTTCGTCCAGGGTCGGCGGCACGTCCAGGGGCGGCAGCCACACCTGGTAGGCGGACGGGCCCGCGTCCAGGAGGCGTTCGGCGGCGATGTCGAGCAGCGAACGGGTCTCCTCGGCCGTCGCCGTGCCCCCCTCCTCTTCCGGGACGTCCGGGGCGTCCAGGGCATCCGGGACGGCCGGCGCGGCGGGTACGGCGGGCAGCGGTCGGGCGGGGGGGACGTACGCGGTGCCGAAGGCCACCACCCGGCCGTCGATCACGGCGCGCTGGGCGGCCACCCGCCGCTTGTGGCGGTACGCGCCGGAGACGTACGCGGCCTTGAAGCGGGTCAGGGTGGAGATGTCGGAGCGCAGGTAGCCGTTGCCGGGCTGCGGGGGGAGCTGGTAGGCGTCGGGCACGCCGAGGACGCCCCGGGACTCCATCGCCGAGAAGGTCCGCAGGCCGATCCGGTAGGAGAGGTGGGATTCGAGCTGGTGGACGCGGCCCTCGTCGAGGCGTTGGGAGGCGAGCAGGAGATGGACGCCGAGCGAGCGGCCGAGGCGGCCGATCATCACGAACAGGTCCATGAAGTCGCGGTGGGCGGCGAGGAGTTCGGAGAACTCGTCCACCACCACGAAGAGCGTCGGCAGCGGGTCCAGGGGGGTCCCGGCGGCCCGCGCCGTCTCGTACTCCAGCAGGGAGGCGTAGTTCCCGGCGGCGCGCAGGAGTTCCTGGCGGCGGATCATCTCGCCGTGCAGGGCGTCCCGCATCCGGTCCACCAGGTCCGCCTCGTCGGCGAGGTTGGTGATGACGGCGGACGTGTGGGGCAGCCGGTCCAGGCCGAGGAAGGTGGCGCCGCCCTTGAAGTCGACGAGGACGAAGTTGAGGATCTCCGAGGAGTGGGTGAGGGCCAGGGCCAGGACCAGGGTCCGCAGCAGCTCGGACTTGCCGGAGCCGGTGGCGCCGATGAGCATGCCGTGGGGGCCCATGCCGCCCTGGGCCGACTCCTTGATGTCCAGGTCGATGGGGGTGCCGTCGGGGCCGATGCCGAGCGGGACCCTCAGTTTGTGCGAGGGGTGGCGCTGGGCCCACTGCCGGGCGACGTCGAAGTCGTACAGGTCCTGGATGCCGAGCAGGGTCGTGAGGTCGAAGTCGCCGGCGAGCGGTTCGCCCGCGTCGAGGACGTCGCCGAGCCGGTACGGGGCCATGAACGCCGCGAGCCGGGTGGCCGCGGCGAGGGACAGGCCGTCGGGGGAGCCGAGGACGGTGATCTCGTCCTTGCGGTTGCGGTCGGCTCCCACCATCTCCAGGGTGCGCCGGCCGGTGCCGTCCGTGTCCTCGGTGATCCGCAGCCGCAGGGTGAGCCGGTTGTGGGTCCAGTCCAGGGTGGACCCGATGTCGATCACGGTGGTGTTGCGGTAGCCGCCGAGGGCGGCCCGGTGCGGGGTGGCGAACGTGGCGCCGTCCAGGACGATGACGGTGTACGGCTCGTCGCGGCTCGGGACGGCGTCGGGTTCGTAGGGCGGCCGGGCCCCGAACTCCTCCCCGAGCAGTTGCTCCAGCTCACCGATGGTGCCGGCGACCAGCCGCAGCGGCCCGGCGGCGTCGGTCTCGTCCGGGTGGAGGGCGTGCGGGAGCCACTTGGTCCATTCCCAGTGGGCGCGGCGGTCCGGTGCGGCGACCACGGCGATGCGCAGCTCGTCGGGTGCGTGGAGGGTGACGAGCTGGGCGAGGACGCCCCGGGCCAGCGCGCGCACCCCCTGGTCCGAGTCCGGGTCGGAGTCGATGGCGGAGTCCGCCGGGTGGGGCCCGGCCCCGGTCACGGCCCCGGTCCCGGTCCCGGGCCTCGTGCCGGTCACGGCCCCGGGGCCGTGACCGGAACCGGCCGGCTCGGCGCGGACCAGGACGTGGGCGAAGCCGCGCAGGTGGATGGCCACGGGCTGGTCGGCGACCTGCCCGTAGGCGTGGATGAAGCGGCGCAGGGCGTGCGCGCCGAGCGGTTCGAGGTCCTCCACCGGCTTCGTGGCGAGCGGGGCGAGGCGTACGGCGAGGCGCTGGGAGCCGGTGGCGATCCGGACGTCGCTGAAGTCGGGGTGGGAGGCGCGCCGCTCCCACAGGCGTGAGGTCCGCACCAGCGCCATCAGCTCGGTGGGGGCCGGGTTCCGCCAGGCCAGGGCTTCCTGCTGGCTGCGGATGTCCTTGCGTACCTGACGGCGCATCTGGGCGAGGTAGCGCAGGTAGTCGCGGCGCTCGGCGGTGAGCTCCTCCTTGCGGTCGGCGCTGCCGCGGATGATCTGCGTGACCACCATGCCGATCGCGGAGACCGCCATGGTTCCCATGGCGATGTACGTCATGAGGCCGCCGTTGGGCCGCAGGAAGATGAACACCATCGACAGGGAGGACAGGGCCATCGGGACCATCGTGATGATGTTCCCCAGGCCGGTCTGCTTCTCGGGGAGACCGGGGGGCTCCTGGAGCTGGATCTCGCCGTCCGGCATCTCGGGGCCCGGCCGCCGTGGTGGACGGACGACTTGCACCACGCTCAACGAAACTCCTCACGCCACGCCACGCCACGTCCGCCGATCCGGTTCGACGGCCTGCTGCCCACGGGTGAACGCGCGACCGGCCGGGCCCGGTTCGCTCCCCCGGCCGTACGACCGGCGGACGAACCGGCCGCCGGGTGCCGCGCGTTCCCATGGCCGCCGGGGGCGATTCCGCCCGGCCGAGCAGCGGGAAGGACGCACGGGCGATGAGCGGTAGCGCGGTGGCGGGACTGTGCCGGTTGAGGTTCCACGGGCCGCAGAAGGTGGTCGAGCTCTCCGTCCCGGACGACCTGCCGCTGGCGGACCTGTTGCCGACGGTCCTCGGCTACGCGGGCGACGACCTCGACGAGGAGGCCGTCGAGGCGGGCGGCTGGGTGCTCCAGCGGCTCGGCGAGGAACCCCTGGACCCCGAGAGGTCGGCCCAGGCCCTCGGGCTGCGCGACGGTGAGCGGCTCTTCCTGCGACTGCGGCGGGAGGCCTTCCCCCCGGTCCACTTCGACGACCTGGTCGACGGGATGGCGGTGGGCCTGGAGCAGCGCGGTGACGGCTGGCGGCCCGCGCTCACCCACCACCTGGCCCTGGGCCTGGCGCTGGCCGTGCTCGCCGGCGGACTGGCCCTGCTGGCCCTGTCCGGTTCCGTCGGACCGCTGCGGGCGCCCGCGGCGGGCGTGACCGGCGCCCTGCTGCTGCTGGGCGCGGCCGCCGCCGCCCGGGCGGTGGGCGACGCCGGGGCGGGTACGGCGCTGGGGGCGGCGGCGGTGCCCTACCTGGCCCTGGCCGGGGCGCTGCTGCCGGCGGGCAGCGGTGATGCGACAGCCGCCCGGCTGCTCGCGGGAAGCTCCGCGGCGGCGGCCGGGGCGGTCATGGCGATCGCCGCGGTGGCCTGCTCGGCGCCGCTCTTCCTCGGGCTGCTGATCACCGCGGTGGCGGGGGCGGTGGCCGGTGCCCTCACGCTGGCGGGGCTCGACGTTCCGCAGACGGCGGCGCTGCTGGCCGTCCTGGTGGTGGCGTTCGGCGCGTTCCTGCCGGGCCTCGCCTTCCGGCTGTCGGGCCTGAAGCTGCCCGCGCTGCCGCGCACCGCGGACGAGCTCCAGGACGACATCGAGCCGCTCGCCGCGCAGGACGTGCTGGACCGCACGGTCGTGGCCGACGGCTATCTGACCGCGTTCCACGTGGTGACGGGGGCGCTGTGCGCCGGCTGTCTGACCCTGGTCGTCCGGGCTCCCGGCTGGGCCCCGGCGGTGGCGGCGGCCGTCCTGTCGCTGCTGCTCGTCCTGCACGCCCGGGAGGTGGGCTCGCTGTGGCAGCGGCTGTCGCTGATCCTGCCGGGCGTTTACGGCCTGGGCCTGCTCACCGTGCGGTGGGCGGCCTCGCTGGGCGGCACCGGCCGGCTGGGGCTGCTGGCGGGCCTGTCCGCCCTGGCCGCAGCGCTCGCGATCGCCTCGTGGACGCTGCCCGGCCGGCGGACGCTGCCGTACTGGGGCCGGGCCGGCGACCTGCTGCACAGCGCGCTGGCGCTCAGCCTGCTGCCGCTCGCGCTGACCGTGGCCGGGGTCTTCGGCTGGGTGCGCGGGCTCAGCGGCTGAGCCGCGGCCGGCCCGCGGCCGGGCCCCGCCCCGACCCGTACGTTCTTCAGGAGGAGTTCCCATGCAGTCCAGGCGCGACCAGGTGCAGGCCCACCTGTTCGTCATGAACAGGCTCGGGGCCGGCATGCTGCGGGGCGATCCCGACGCGCCGGACCTGCCGACCCGGCGGACCACCCGCGGCGTGCGCACCAGCGTGTTCCTCACCGTGCTCATCGCGTTGGTGATCGGCCTCTACGGGGCGGTCAGGCCGGGCGGTGCGACCGGCTGGGCCAAGCCCGGCACGCTGGTGGTGGTGAAGGAGACCGGGGCCCGGTACCTGTTCGTCGGCGGGCAGCTCCGGCCGGTCCTCAACCAGGCCAGTGCCCGCCTGGTGGCCGGGGAGAAGATGACGGTGGCCCAGGTCGGGGTGGCCTCGCTCAAGGCGGCCCCGCGCGGCGGGCCGGTCGGGATCGTCGGGGCACCCGACGGCCTGCCGGCCAGGTCGGCGCTGGACGGCGGGGCCTGGCTGGTCTGCGGACTGGTGGGTCGGGCGCCCACCGGTGGGGCCGTCCCGCTGCTCTCGGTGGCCGTGGGGGCCGGCTCGGCCGGCCAGGCCCTCTCCCCCGAGCAGGGCGTGCTGGTGGCGACCCCGGACGGGGTCCAGCACGTGCTGTGGCAGGGCAAGCGGCTGCGGCTGGACACCGGCGCGGCGACCGCGCTCGGCTACACCTCCGCCACCCCCTATCCCGTCTCCCCCGGCCAGCTCAACTCCCTTCCCGCGGGGCCCGACCTGGCTCCTCCGGAGATCCCCGGGCGGGGCGGCGCGGGCCCCGCGCCGGCCGGGCGGCAGACCCGGGTCGGCCAGCTCTTCACCGGCCCGGCCGGGGAACCGTACGTCCTGACCCAGCAGGGGTTCGCACGGCTCGGCCCGACCGCGTTCGAGCTGCTGCGTGGCGATCCCCGGACCCAGCGCGAGGCGTACGCGGGGGCGCCCGCCACCGTCCAGGCCGTGGGCGCGGCCGATCTGGCCGACCGTTCCGCGCCGGCCGGGACCCTGCGGGACAGCGGGCTGCCCGCCACGCCTCCGCGGCTGGTGGTCCCGGCGCCGGGCCAGGCGGTCTGCACCCGGCTGGAGCCTGCGGCCGGGGGCCCGCGCACCCTGGTCTCCCTGGTCGCCTCGGCGACGGTGTCCGGCCTGCCGCCCGCCGCCCAGCCGGGCGTGGTGCCGGGTTGCGGCGGGGCCGACCGGGTGTCCGTACGGCCGGGGGCCGGGGCCCTGGTGCGCGCGCTGTCCGGGGCGGGCGCGCCCGGGGGGACGTACCTGGTGTCCGACAACGGCGTGAAGTACCCGGTGCCGTCCCCGGACGCCGTGAAGGCCCTCGGGTACGAGGGCGCCGCGGCGGTCGGGATGCCCTCGGCGCTGCTGTCGCTGCTGCCGACGGGGCCGAGCCTGGACCCGGCGGCGCTGGCCTCGGCGAGCGTCGTCGAACCGCCGGCCGGCGAGCCCTGCCCGGCGGGCGGCGGCGCCTCCGGGAGCTGACCGCTCCGCCGGGCGGCCCCGCACCGCCCGGCGACGAACCGGTGTCGGGCCGTGCGCCGTTCCCCGTGCCGGCAGTCCGTCACCCACACGATCCGATCAAGGAGATCAGATGCCCGAAGACATCCTTCTCAAGGTGTCGTCCGAGTCACTCACCAAGACCCTCAACAACCTCGAACAGCACCTCGCCGCGATGGAGCTGGCCTACAAGGAGTCCGAGGACATCGGCAGCCGGGTGGCCCGGAGCATGGTCGCCGGCGCGGGCCGGGCGTTCGTCGCCAAGATCGAGAACTGGCAGCGGGGCTACCGCTCGGTCATGGCCGAGTACAAGGACCTGACCGACTCCGTCCAGTACACCAGCAGGGTCATGGCGGATACCGCCGACGAGGCCGAGACCCACATGGACCTGTGGACCGGCGACGTCTACGACCTCCTCAGCAAGTAGGACCGGCCGCGCCCCCGCGCGCCGCGTCGTTCGCCCCCATCCCACCTGGCGTAAGGAATTGTCATGAGCAGCATGGACATGGAGATCATGCACGGTGACCTCGAAGAGGCCAACGCGCAGATGCGAGCCGTGGCCGGCCGGATGAGTGCGGCCCTCGAACAGATCGTCACGCAGCTCGACGCGATCAGGGACGAGTTCACCGGCGAGGCCGCCAAGGAGTTCGGCGAGTTCAGGCAGTCCGTCAACATGCTGGACCAGAGTCTGGCCGACCAGTTCAACTCCGGCGCCGACCTGCTGGCCAACGCGCACGAGATCATCCGCAACGGCGACCGCAAGAGCGCCTACATGTTCCACGGCAACCGCTCGCGCTGACCCGGCTCCCGGACCCGGTCCACGGTGGTGACCCGCGGGCCGGGTCCTCGCACGTCCGGGGGCGAACCGCACCCGGCGCGGCGTGCGTTCCCTCTGCCGACCACTGACCGCGGACCACTGACCACCGCCCCCCCCGTACGGCCCGCCCGAGGACAGGAGTTCC
>NZ_RPRY01000295.1 GCF_003949795.1 Streptomyces sp. WAC06614
CTGCCCGCCGCCCCCACCCTGCCCACCACTGGCAAGGAGCCCCACCCGTGACGATCCGCGTCACCATTGCCGACGACCAAGCCATGGTCCGGGAAGCCTTCAGCATCCTCCTCGATGCCCAGCCCGACATCGACGTCGTCGCCACCGCCGAGAACGGCGCACAAGCCGTCGAGCAGGCCGGGCAACTGACACCCGACGTGATCGTGATGGACATCCGGATGCCGGACATGGACGGCATCGAGGCCACCCGACAGATCACCTCCCAGCCCGGCGTCACGACGAAGATCCTCATCTTGACCACCTTCAACCTCGACGAATACATCTACGATGCGCTGCGCGCGGGTGCGTCCGGGTTTCTCCTGAAGAGCGCCTCAGGGGTCCAGCTCGCGGAAGCCGTTCGTGTACTGGCCCGGGGTGAAGCCCTGCTGGCCCCGGAGATCACCAGACAGCTCATCGCCGAGTTCTCCCGCATCAGCCCCGCCGCGAAGCTGCCGACCGGAGTGCGTATCGAGGCCCTCACCGGCCGGGAGACGGAGGTCCTCGCCCATGTCGCGCAGGGGCTGTCCAACGCCGAAATCGCCCGGAAGCTCGTGGTGGCCGAGGAAACGGTAAAGACCCACTTCGGCCGCATCCTGCGCAAGCTGCAGCTCCGCGACCGCACCCAGGCCGCCATCTTCGCCTACGAATCCGGCCTGATCACCCCCGGCAACACCGGCAACACCAGGCCCTGACGCCGTCCTGACGATCAAGCCGGCCGTTGATCCTGCCCTTCCACATCCGCCGCCGCGGCCGAGGGCCCACCACATGCGGCCTTCGGCCGGAAGCGTGCCCGTAGCACCGCAGAGCTACAGGCTGTGTTGGCTCCGGAGGGGGACGCCGAACAGCGGCCTCACACGCCAACCTCGTGGTGTACCGAACGGCAGGCCGACTCGGCCTCCCGCCGCTCCTGTATCCGAGGAACCCCACCGTGCTCACCAGCCCACGCCCGACAACAGCATCCCCCGCACACCGCCCGGGCAAGTTCAGGAGGACCCGGCGCGGCGTGCTCGCCCTGTTCGGCTCCGTCGTAGCCTTCCTGACCGCCACGATCATGCTGGGCGCCTACTTTCCGTCCATCCCCAAGGCCGGTGTGATCGGTCCGGTCCTCGGCGGCCAGTACCCCTTCCACGTGGCCCTCCTCGCCCTGGCCGGCGTCCTTCTGGGAGCCGTCACCTGGCACAGCGGTCTCCTACGCTGGGGCCGCCTCCTCACCGCCGTCACCGCGCTGTCCACGGTGGCGGCACTGGCCATCGGCTGCATCCAGTTCACCGCCGCACAGAAAGCGGGTACGACGGTCTCCTTCGCCGAGGTCTTCACCCAGCTCGCCAACCCCGACGCCACCCCCGACACGACGCAGGTGTACGCCACCCGCGACGGACAGGCGCTCGGGGCAGACCTTTACCTGCCTGAACGTGGGCGTAACACCAAGGTGCCGGCCATCATCCTGGCCCATGCCGGTGGCTTCCACACATTCGACAAGAGCGACCTGCGTGGCACCGGACGCTGGCTCGCCGACCATGGAGTCGCCACCGTCGCCGTCGACTACAGCCTGGCCGCCCCCGGCCGGTCCACCTGGAACACCGCCCCCCAGGACCTGCTGTCCGCCCTGCGCTGGGTCGAGGATCACGCCGACACGTACGGAATCGACCCCTCCCGCATCTCCATGGGCGGCATGTCAGCCGGCGGCACCCTCGCGATGAACACCGCCTACCGCCTCCACAACGGCACGATCCACGCCACAGAAGGCCCCACCCCCAAGCCGCCGGCCTCCGTCGTCGGCTTCTACCCCGGCACAGACGTCACCCAGATGTGGGAGGAAGACGTCGCAGGCACCCGCAACGCCGCAGAGCTCTTCACCGGGGGCACCCCCGCCCAATACCCCCAGCGCTACCGCGAAGTCTCCCCGACCACCGACATCCGCAAGGGACTGCCACCCACACTGCTCGTCGTCGGCGACCGCGACCGCAGCGCCCGCCCCGAAACAATCAAGAGCTTCGCAGCATCCCTCCACGCCGTCGGTTCGTGGAGACCACGTTCAAGGAACTCCCCTTCGCAGAGCACGCCTTTGACGACGCCTATGGCAGCCTGACCTCACAGACCAGCCGCCAGATCCTCCTCAACTTCCTTGCCAAATAAGGCTGATGGACGCCGACCGCCGTCAGATCGTGGCCTGGTTGCCGGATTGACCGCTCTGCTGGCTGGTCGCTCCGGGGGTGCTGTCACGAGAAGAGACGGGACCTGGAAGTAATCGGCGCCGTCCATCGGCCGCACGTGTTCTCGTTGGCTGGCTCCCGGACCACGTGGTCGGCCGCCGTTCTGGCCGCCCAGCTCTGTGACCGCGCAAGGACGAGCGGCGAAGGGACGTCGCTGAGGCGGCGCACCGCACCCATCGCGGCCTGGGGCCCGAGCAGGGAACGGTCGCAGTACTAGGTCCCTAGGACAGCGGATCGGGGGACAGCTCGGAGGCCTGTCGGGCCATCAGAAGTGCGTCCTTTTGCCCGAATCGGCGCCCGAGTGGCCTTGGTCGTCCTTGAGGGGTTGTGAGTGGATCTTGGCGCGTGCGAGTTTTTGATCAAGGAGCGCCTGAGCCGGCAGGCGCCCTCGTTCACACAGGTCCGTCAGGGGATTCATGAAACTCACGCGTCGATTCGTCGATTCGTCGGTACGGCTGCGGGTGCCGGCGTCGCCGGAAGCCTGCTCATCGCTTCGGCGCCGGCGGCTTCGGCAGCCGGCAGGGCCACGGGAGCCGAGCGCAGTGCCGTGGTGGAGGAGAAGGCCACCCGCACCGGGGACCTCGCCCGTCCGTGGCAGGCGGCGCAGCTGCGGCCGAGGCCACCAACAGCACCGGGGCAGGGAAGGTGACCGTTTCGGCGCCAACGGCCTCGGCCGGCGAGGTCCGGGCTGTCGCCGCGGACGGAAGTGCCCTCGGGCTCGGGCTCCAGGGCGCGGGGAACGTGGCCGGTGTCACGGCGGGCAACGGCACGGTCGTCTACACCGGTGTTGCCCGGTCGACGGATCTCGCCGTCCAGCCCACCACGGACGGCGGCGCCCGAACCCTGGTGACCCTCAAGGACGCCTCCGCGCCCACCGAGCAGCGGTTCGACCTCAGCCTCCCGCAGACTACGCGCGCCGTGCCCGACGGCAACGGCGGCTTCGACATCGTCACTTCCGCGGTCTGCGCAGGCCTCGTCGCCCGTGGCCACATAGACGCGCCCTGGGCCAAGGACGCGAACGGCACCTCCGTTCCCACGAGCTACCGCCTCGACGGCAACACCCTCGTCCAGACGATCCAGACCGGCCCCGACACCGCCCACCCCGTGGTGGCCGACCCTCATTACACCTGGGGCATCATCAGCGGCACCGCCTACTTCAACAAGTCTGAGACCGCGCTTCTCGCCGTCGGTGGAAGCGTTGTGTCCTGGCTGCCGAGCCCGGCCGCAACTCAGCCCGGCACTCGGGATCCCCAAGCCGGCGGCAGCTCTCGCACGAGCCACGTGACTCCGAGAAGGGAGTGCGGCCGGCCGTGGCGGTCGGAGAGACATGCAGGCTTCCATTTTCTGAAAGGGTTGCGGAGTGAATGCTCTAACCGCTGTGGCGTCGGCGGCTTTCGGCTCCGGCCTGTATCTCGTCACATTCTCGACGGCGAGGTGGTTGAACCGGCTGGACCTACGTTTCAAGATCACCGGCTTCGTGGTGACCGGCATGGTTCTGTGCGCCGTTGCCGTGATGATCGCCGCAGCGAGCCGCAGTGCCATATTCGGGTTCATGGCCGGCGCTACCCTGACCCCGTCCGTACACCGGTGGATCCTGCGACGGCATCAGCAGACCGCTTCCTGACTCCTTCGCATGACGGGAAGGGGCTGGAGCCCATCGGTGGAAGCTGGCTCCGGCCCCTTCGGCGGCGACGCTCCATACCCGTTTTCGCAGGTGGGCGGCGGAGGCTGACGAGACGCCCTGCCTCCAGGCTGTGGGCATCGGCCCGGTCGACGTCCACTGATCGTCCGACACGCCGCTCGGATACGGTCTTCGCCCCATGCCCGCATCCCGACACGCACATGCCAAGGGGCGCCTGGCGCGGCGAGGAGTACCACGAACGAGCGGTCACGAACCGAGAGAGAAGGGACGTGACGCCCTCTCAGGCGGTCGACCCGGCATCACTCAGTCGATTTCCGTAGTTATTGGGAATAGACGTGGTCGGGGGTCACGATGCTGCTGACGACCTTGGCCAGGTGCTCGGCCGGAGCCTGCGGGGTCTTGTCGGGCTTGAGGATGCTGCTGGTGGCAAAGATCGTCATGGTGGCATTTTGCGCGGGGATCGAAAACACCGCGCTGGTGTAGCCGAAAATGACGCCGGTGTGCCCGATCCACCCATGGCTCTCGATGATGGCGAATCCATACTTGTACGCAGGGTTCCCTGGAACGACTTCCTTGGCCTCCAGCCTCTTCTTCTGCGTCTCGGCGCTCAGCAGGGAGCCCTTGCCCAGCGCCACGTCCCAGGTCTTCATGTCGGCGTAGGTGGAGATGAGCTGCCCGGCGGCATTGGCCCAGGACGGGTTCCACAGCGTGGCATCGGCGACCGTGCCATCCACGGTCTGGTTGGTGTAGCCGTGTGCGTAGGGGGCGGGCATGTTGCCGTCGGAGGGCCAGCTGGTGCGGGTCAGCTTCAGCGGGGTGAAAATGTGCTGCTGCAAGTAGTCGGGCAGCGAAAGGCCGCTGACTTTTTCCACCACCATGCCCAGCAGCACCGCGTTGGTGTTGCTGTAGTCGTACTGCGTGCCCGGCTCGAATTTCAGCGGGTGACGGAAGGCGACGTCCAGCAGCTGCTGGGCGGTGACGGCGCCGGCGGACGGACCCTTGGGCAGCTCGGTCAAAATCGACTTCTGCCACTGCTTGTCGTCGTCGTAGGTGAACAGGCCGCTGCGCATCTCGCCGAGCATCTGCAGGGTGATCTTGTCCCCGGAGGGCACCCCGGGCACGTACTTGGAGATCGGGTCGCTGAGGGCGATGCGCTTTTGGTCCACCAGCTGCAACACGGCCGTGCCGGTGAACGTCTTGGTCAGACTGCCGATCCGGATGTGATCGTCCAGACGCATCGGCGTGCCCGTGGCCCTGTCGGCGACCCCGAACGTCTTGACGTAGTCGACTTTGCCGGGCACGGAAATCCCCACCACCGCGCCCGGGATGTCGAAGTCCTTCATCACCTGCGTCACGGCCGCGTCCAGCTGCGCGGCGAGCTCCGCCGAGGCCGTCGCCCCCGGCGTCGTCTTCTCCGCCGGCTTGCCGCACCCCGCCAGCCCCGAAGCGGCAATCACGGCGACCACGGCCACCAGGGCCGGCGTCCTGCGCCCCCGGGCACGCCCAGCCCGCCGGCGGGAGCGCCACCCCCGGTGTCGCTCACCATCAGTCCTCATGTCGATTCCTCTTGCGTTCCTGACGGTACGGATCGAACGATGCGCACGCGCCACCGAGTGCACAGGGTCGCCACCCGGAGGCAGCGGCAACCGGACGACCCGATGACTCCGTCCCACCGACCTGACCCGCTGACACTGGTGCAGATGTCTCCGTACTCCGTGGTGCACTCAGAGGAGTACGCCGACAGCCATGGGGAGTATCACGAAAGCGGTGCTCACCACTCGGTTGGCGGAGAGATCCGCGGACAGTGGTGTCGAAGGGACGACGAGCTGTGGGCCCGGATCGAGCCGCTGCTGCCGGCCTGGCCGGAGCGGTCGCCGGGCCCTCGCCCGGTGGATGACCAGCGTTGCCTGCAGGGCATCCTGTTCGTGCTCTACACCGGCATCCCCTGGCAGCAAGCAGTTGCCGCCCGAGTGGGGCTTCGGCTCCGGGCAGACCTGCTGGCGCAGGCTCGGCCGCTGGCAGCAGGCTGGAGTGTTCGAGGCCCTGCACCGCTTACTCCTGGCCGAGGTGAACGCGGCCGGACTATCGACTGGACGTGCGCCTGCGTGGACGCCTCCCACGTACGCGCGAAAAAGGGGGCGAGGCCACCGGCCCGTCCCCGGTCGACCGCCGCAAGACCGGCGGCAAACACCACCTGATCAGCGACGGCGGCGGCATCCCGTTCCACGTGATCACCACCGCCGCCCACGTCAACGACGTCACCCATACCCTCGCCCTGATGGACGGCCTCCCACCCGTCGCCGGCCACCCCCGCAACCGTCGGCCACCCCCGCAACCGTCCCGACGCCCTGCTCGGCGACAAGGGCTACGACAGCAACCACAACCGCCGCGAGCTGCGCAAACGCGGCATCAGAGCCGTCGACGACTCGTGGTAGTGGTCCGCCTCGCCGATGTCGACGCCGTTGGCGGCGGTTTGCGTGCCGGTGCTGCCGGACGGCGTCGAGTTCTGGGTGCCGTCGCTGCAGTCAGCGCCGGTGCCACCGGGTACCCACGCGTCGGTCGCGGTCCACTGGATGCCCGCCTGGTTGTCGAGGCAGCCAGCGGTCGTGGGGGCGTTCCACGTCGTGTACTCGCCAGGAGCTCGGGCGGGGAGCTGGTGGTCATGTCGGCGACTTGCGCGGCGTGGGTGCGGCCGTAGGGCGCGGGGCTCAGGCGGTGCCCTCGGCGCGGGCGTCGTACTCCTGACGTGCGGCGAGGACTTCGCCGACGTGCTCCACCGACCACTGGGTGAGTACGCGCAGTGGCCCCCGCAGGGTCTGGCCGAGGGGGGTCAGGTCGTACTCGACGTGGGGCGGCACCTCGGGATACACGGTCCGCCGGACCAGTCCGTCGCGTTCGAGCGTGCGCAGCGTCTGGGTCAGCATCTTCTCGCTCACTCCGGCCAGCCGCTGCCGCAACCGGGTGAACCGGCAGGCTCCGTGCTTGCCGAGTTCTCCCAGCACGAGCACCGCCCACTTGCTGCCGATCTGGTCGAGCAGGTCGCGCGAGGGGCAGCCGCGCGTGTACGGGTCCCATGACGCCATGGGCTCCGTCACATTCTCGGGGGTCGCCATTCCACTCACCTCGATACTTTCCCGTAGGTGGTCACCTTACCCACAAGTGGCTACTTACCGATGGAGAGTGAGCAGGTCAATCTGGGGTTCGTCACGCCGCGAGGAGAGTTCGCGGCAGAAAGGGGCGATCTCATGTCCATCGTCGTCACCGGAGCCTCAGGCCAGTTGGGCAGGCTCACCGTCGAGGCGCTGCTGCGGCGCGGAGTCCCGGCCGCGGACATCGTCGCGACCGGACGGGACACCGCACGCATCGAAGACCTCGGCCACCGCGGCGTCGTGGTGCGCCGGGCGGACTTCGCGGAGCCGGACAGCCTCGCGGCGGCGTTCCAGGGAGCGGACCGGCTGCTGCTGGTGTCCACCACCACCGTGGACGAGCGGTCGGCCAACCACCGCCGGGCCGTCGACGCGGCAGTGGCGGCCGGCGTGTCGCTGGTGGCGTACACGAGCATGACGCAGGCCGACACGGCGACCAGCATCCTGGCCCGCACCCACCGCGCCACCGAGGAGTACCTGCGCGAACGCGAGGTCCCCAGCACACTGCTGCGCAACAGCTGGTACCTGGAGAACTACACCGCCCAACTGCCCCTGTTCCGCCGGCGCGGGACGGTGATCGGAGCCGCGGGCAAGGGCAGGATCAGCGCCGCGTCAAGGGCCGACTACGCGGAGGCCGCCGCCGTCGTGCTGACCACCGAGGGCCACGCGGGCGCGGTGTACGAGCTGGGTGCGGACGAGGCGTTCACCCTGGCCGAGCTGGCGGAGGCGGTCTCGGCGGCCACCGGGGAGCCGATCGCCTACACCGATCTGCCCGCGGACCGGCTCACCGAGGCGCTGACCGGGGTCGGCCTGCCCGCCGAACTGGCGCACGTCCTCGCCGACGCCGACCTCGGGATGAGCCGCGGCGAGCTGTACACGGGATCCGGCGACCTCAGCCGCCTGATCGGCCGGCCGTCCACTGCCCTGTCCGACGCTGTCGCCGCCGCGCTGCGCTGACCGTCCGCTCGCCCCCGCGGCCGTCGCGCCCGGACCGCCGCGAGGCGCTCACCCCCCGTTCCGTGACCGTGTACGACCCTGCCATCACCCGGAAGGTTGCCGACCATGTCCTCCCGCCCCGTTCCCCCGCACACCGCGTCCACCCGCACCGCGTCCACCCGCGCCGCGTCCACCCGCGCCGCGTCCACCCGCGCCGCGTCCACCCGCGCCGCGTCCACCCGCGCCGCGTCCACCCGCGCCGCGTCCACCCGTACGACCGTCCGCGTCATGGGGCGGCGCGCGCTCGTCACCCTTACCGCCACCTCCGCGGCCCCATGACGCGGACGGTCGTACGGGTGGACGCGGCGCGGGTGGA
>NZ_RPRY01000296.1 GCF_003949795.1 Streptomyces sp. WAC06614
GGGGTGGACTGGGGGGCCTTGGGCGCATAGCGTCTGGGCGGCCAGGCTTTGGTGCTACCCCGCCGGGAGGCGACCCGTGTTCGTGCCCACCGACCCACTCGGTATCGATGAACTCCTCGGTCCCGAGGACCTCGCCGTCCGCGACACCGTCCGCGCCTGGGCCGCCGACCGCGTCCTGCCGCACATCGCCCAGTGGTACGAGGACGGCGAGCTCCCCGCCATCCGCGAGCTGGCCCGGGAGCTGGGCTCCCTCGGCGCCCTCGGGATGTCCCTCGACGGCTACGGCTGCGCCGGCGCCTCCGCCGTGCAGTACGGCCTCGCCTGCCTGGAACTGGAGGCGGCGGACTCCGGGATCCGTTCGCTGGTCTCCGTCCAGGGCTCCCTCGCCATGTACGCGATCCACCGCTTCGGCTCGGAGGACCAGAAGCAGCGCTGGCTGCCCGGCATGGCGGCGGGCGAGTACATCGGCTGCTTCGGGCTGACCGAGCCCGACGTCGGCTCCGACCCGGCCTCCATGCGGACGTACGCCAAGAAGGACGGCTCCGACTGGGTCCTCAACGGGCGGAAGATGTGGATCACCAACGGCTCCGTGGCCTCCGTCGCCGTCGTGTGGGCGCAGACCGACGACGGGGTGCGGGGCTTCGTCGTGCCCACCGACTCGGCCGGGTTCTCCGCGCCCGAGATCAGGCACAAGTGGTCGCTGCGGGCCAGTGTGACCAGTGAGCTGGTGATGGACGACGTCCGGCTGCCGGCGGACGCCGTGCTGCCGGAGGTCCGCGGGCTCAAGGGGCCGCTCAGCTGTCTCAGCCACGCCCGGTACGGGATCGTCTGGGGGTCCATGGGGGCGGCGCGGGCCAGTTTCGAGGCCGCGCTCGACTACTCCCGGACCCGCGAGCAATTCGGTCGGCCGATCGGTGGCTTCCAGCTCACCCAGGCCAAGCTCGCCGACATGGCGCTGGAGCTGCACAAGGGCATCCTGCTCGCGCACCACCTGGGGCGCCGGATGGACGCCGGCACGCTGCGGCCGGAGCAGATCAGCTTCGGCAAGCTGAACAATGTGCGGGAGGCGATCGAGATCTGCCGCACCGCGCGCACGATCCTCGGCGCGAACGGGATCTCGCTGGAGTACCCCGTCATGCGGCACGCGACCAACCTGGAGTCGGTCCTCACCTACGAGGGCACCGTCGAGATGCACCAGCTGGTGCTGGGCAAGGCGCTCACCGGGATCGATGCCTTCCGGTGATCCGGTCCTCCGGTGATCCGGTCCTCCGGCCCTCCGCCGGTACGGTCGCCGGTGACGTCACCCCGCTGTCGCCGGGGCGGTGCCCCCGGCTCAGCTCTGGTTGAAGAAGCCGTCCGCCGCGCGCCCGCCCTCACCGCTGACGATCTGGGTGTCGGCCGGGGTCAGCAGGAAGACCCTGGTCGCCACCCGCTCGATCGAGCCGCGCAGGCCGAAGGTCAGACCGGCCGCGAAGTCGACCACGCGCTTGGCGTCGGCGGGGTCCATCGACGACAGGTTGACGATCACCGGGACGCCCTCGCGGAACAGCTCGCCGATGCCGCGCGCGTCACGGAAGCCGTCGGGGGTGACCGTCGCGATCCGTCGGCCCTGCTCGACGGCCGAGTCCGACACGACCTTCACCCGGGGGTCGGTGACCCACTGGTCGCCCGAGTGCGGGCCCTGCTGGGCCTCCGCGTAGTCGTCGTCGTAGTACCGCTCGTCGTCGCTGTCCTCCACGAGACCCAACCAGGCACTCGCCTTGCGCACCGAACCCATGGACGCCTCCTTTCACCGCGGTCTGTCTGTCTTCTTCTGCTGTCTTCTTCTGTCCGCTCCCTATGGTCGTCCATGATGCTGACAACGCGCCAAGTGGATAGCCGCCGCGCAGGGGTTTCGTGACGGTACTGGTGCAGAACATCCGGTGCACCGTCAAGGTTCCTGGCCACTACCGCTGCTGACTGAGTGAAAATACGACCACCACCTCCATCGGGGTGACCGCAGGGGACGTACGGGTGAAGGCACCAGCTCGGTACGATGCCCCGCACGCACGCGCACCACACTCGGGGGAGCACTCTTGTTCGGCATAGTCAGGCCCTGTACGCACCGGCTCGGGGAGCGGTTCAAGGGCGAATGGATGGCCCATCTCTGCGGACTGTGCCTGGCACTTCGCGGGGACCACGGGCAGTTCGCCCGGATCGTCACCAACTACGACGGGCTGCTCGTCTCCGTTCTGACGGAGGCTCAGTCCGGTGCGGCCGACGGCGCGCGGCGTACCGCGGGGCCCTGTCCGCTGCGCGGGATGCGGACCGCGCCGGTGGCCCAGGGCGAGGGCGCCCGGCTCGCCGCGGCCGTCTCGCTGGTGCTCGCCTCGGCGAAGCTGCGGGACCACGTCGCCGACCGCGACGGCGTGTTGGCCCGCAGGCCGTTTGCCGCCGCGGCCCGGACCGTCGCCCGCGGCTGGGACCGGGCGGGTGCTCGTACCGGTGCCTCGCTGGGCTTCGACACGGCCCTCCTGGTCGACGCCGTGGACCGGCAGGCGGGCATCGAGGCGCTGGCCGGGCCCGGGACCCCGGTGCTGGTGGTCACCGAGCCGACCGAGACCGCGACGGCCGCCGCCTTCGCGCATACCGCACGGCTGGCCGGCCGGCCCGGCAACGCCACCGCGCTGGCCGAGGCCGGCCGCTACTTCGGCCGGCTCGCCCACCTGCTCGACGCCGTCGAGGACCTCACCGCGGACCGCGCCGCCGGCGCCTGGAACCCGCTCGACGCCACCGGCACCTCGCTGACCGAGGCCCGCCGGCTGTGCGACGACGCGCTGCACGGGATCCGCCTGGCCATGGCCGAGGTCGAGTTCGTGGACGGCGGCCTGGCCCACCGGCTGCTCGTCCACGAGCTGCGCACCTCGGTCGACCGGGCCTTCGGCACCCGCTCCTGCGGCCACACCGCCTCCCACGCCACCCCCGGCCAGGGCCCCGGCTACGGAGCCCCCGGCTACGGAGCCCCGGGGCAGCAGGGCGGCGGGCCGTACGGACAGAACCCGTACGACCAGGGTGCTCATGGGCAGGGCCCCTACGGGCAGAACCCCTACGGGCAGAACCCCTACGGTCAGAATCCCTACGGCGGGCCCGGGATGCCGCCGCCGCCCGGCTCCGGCGGTCCCGGCGGTCCCGGTGGCTCCGGCGGTAACGGTGGCTCGGGTGGCTCCGGCGGGATGCCGGACGGGTTCCACCCGCACCGGCCGAAGCCGCCGCGCGGGTTCTTCGCCGGCTGCGCCGCCTTCATCGGGCTCTTCTGCACCTGCCAGATCTGCTGCGCCGACGAGTACGAGGGCCCGTGGTCGCGCAAGAAGCGCGAGGGCTGCTGCAACGACTGCGACTGCAGCGGCTGTGACTGCAGCTGCTGCGAGTGCGGCTGCTGCTGTCCCTGCGACGGCTGCTGAGGCCCCCTCAGTTCGCGTCCGACGGGCGGCAGGCGGAACTGCACAGCTCCGTACGGCCCTACCGCACCCGCGTGTCCCGCGCGGGTGTGGAAGGGTTGAGCAGCATGAGCGACGACGCGGCGAAAGCATGGGCGAAGTGGCACGAGGGGCGGGTCGAGACGGTCACCGCACCGTACGGTCCGCTCACGCTGACCGGTACCCACTGGCTCGCCGACTACCCGGAAGGGCGAATTCCGGCCGTTCCCGGCCGGTGGCGGGAGACGGCCGGCGGGGTCCGGCTGACCGCGACCGAGGCCGACGGGCTCGCCCTCGACGCCGAACCCTTCACCGGTGAGACCGACCTCGCCCCCGACAGCGGGCCCCCGGCCCGGGCCCGGCTCGCCGCGGGGGCCCGGCACCTGGTGGTCATCCGCCGCGAAGGCGCCCACGCCGTGCGCGTCTTCGACCCCGACGCCGAGGCCCGGCGGACCTTCCTGGGCATCGAGGCCACCCCGTACGACCCGTCGTACGTCCTGCCCGGTCGGTTCCGGGCGTACGGGGAGGAACGCAGTGTCCTGGTCGAGAACGCCGACGGGCACCGGCGCGGTCTCGACCTCGGCGGGGAGCTGGTCCTGGAGCGGGACGGCGCCGAGCACCGGCTGCAGGTCGCGGTCGACGCGGACACCGGCGCGCTGTGGGCCGTCTTCGCCGATGTCACCAGCAGCCTGACCAGCTACCGCTTCCGCTTCCTGCGGCCCGGGGCACCGGCCGCGGACGGGTCGATCACGGTGGACCTCAATCGCGTCCTGCTCCCGCCGTGCGCCTTCGCCGGTCATTTCATCTGCCCGTTCCCCCCGCCGGGCAACACCTTGCCGTTCGAGGTCGCGGCGGGCGAACGGCGGCTGAAAGCCGCCCTTGCACCCGTCATCTGACGACAGGACACTCCCGAGCAGCGCTTGTCAGGGACACGGCCAAAACCCCATGCGCCACCACCGCCCCTGGCTGCGCCTCACCGGACCCCCACACCCCATTCCGGGAGGACGTGAAGTGAGGATCAAGCGCACCACCACCGCACGACTGACGGCCCTGGCGGCAGGCCTGGCCGCGGTCGCCGTACTGGCCAGTCCCACCACCGCCGGTGCGGACGGACAGGACGACGGATTCAGTGCCGACCGGCTGGCCGCCGTAGGGGCATCGGTCCTGCGCGCCGATGTGGCCGGCACCGCCTGGCACACCGACCCGGCCACCGGAACCCTGGTGGTCACCGCCGACTCCACCGTCACCGCCGCCGACATCGCCAGGATCCGGCACGAGGCCGGCTCCGACGCCAAGGCCCTGCGCATCGAACGCACCCCCGGCAAGCTCACCAAGCTGGTCTCGGGCGGCGACGCCATCTACGCCAACAGCTGGCGCTGCTCGCTCGGGTTCAACGTGCGCAGCGGCAGCACCTACTACGCCCTCACCGCCGGGCACTGCACCGACGGGGCCGGCACCTGGTGGAGCAACTCCGCCCGCACCACCGTCGTCGGCTCCACCGTCGGCTCCAGCTTCCCGAACAACGACTACGGCCTGATCAAGTACGCCAGCAACTCGCCGGTGCCCCCCGGCACCGTCGGCAGCCAGGACATCACCAGCGCGGTGAACGCCACCGTCGGCATGTCGGTGACCCGCAGGGGCTCCACCACCGGCATCCACAGCGGCTCGGTCACCGGCCTGAACGCCACCGTCAACTACGGCGGCGGCGACATCGTCTACGGCATGATCAGGACCAACGTGTGCGCCGAGCCGGGTGACAGCGGCGGCCCGCTGTACTCCGGCACCCGTGCGGTGGGTCTGACCTCCGGCGGCAGCGGCAACTGCACCTCCGGCGGCACGACCTTCTTCCAGCCGGTGACGGAGGCGCTCAGCGCGTACGGGGTCAGCGTCTACTAGCCGACCCCGCCCGGTCCCGGGCACCATGGGAGTACCGAGGTCCCCCGGCCGCACCCGCGGCCGGGGGACCTGTCCGTCCGTGGACCGGGGGGAAGCGCACGTGACCGACTTCAGGGACGACGGGCCGGTGCCCGTCCGTGACGGTGACACCCAACGCCGGGTGCGCCGCAGCCCGTTGCTCCACACCGCGCCCATCGTGCTGCTGGCCGTGCTGACCGCCGTGCTCGGCTGGGAGATCGTCCGGGCCAACATGTCCGCGGCGGCGCGCACCCAGTGGCCGTGGCGGCTCCAACTGCTCGACATGGAGCCGCTCGGCAGCCTGCTCGCGGTCGCGGCCGGTGCGGTCCTCGCCCGCGCCCAGTACGCCCGCACCGTGCGGCCCTCCCTGGGCTGGCGGGCCGACTGGACCACGGGGCAGCTGCACGGCGGCGCACCCGAGTGGCGGGTCGGCCTGCTCAACGGCGGCTCGCACACGGCCGTGATCGAGGACTACGCCTGCCGGGTCGTCCTGCGCGGCGGCCCACCGGGAGCCGGCGGGGCCTGGACCGACGTCCAGGGCGCGGCGGCGGCGCTGACCGCGGCCGGGCTCACCGCCGGGGAGGACTTCCAGCTGGTGCAGATGGGGAACTTCCCGCTGGTGCCCGCCGGCGGCGGCTACGACACGGCGACGGTCGGAGCCTTCTCCCGGCGGTTCGTGGACGAGGTCGAGGCCCTGTACCTCAGGGTCCGGGTGACCGACGCGGTGGGCGACAGCCACGAGCGGATCATGGACGCCCTCAAGGGCGCCCGGTCGGCCGCCTACCGGCGCCCCGCGACCTGAGCGTCCGGGCCGTCGGTGCCGTCCCTGTCGTCGGTGCCGTCCCTGTCGTCGGTGCCCTCGGTGCCCTCGGTGCCGTTCGGCCCGGGCGGGCCGTCCAGCCCCTCCAGCCAGCGCAGCACCTCGGGCAGCGCGTACTGGGCGGCGAAGTGCCCGGCACCGGGCACCAGGACGGCCCGGGCCCCGGGGATCCGGTCGGCGAGCCAGCGGGTGTGGCCGACCGGGGAGAAGGCGTCGTCCAGGCCGTGCCACAGCAGCACCGGCACGGTGACGCCGGAGACGTCGAAGCCCCACGGGCGCACGAACGCGAGGCAGTCGTCCAGCCAGCCGAGGTGCGAGACGCGCAGCGCCTCGCGGTAGGAGCGCAGCAGCGCCGTGCGCACCCGCGGGTCCTCGACCACCGGCCGGTCGTACGGGGAGAGGTCGGCGCGCAGGTCCTCCAGGAGCTGCTCCGGGTCGCGCCGGACGGCGGCGGCGCGAGCGGTCAGGTCCCGGTCGAGGCCGCCGGGGTCGCTCCCGTCGAGCCGGCCCCGGGCCAGGCCGTACACGCGCACGTTGAACGGGGTCATCCGCGCGTGCCAGTCCAGGCCGGCGGCGTCCGGGGGAGCGAGCCCCACCAGGACGGCGGCGGCCCGGACCCGGTCGGGCAGCAGGGCGGCGCAGGCGAGCGCGTGCGGGACGCCGCCGGAGCGGCCGACCACCGCGAAGCGGTCGATGCCGAGGGCGTCGGCGACGGCGGCGGCGTCCCGGGCGGCGTCGGCGACCCGGCGGCCGGGGCTCGGCGGGGAGCCGCCGTAGCCCGGCCGGTCGTAGGAGAGGAACCGGACGCCGGGGTGCCGCGCGGCGAGCCCGGGAAGTGCGGTGCCCAGGCGGCTGCCGGGGGTCCCGTGGAGCAGGAGCACGGGGGTGCCGGCGGGATCTCCCCACTCCTCGGCCGCCAGGAGGCGGCCGTCGTCGGTGCGCACGGGTATTCCCATGGGCGCAGGGTAGCGGGCGGTGCCGGGCGCGGCGTGCCCTCAGGGAGCGGGAGGTGCCGGGTCCGGTTCCGGGTCCGGGAGGCCGCTGCCGACCGGGGGGCCCGGGTGGGGCGGGCGGAACGCCGCGCAGGCCATCGTGACCGCCGCGCCGAGCACCGCCCAGGCCGACAGCACCAGCAGGGAGCCGGTCACGTCGTTGCCCCGGAAGTACGCGATCGAGCGGGCCGTCCAGGTGCCCGCGCCCGGCGGGAGGTAGGGGCCGATCCCCCGCCAGAACGGCGGCAGCAGCGGATATCCGTACGCGCCGCCCGCGCTCGGGTTGCCCAGGACCACCACCAGCAGGATCGCCAGGCCGATGCCGACGACCCCGGCGAGCCCCTGGAGGGCGAGGGTGAGGGCGCCGACCGCGAACACCACCAGAGTGCCCAGACCCCACAGGCCCCACAGGCTGCCGGGCAGCGCGTCCAGCACCGGTCCGGCGATGACCGCGCCGAGCAGCCCGGCGACCACCGCGTACGCGAGCAGGGAGGCGAGCCGGATCAGGGCGCGGTGCGCGTTCGCCGGCCGGGCCCCGGCGCTGATCGCGAGGATCGCGGCGCACAGGTAGCCGCCGACGCACCAGCCGACGGCCAGGTAGAACGACGACAACCCCCGGTTGTCGCCCCGGGCGGCCGGAGCCACGTCGACGACCTCGGCGGTGCGCTGCTGGGCCCGTTCCGCCAGGCCCACGACCGCTTGGAGGGCGTCGGCGACGGAGGTGCCGCCGCCGCTCGCCACCAGCAGCCGGTCGACCTTCCCGGCCGGGTCGACGATCAGGGCCCCGTCGACCTCCCGGTCCCGGATCTGCCGCACGGCCGTGGCCTCGTCCGCGACCGCCCGGGGGTCGACCGGGTCCCCGGGCAGGGAGGCGAGCCGCTGCACGCTCTGCTCGGTCAGCGGCGCCAGCGGGGTGACCACGGCGAGCGGGATCCGGTGCGGCTTCGGGTGGTGGAAGGCGCCGATGTACGAGGTGACGAAGGCGAGTTGGAGCGCCAGCACCCCGAGGACCAGCAACGCCGCCCGGACGGTGACGGCGTCCTTGATCTCGTTCACCAGGCCCCGCGGGGGACCGTCGGCCGGGCCTGCGTCGGTACGGGTCATGCCTCCCACGCTCGGCGGGCCGGGGGAGGGACGCAGCAGGGGTGGTCC
>NZ_RPRY01000297.1 GCF_003949795.1 Streptomyces sp. WAC06614
CCGACCTTGATCCCGGTGCGTTTCGCCGCGGCGGCTGCGTCGATCAGGGCCTGCTCGGGCCGCCGGGCGTGGCCGGGATCATCACGGTGCCCTGGTCACCGGAGGCACCGTCGCCGGCCCCCGACTCCGAGGGACGGACCGGGGACGGCTCGACCCGGCCCTTGTGCCCGGGCTCGCCGGGGTCGACGTCGGGCGCCGGCCCGTTCTGGGCCAGGTGGGCCGGCTCGGCGCACAGCGCCCACGCCTGGGGGCCCTGCTTCGCCAGGACCTTCTCGGCGACGGCGATCTGCTGGGAACGGCTGGCGAGGTCGGGCCGCTCGGCGTAGGCGCGCCCGCCCGCCGCGTCCCACTCGTCCTGGGTGAGCTGGAGGCCGCCGTAGGCCCCGCTGCCGAAGTTGGCGCTCCAGGTGCCGCCGCTCTCGCACTCGGCGACCTTGTCCCACGTCGCGGTGTCGGCGGCGCTCGCGTTGGTGGCCGCGAGCAGCGGCAGCGCGAGGGCGGAGCCCGTGACTCCGGCCGTGACGACGAGGGCGGGGACCTGACGGGGGCGTCTGTGACGGCCGTTCCCGGAACGCATGGGGGTGAACCTTTCGCGCGACGGCAGGAGGAGCCCCGCACCCGGCCGGGCCCTTCCCTGAGGAAGTGACGTGGAACCTAGCGCTCCTCGAACGCTTGTCACAAGTCGATGCAGCCGCGATCACGTGAAGATCACAGAAGTGACGCGGGGTCAGTTAATTGCTGGGTGTGAAGCGCACCGGAAGGGTGCGCAGACCACGCATGATCAACCCGCCGCGCCACCGCAGTTCGTTGGGATCCACGGCCAGTTCCAGGTCGGGCAGACGCGTCAGCAAAGTCGCGAGCGCGGTCCGCCCTTCGAGTCGGGCGAGCGGCGCACCGAGGCAGTAATGGATGCCGTGCCCGTAACCGAGGTGCTGGTTGTCGCCGCGGGAGAGGTCCAGGGTGTCGGGCTCGGCGAACCGGGCGGGGTCGCGGTCGGCCGCGGCGAGGACGACCAGCACCGGATCGCCGGCCTCGATCGCCTGCCCGCCGAGGGTCAGCGGGCGGGTGGCGAACCGCCAGGTGGCCAGCTCCACGGGGCCGTCGTAGCGCAGCAGCTCCTCCACCCCGGTGGCCAGCAGCTCGCTCTCGCCGGCGGCGAGGGAGTCCTGGAGGCGGCGGCGCTGGGCGGGGTGGGCGAACAGCGTGTGCAGGCCGTTGCCGATGAGGTTGACGGTGGTCTCGAAGCCGGCGAAGAGGAGGATGAAGGCCATGGCGGCGGCCTCGTTCTCCGTCAGGTGCTCGCCGTGGTCGCTCGCCCGGATCAGACCCGAGATCAGGTCATCGCCCAGATCGTCCCTTTTGCGATGGATGAGCTCGACGAGGTAGGTGCGCATCTGCTTGACCGAACGGGCCACCCCGCCGCGCGGACCCCCGCCGTGGCGGATCATCATCCCGGCCCAGTCCCGGAAGTCGTCCTGGTCCTCACGCGGGACGCCGAGCATCTCGCAGATGGCGTAGATGGGCAGCGGGAAGGCGAACTCGTGGATGAGGTCCGCCTCCCCCCGGGCGGCGAACCCGTCGATCAGGTGGTCGGTGAGCTCCTGGACGCGCGGGGTGAACTCGGCGACCCGGCCGGGGGTGAACGCCTTGGACACCAGCCGGCGCAGCCGGGTGTGGTCCGGGGGGTCGATGTTGAGGAGGTGGGTCATCAACTCGGCCTTGCGTTCGCCCGGAATGCCCGTCTTGCCCTTGGCGTGCGCGGGCTCCGCGTGGTTCTCCGGGTTCTTGCTCAGCCGCTGGTCGGCCAGCGCCTGCCGGGCGTCGGCGTACCGCGTCACGAGCCAGGCCTCGACCCCGCTCGGCAGCTTGGTGCGGTGCACCGGGGAGTGCTCGCGCAGCCAGGCGTAGGCCGGGTACGGGTCGGTGGCGAACTCCCAGTCGAAGAGCGTGGGTGCGGCGGGCGCGGCCCCGTCGACAGGGGAGTCGGGAGCGGTCTCGGCGGCGGGGTCATCGTGCACCCCCCGACCGTAACCCGGCCCGCCACCGGTCATCCCCTATGCCCGGTTCGCCGCGGCTGTCCGTAGATCCCCCGGACCTTGACCTCGGCCGTCGCGCCGTTCCTACTGTCCTCCCTGTGGATGTGAAGATCTTGAAAAGCAGTTTCGCGGTGGCCGAGAGACGGGCCGAACACACCGTCAAGTTCTTCTACGCCCACCTGTTCCGGCACCACCCCGCGCTGCGCGAGCTCTTCCCCGTCGAGGACGAGGACATGCAGCGCCAGCGCGACCGGCTGTTCGCCGCCCTCACCCGGATCGTGGGCCGGCTGCACGACGACGGGCTCCTCCCCTATCTCCACGACCTCGGCCGCGACCACCGCAAGTACCGGGTCGCCCCCGAGCACTACGCCGCCGTCGGCACCAGCCTGCGGGCCGCCCTGGCCGCCGCGTGCGGCGCGTCCTGGACCCCGGCCACCGAGAAGGCCTGGGCCGAGGCCTACCAGGTGGTCGCCGACGCCATGACGGACGGGGCGGCCCGCAGCCAGGACCCGCCGTGGTGGGACGCCGAAGTGGTCCGGCACCTGACGTACGGCCCGGACACAGGGGTGCTCACCCTGCTCCCGGACGCACCGCTCCCCTATGTACCGGGCCAGTACGTCAGCGTGAGCAGCGACCTCGTCCCCCGCGTCTGGCGCCCCTACTCCCTGGGCAACGCGCCCCGCCCCGACCGCACCGTCGACCTGCACGTCAGCCGGATCGACGGGGGCCGGCTGAGCACCGCGCTGGTGCGCCGGACCGCGCCCGGGGACCGGCTGCGGCTCGGGGCCCCGGGCGGCCGGGCGGTGCTGCGCCGCGAGGGCCGCCCGATCAGCTTCGTCGCGGCCGGCACCGGCTGGGCCCCGGTCCGGGCCATGCTGGAGGACCTGGCCGAACGCCCGCCCGACGCGGAGGTCCGCCTCTTCGTGGTCGCCCGGGACGCCGCCCACTTCTACGACCGCCCGGTCATCGAGGCCCTCGCCGCCGGGCCGGTCCGGCCGAGCGTCACCTACATCACGCCCGCGCCGGGCCGGCACCGCAACCAGGCCACCGAGCGGCTGGCCACGGCCCTGGGCAACCGGGGCCGGTGGCCCGACCAGGACGTCCACCTCAGCGGCCCGGCGCCGTTCGTCGAGGAGATCGCCCACCTGGTGCGGGAGCTGGGCGCCGACCCCGCCCGGGTCTTCCACGACGCACTCCCGTACGGCGCCGGGACGGCCGGCCGGCCCCGGCCGCTGGGCCCGGGCGAGTGGTTCCTGGACCCGCCGGCCCCGCACTGGCACGACCCGGCGGCCCGGATGTGAGGTCCGGGGGGCCGCTGCCCCCGGGAGGGGGCCACTCCCCCGGGCCCGGCCCCTACTCCGCGGCCAGGATCGCGTCCCGGTACGTACGGGCGGCCGCGCGCAGCGCGGTCTCCGGGTCGACGCCCTCCGCCTCGGCCCGGGCGGCGAGCGCCAGCAGCTCGTAGCCGATGCCCTCGCCCCGCGGCAGTTCCACGTCCAGCCCGGCCGCCCGGGCACGGCCGACGAGCTGCGCCGCGAGGGCCAGGCCCGGCTGGCCCAGCGGCACGCCCTCCGTCACCGAGGCGCGCTGCTTCTCCACGGCCTTGGTGCGCAGCCAGTGCGCGTGCACGTCCTCGGGGGTCTCGGCGGTGGCGTCGCCGAAGACGTGCGGGTGGCGGCGGACGAGCTTGTCGACCAGGGTCGCGGCCACGTCGTCGATGGAGAACGGCTCGGCGCCGTCCTCGCCCTCGCCCTCCTCGGCGATCCGGGCGTGGAAGACCACCTGGAGCAGGACGTCGCCCAGCTCCTCGCGCAGCTCCTCCCGGGTACCGTCCTCGATCGCCTCGACCAGCTCGTACGCCTCCTCGATGGCGTACTTCGCCAGGCCCCGGTGCGTCTTGCGCGAGGTCCAGGGGCATTCGCGGCGCAACCGGTCCATGACCTGGACCAGGTCCAGCAGCCGGGCACCGGGCAGGTCGTAGGAGCCGGGCAGCAGCTCCAGCTCGGGCATGGCCACGCGGCCGGAGCCGGCGAGCCGGGCCAGGCCGTCGGTGAGCCGCTGGTCGCCCTCGCCGGTGGGCAGGACCACGACCGTACGACCGCCGGCGCAGGCCTCGACCAGGTCGTGGGCGTCGGGCACCTCGGGGGTGACCTCGACGCCCGCCTCGTGCAGGTACGGAAGCTGCGGGTGGTGCGGGTCGGCGCACAGGACGCGGTCGGCGGTCCGCAGGGTCTGCCAGGCCGGCCAGGACAGCACACCGGGGGCGACCCGGTGGCTGGTGGTCAGCAGGACGATGCGGCCGGTCTCGGCGGCGGTCGGCTCGGGGGTGTTCTGCTCGGTCACCCCTCGAACCTACCCCCGCCCGGGTGCGCCCCCGTCGGGCGCACCCGCTGCGGTGGGTGCCTCAGGCGCCGGCGGCCGGCTGCTGGGGGCGGGTCTTCTGGACGATCCAGGAGGTCCCCTTGTCGCCCAGGCCGATCTGCTGCGGGTCCCAGGTGCCGAACCGCGGGTTCAGCTCCACGTGCAGCTTCTGCGCGGTCCGGCGGATCTCCTCGACCGCCTTCTCCTGGCTGCCGTAGTGGTCGTAGAGCTTGTCCCGCAGCAGCTTGAAGCGCAGGTCGGCGTCGATCTGGTCGGGTGCGAGCGCGCCCTGCTGGAGCGCGGCCGCCTCCAGCTGCTCGGTGCCGCCCGCCTGCTGCACCGTGAGCTTGCGCTGGTCCTCGACCTCGGCGGTGGTCACGCTCACCCCGGCGTCCTTCGCGGCCCGCTCCAGCACGGCCAGCCGGATCATCCACTCCAGCTTGTGCCGCTCCAGGCCCGCGGTCGCCTGGATCAGGGCCGGGCCCTGGGGGGACCGGTTCTGGGCCGCCCGGACGTCCTTGACCTGGGCCTGCACCGCCGAGGTGGTGATCCGCTCCCCGCCGACGACGGCCGCGGTACCGGGCCGGGCCGGGGAGGAGCCACAGGCGGAGAGCAGGGGAGCCGCGGCGAGCAGGGCGGCGGATACGGAGAGCGCTGCGCGACGGTGCAAAGGAGCCTCCCGGGCCGGAAAGATTGTGCATTCATGCACAAGGGCCTTGCGGTGATCGATGGTATGCAGTCGAGGGGGCACGGGCCACCGATTCGACCAACGATTCCCGCGGCGTCGGGGTGCGCGTTCACCCGGTGGCCACCCCTGCGTCGTGCGGTGCTGCGAAGGTCCCCCCACCATGTCGAGCGAGCACACCGACCTCCGCGCGCCGCGCCGTACCAGTCTCCGCGGGGCCGCCCTCGCGGCCGTGGTCACCACCGTGGCCGTGGCCGCCGGGGACGCGATCGCCCGGGTGTACCCGTACGGGCACCGCCACCGCAGCATCAACGACCTGGGCAACCAGTTCGTCCCCTTCCACGCCCAGTTGTGGGACCTGCTCCACGGCCGGGCCGCCGGCGGACTGCTGTTCAACTGGCGCTCCGGCTACGGCACCAGCTTCCTGCCGGACTTCGGCACCTATCTCACCAGCCCGTTCGCCCCGCTGGTCGGGCTCTTCCCGCGCGCCGACATCGACCTGGCCGTGTACGTCGTCACGCTGATGAAGACGGCCGCCGCGGCGGCGGCGATGACCTGGCTGCTGCGCACGCTGCGGCGCGGGCCCTGGTGGGGGGCGGGCCTGCTGGGGGCCTCGTACGCGCTGTGCGGCTGGTCCGTGATCGAGGCCTCGTACAACCCGATGTGGATGGACGGGCTGATCGCCTTCCCGCTGCTGTGCCTGACCGGCGAATGGGCGCTGCGCGGCCGGCGGCCGGTGGCGGCGCCGGTGGTGGTCGCGCTGTGCTGGACCGCGAACTTCTACACCGCCTACATGGCCACCCTCGGCGCGGTCCTGGTGCTGCTGGTCCGGGTGGTGCTGACCCGTCAGGGGCTGCGCCGGCGGGCGGCGGTCCTCGGGCGGGCGGCCGTCTCGACGGTGCTGGGGCTGCTGCTGGCCGCCCCCGTGCTGGTGCCGCTGTTCCTCAGCTCTCAGCAGGCCTACCCGGGCTGGACCAAGCAGTTCGCGCCGGTGTCCTGGGCCGACGTGTTCGCACGGGCGCTGCCGGCCACGTACAGCTTCTCCTCGCCGGCCGTGTTCGTGGGCACCGGGACCCTGCTGCTGGCGGCGGCGCTGCCGCTGCACCGGGCGGTGCCGGCCCGCACCCGGTGGTGGTGGACGGGGCTGGTGGTGGCCGTGGCGGTGTCCTTCCAATGGACCCCGACCCATCTGGCCTGGCACGTCTTCGCCACGCCCAACGGCAGCCCGTACCGGCAGACGTTCGTGCTGGCCGGGATCGTGGTGATCGCCGCCTGGACGGCGCTGTCGGCGGGCCGGCCGGACGGCCGGGCGCTGGCCGGGGGCGCCGGGCTGCTGGGCGCTGCCGTGCTGTGGGGCAGCGCCAGCCCGCTGGCCACGGACGCCGGGCTGCTGCTGTTCGTCCTGGGCCTGGCCGCGGCCGGGGCCGCGCTGGGGTGGCCCGGCCGGCGGGCGGGCCGCCGGCCGCTGCTGCCGGCGGCGCTGCTGACCGGCGCGCTGGTGGTGCAGGCCGCGGCCACCGTGGCGTACGGGCACCAGGGCAAGCTCGGCGGGCTGGACGACTACCCGTCCTGGGGCCCGGCCCACACCGCCCGCTCCCGGGCCCTGGCCGAGGCCGACGACTGGCCCGTCTTCCGTACGGACGCCGGCCGGCCGGCGCTGACCGGGAACGACCCGATGCTGCTCGGCGGCGAGGGCGGGGCCTACTACAGCAGCCACACCCCCGACGTCTTCACCCGCACCATGGCCGCGCTCGGCGCCGGGTGGACCTCCCGCGGGCGCAACGTGCAGAGCATCGACAATCCGGTCACCGACGCCCTGTTCGCGGTCGGTGCCCGGCTCCGGCCCGACGGTGCGGTGACCCGTAACCCGCTGCCGCCGCTGCCGCTGGTCACCACCCGGCCGGCGGGCGGCGGACCGGCCGGTACGGACCCGGCCTACGGGGACTCGCCGTTCGCCAACCAGGAGCTGCTGCTGGGCGCGCAGGTCTACGACCCGCCGCTCTCCCCGGGCGTGTGCGCGGCCGGCACCGAGGCCTTCCTGTGGGCGCCCGCCTACAACGCCACGGCCCGGCTCGCGGACGGCCCGGCCTTCCGGCTGAACGGCAACGCCCCCCGCAACCGGGCCGCGCTGCAGCCGCTGGGCCCCTCTCACGGCGAGGGTTCGGCGCTGGTCTTCGACCAGGCCCCGCCGGCCTCCTGGGAGCTGGGCTGCCTCGACCGCGCCCGGCTCACGGCCGCGGTGGACCGGCTGCGCGCGACGGCGGCCACCTCGGTGGCGGTCCACGACTCCGGGCTGTCGGCGACGTTCGCGCGCGGGACCACCGGCACGGCCGTCCTGGCCACCCCGGCCGTGCGGGGCTGGCGTTGCAACGGCCGCCCGGGCGGGTCCTACCTGGGCCTGCTCGCGGTCCCGCTGGACGGCCGGACCACGTCGGTCACCTGCACGTTCCGCCCGCCCGGCCTGTACCCGGGCGCGGCGGCCGCGGCCCTGGCGGTGCTGGTCCTGGCCGTACGGCCGCTGCTGCGGCGGCGGCCGGCCCGCCGGGTTCAGCCGCGGACCTGACCCAGCCACTGGAGGGTGCGGCGCACCTCGTCCGGGAACGGGTGCGCCGGGCCGTGCAGGCGCTCGGCGTCGAACAGCAGCCGGACCAGGGTGTCGTGGGCGGCCGGCCGGTCGCCGAGGGCCAGCAGCAGTTGCGCTATCCGCCGCCGCACCTGGAGCGGGAGCTCCGGGTCGGGGTTGGCGTAGTGGTTCTCGAACAGGGGCAGCAGCGAGCGGTACTCGGCCAGCGCCGCGGCCGGTTCGCCGAGCTGCTCCAGGCACATCGCGGTGTCGTAGCGGAACCGCAGCGCCTGCGGGTCGCCGGCCGGGTACTCGTCGGCCAGCCGCCGCAGCTCGGGCAGGGCCCGGCGGTACTGGCGGTCGTCCATGAGCGTGGCGGCGTACTGCTTGCGCAGGCTGCGCACGACCGGTGAGTGCTCGCCGTGCCGGGCCGCCGCGGTGGGCAGGATCCCGCCGAGGAGGTCCACGGCCTGGGTCAGCTGCCCCTGGTCGAGCAGTTCCTTGACCCGGTCGACGGTGGCGGCGAGGTCCTCCCGCTCCGGTACGGGCGCGGCGGCCGGGCCCGGGGCCGGCGCGGCGGTGGCCCGGTCGGGCCAGGGCGCCTGGGGGCGCAGGAAGGGCCGGGTGGGGT
>NZ_RPRY01000298.1 GCF_003949795.1 Streptomyces sp. WAC06614
GGCCTGGATGGGCGCGGGCCGGTTCGACTCCCAGAGGGAGGGGGTGCCGGAGATCCGGGAGAGGGGGTCGGTGTCCCAGGGCACGATGGGGCCGATGTCGTACCAGGTCAGGGCGATGACTTCGATGCCGTGGTCGTGCAGGACGTAGCCCCATTCCAGGCCCATCGCATCAGCGTTGGCGTCGGTGACCGGGATCGGCTTCGCGGGGGTGCCGTCCACGTTGAAGACGTTGTCGAAGGGTGTGCTCGGCCCGCGGTCGCCGTGCGGGTCGAGTTTCTCCCGGACGTTGTCGGGGGCCCGGTCCAGGAGGTCCATGCCGAGGTTCTTCCAGTCGTGGGGTCCGTCGATGAGGTGTCGGCGAAGGGCGTCGAGGTCGCCGCCGAAGCGGTAGCGGGCGGCGCCGAGTAGAAGGGGGAGCTGGTGATCGGGGTAGCCGTCGTAGTGGCAGTAGATGCCCCCGTAGCCGTCTGACGGGGTGGGGCGGGCGATGAAGCTGCGGGTGCTGATGGCGGTTCCTTCGGGCTGGTGGTCAGCGGGCGTGGGCGGTAGGGGCCGCGGGCAGGACGGGTACAGGTCGGGCCACGGCTGGCGGGCGAGGCGGAAGCGTGGCGCTGGGCGTGGCGTGACGCAGGTTCACGCCGATCCCGGCTGCGGCGAGCCGGAGTGCGACGGCCTGGAGGCGTAGGGCGCGGTCGGTCTCGCCGTAGGAGGCGGGGAGGAGGAAAGCGGCCTGGTGGGGCGCGTACTGGAATCCGTGGACGTACAGCACTTCCCTGGCTTCCTCCAGGACGTCCTCGTACGGCGCTCCGAGCGCCCCGTCCTCGTACCAGGTCAAGGTGAGGGTCTGGTCGACCTGCGGCGGGGCCGTGCGGCGCGGGGGCTCGGGCCGCTCGACGAGGCTGCGCCGCACGGCGTCGCGGGCGGCTTCATAGCGGGGCAGCAGCCGCCGCGCGATGTGGGCGGCGGCCCGGACGGGACCGTTGGGCACCACGATCCCGCTGGGCTCCTCGATACCCACGAAGTGGTGGGGCTCGACGTCTGGGCACAGCGGAGCGACGACGAACTGGCCCGGCCGCAAAGGCCGGTCGGTGACGTAGAGGTGTTGGCCGTCCGGACCGTGGAGGATGGCCTCGTGGCCCAGGACGTACTGGCTGACGATGTACTCGACATGACCGCAGTCCCAGAGACGGTCGATGGTGGCGCACTGGCTTTCGAAGGTGAGGTGCTGCTGGTAGTCGCTCGTCCATTGCCCGGGGAGACGGGCGGCGAGCGCGGAGGCGAACAGGGACAGGTCGGCGCGTGCGGAGGGCATGGGTTCCCGGGTTGGTTGGACGCTTCTGTGGTCAGTGCATACGGGCGTCTGTGTCGAAGAGCTGCAGCTCGGCGGGGTGCAGCTGGTGCTGGACCACGAAGCTCCGGCCGGCGACCTTCCACAGGCCGCGGCCACGGCTGAGGTGGGACAGTGCGGCGGTTTCGACGCTGGTCAGTCCGAGGAGTCCGGCGGCGGCATGCAGCTGGTCGGTCTCCTGGCGGTAGATCACGCGGGTGCTGCAGTCGGCGAGCAACCCCTCGGCCAGTGCGCGGCTTTGGCTGCCGGCGTCGCCCGCGGTCAGCAGGTCGGACAGCCGGTGGATGACCATGGCGTTGGCGATGCCCAGGCCGCGGGAGAGCTTCCACTGGGCCTGCATGCGCATCAGGAGGGCCGGATGCCTCATCAACCTCCATGCCTCGTCGTAGATCACCCACCGCCTGCCGCCGTAGGGGTCGGTGAGCGCGGCTTCCATCCAGGCCGAGGCGCAGGTCATGGCCAGGACCAGGGCGGTGTCGTCGCTGCCGCCAAGGCGGGAGAGGTCGATGGACAGCATCGGGCTGTACGGGTTGAAGGCGCTGGTGGAGGGCGCGTCGAACATCCCGGCCAGGTCTCCGAAGACCAGGCGGCGCATGGCGTGGGCGAGGTCGCGGGCTGCCTCCCCGAGCCGTCCGGCGAGTAGGCCGCCGGCGAGGTCGAGGCCGGGCCCGTCGGCCAGGGCGTGGGCGATGTCGCCGAGCAGCGGGGGCCGGCCACTGGCCGCTGCCGGGGCGCAGGCGGCATCGAGTGCGACGTCGAGGACGGTGTGCTCCATGGGCAGCAGGTCCCGGCCCAGCACGGTGCGGGCCAGGGATCCGAGGAGCAGCAGGCGGCGTTTGCGGACCTCGCCTTCCCACTCCGCCTCCGGCACGGACGGCGGCCTCGGCGCCGCGTCCAGCGGATTCAGCCTGCCAGGTAGGCCCGGCCCCAGCGCGATGGACGTTCCGCCCAAGGCGGCGGCCACCGCGCTCCATTCACCCTTGGGGTCGCACGGGACGTACACCCGGTAGCCGAACGCGACGGACCGCAGGGCCAGGCTCTTGGCCAGGGCGCTCTTGCCCTGCCCGATCACCCCCGCGAGCAGCAGGTTGGGGTTGGTGAACCCCTCGACCTTCCCGTACAGGGAGAACGGGTCGAAGGTGAACGACCCTTCGGCGTGCAGGTCGCGGCCGATGTAGATGCCGTCGGCGCCGAGCCCGCCTTCGGCGAGGAACGGGTACGCGGCCGAGGCGACGGCGGTGGTCATCCGGTGGGCGGGGAGTTTGAGGCGGCTGCCGCGGGCGGACGCGGGTCCGGGGCGTCCGGCGAGCGGGTAGACGGCGTCGGGGTAGGCCGCCTCGGTGGGCTGCTGCTCCGCGTCTGCGCCGGCGGCGATGCGGGCGCGGGCTTCGGCTCGGGCCGTCTGCTTGCGCAGGGCCCGGCGCTGGGCGCGGTCGATGTTGTGCGGGGTGAACAGGGGGGTCGCGCTGGCGCGGCGGTGGGACAACGGTGCTCGCTCGTTTCCGGGGCGGGGGTGTTTCAGGACGCCGGTGTGGCGAGGTCGGCGGCCGTGGTCTTGCGCCGTATGGCGTGGGAGGCGGCCAGGTGGCGCTGGCAGATGGTCAGCACGGGCGGGCCTTCCGGGAGCCGCTCGGGGTGGCAGTCGCTGCCGCCGGGGGCTGCGGCGGGCAGCAGGTGGAATGCGGCGTGGACGGCGTCGGCTGCCTGCCAGAGGCGGGCGTGGGCGGTGGCCAGGTGCCGTCCGGAGGCGGGGCGCTCGGGCCGGGTGCGTTCAGCGATCTGGTCCAGCAGCCGGTGCAGGGCGGTGAGGTGGGCGTGCAGGCTGTCGAGGTGAGGCCGGTCGGCGGGCCGGGCGCACTCGCCGACGGCGGTCTGTGCGGTGAGGGTGCGCGTGTGGTGGCGCAGGCCGGCGGTGGCCGCCCGCAGATACGGGTGGGCGTCGCTCGTGGGGAGGGCGTCGCTGCGGTCGTCAGGTGACAAGGGCTTCTCGCGGGGGATGGACGCCAAGATGGCGGGCGGGCGGGTTAGAGGGTGTTGCGGGCCAGCGGGAGAGCGCCGGCGGTGAAGGCGTCCGTCTGCTGGTAGATCAGGCGCCGCAGGTCGACCTGGGCGCCGGCGGCAGCCGTTTCGATCTGCGCGCAGGCGGCGTCCAAGTGGGCGTCGGTGTCGGCGGAGACGGTGAGCAGCCCGGTCAGGGCGACGTCCGCGTGCCCGGAGATGAGCTGCTTCTCGCGGGTCTTGACGTCTGCGTACTCGACGTTGTCTGCCTCGGACTCCACCTGGCCGCGGCGGCGGCGTTCGGAGGCGTCCGCGATGATCGCGGCCTTGCGGCGCTGGACGTCGCGCAGGGCGGAGTCGATCCCCTGCGGGGCGTAGATGAGGGAGAAGGTGCGCCGTACGCCGGTGCTGAACATGATGTTGTGGAGGAATCCGGCGTGGGTTTCGGTCCGGGGCCAGTTCTCGATCCAGTAGGTGGTGTGCCGGGCGGAGTCGGTGATCACCCGGTCGGTTTCTTCGACCTGGGCGACGGGGCCGGCGGCGGCCGGGTCGGCTTCGGCGCGGCCGGTGGAGGACCACTGCTGGAGGCGGGCGGTGGAGGCGGGGTCGTAGGCGGTGCGCAGCACGGCTGCGATCTCCCGCGGGCCCAGCCAGCCGGTCACCGTGAGACCGGCGGTGCGGGCGGCTTGGGCGACGGACGCGGTGGTCTGCGCCATGACGGTGAAGGCACCGTCGAGTCCGCCGCCGGCTTGGATGACCAGGCGCTTGGCGGCTTTGAGGTCCAGGGCGATGGCGAGGTACGCCTCGTGCGGGGCGGCGGCCGGCCCGGCGGATTCGACGAGCGCGGAGTAGATCTGCCCGGCGACGGGTGCCTGGGGGTTGCCGTGCTCGGCCCAGTGCCGGGTGAGGCTGTCGCCGGAGTCCGGGACGGTGCGCTCCAGGACCTGGACGGTGGCGACGTGCCCGGTACGGGCGATGCCCGCGAGCGCCCGGCCCCACGCGGTGACGTTGCTGTTCTGGGTGGCGGGATCGAGCAGGGCGAAGGCGCGGGAGCTGACCTTGGCGACAGCGGTCAAGGTCTGCCGGTGGGGGTCGTGGACGGCGGCGGCGCCGGACGCGGAAATGGCCACCCGAAGCGACGCGGTCGTTCCGGGCAGGTGGAGCAGCCCTTCGACCCGGGGCCGGGATAGCGGCCGGGCCCGCCACAGCGTCTGTCCGCTCCGGCGGCGCTGGGCGTACCGGGCGACAAGCGGCGCCCAGTCGATCAGGGACCGGCCCTCCCGGCGTACCCCGACCAGGACACCGGTGGTGATCCACAGGGGGGCCAGGACGACGGCGCCGATCAGGCCTGAGGTCACCACCGTGACCAGGAGGAGGGTGAGGGCCGAGGAGACGAGAACGAGCTGGGGGGGCGCCCTGACCCGTGCTGTTCTGGGTCTGCGGGGTGCCGGACTGTTCCATGAGGTCACGGAAGCCGCCTCCGGAGCTGTCGCTGGAGTCGTCCTTGTCCATGCTCATTCCGCCGGTGGGGTTGGCGGCGATGTCGCCGGGGAAGCCCCCGCCGCCTGCTGCCTGGGTGCCGCCCGCGGCCCCGGCCCCGGCTGCCGCGCCGCCGGTGCCCGCAGTGGCTGCTGCGGAAGCGGCCTTGCGTCCGGCGTTCTCGGCGTGCTGGCGGGCCATCTGGGCACCTGCACCGCCGGCTCGGTGAATCTGCTCACCGTCGGTGCCTTCGCTGGCCCAGTGGACGAACTTGAACACCATGTACGGGCAGAGCAGCACCAGGAGCATGATGACCATGCCTGCGGCCATGTCGGCGAGGGCGCCGACGCCGTCCTTGGCTTCGGTCTTGCTCATGGCCGCGATGCCGAGCACGAAGATGATCGTCATCAACAGCTTCGACACCACGAGGGTTGCGGTGGCTTCGATCCAGCCGCGCCGCCAGCGGCGGGCGACCTCCCAGCCGCCGCCAGCGCCCGCGAAGACCGCGAGGGTCACCAAGATCAGGATGCCGACCTTGCGGACCATCATCACGCCCCAGAGGAGGAACATCCCGATCGCGCTCGCGCAGGCGGCGACGACGGCGACGAGCCAGCCCATGCCCGCGATGGCGCCGATCTGGGAGATCTTGACGAGGCGCCGCACGGCCGTGGACATGTCTGTTCCCGACGCCTTGAACAGCCCGTCGCTCAATGCGTCGACGACTTCGAGGGCCACCGTGGTGAAGGCGATGGCGCAGAACGCGAACAGCACACCGCTGGCCGTGCCGGTGACGGCCTGGGTCAGGGCCTGGCCGTCGCGTTTGATGGCGGCGCGTACGAGTTGGGCGCAGAAGGTCGCGACCAGCACGAGCAGACCGATGGGCAAGATCGTCTCGTAGTTGTCGCGGAACCAGCCGGCACCCAGGTCGATGTCGGTGGTCCGGTTGATGGCCTTCGCGGCGAGGTCGGCCGCGGCGGCGGCGAGGTCGCCGGCGCTCTTCGCCATCCAGTCCCCGATGGCGCCGACGGGATCGGAGGCGAAGTCGATCACGTCGCCGACCGTGCAGAGTTTGCCGGCGACGGGCAGGTCACAGAAGCCCACGCGGGCGTCCTTTCGGGGAGAGGGGAAGGGCTACGGGGCGACGCGCGGGGCTACGGCGACCAGGCGGCAGTCCTTGCCGGGGCGGCACTGGACGGCGAGGGTGATCTGGCGGTCCTCGGCACCGCCCCCGCCGCCGTTCCAGGCGAGCTGTGTCTTGCCGCGCACGGTGACGGCGTAGATGTACGCCTCGGTGATCGCCTGCGGGTTCTCGGCCAGGGCCTGCTTGAACGCCGAGGGGAAGTGCCCCTCGGAGGTGGTGGCACTGGCGTGCTGGCCGTTGTCCTTCAGCCGGGACCACAGGAGCGGGTCCGGGATCTGGGCCTGGACGGAGTCCCAGTCCGCGTACGCGGTCTCGCCGGTCATCCAGGTGTGCATGCCGGCGAGCTGGTCGTCACGGCTGGTGGTGCGGGCGTCGAAGGTCCACAGCATCACCGCGCTCGCCCGGGCGAAAGCCAGTGGGTCGGCGATCGGTGGGGGCCCTGCGACCTTGGACCCGCCCGGGGGCGGCTTCGGCACGGGAGCGGAGGTGCTCTTCGGCGATGCGGAGGACCCGGTGTGTGGCGCGGAAGCGCTGTCGCTCTGGCCGCGGCCGGTCCACCAGGCCACGGCTCCAGTCAGTACGAGCAGCGCGGCCAGGATGCCAGCGGCGAGCATGATGCGCCGGGGCGGCTGCCAGCCGATGCCGAGAGCGTCGAGGGAACGTTTCCTCATCAGTGGACCTGCGAGCCGAGGGCGCTGAAGAAGGCCACGATTCCGTTGGCCGCGCCCAGGCCGAGGGCGGCGCCGGCGCTCACGACCGCGCCCTTCTTGCCGTTGGCTTCGGCCTGGTGGCCGCCGGAGTGGTGGCCCCAGGCCCACACGCCGAGGCTGACGGCGAGCGCGCCGACCACCGCGACGATGCCGAAGAGGTTGATCGAGTTGACGACGGTGCGCAGGACTTCGAGTCCGGGCAGGCCGCCGCCCTTGGGCGAGACCCCCGGATCGTAGGCAAGCAGAGTGAAGCGTTCGGACAGGGGTGGGGTGAGGTGGACGGGGGAGATGGTGGTGCGCTCCTTGCATGCGCAGGACACGGCGGGCCCTGCCGGGGAACAGGAAGAAAGGGGGATGGGGGGGCGCTCTGCGGCGCGAACGTGGTCCGGTCCGCCCGGCGCCTCAAGGGCCGGCCGGGCGGACCGGTGTCACGGGAAACGGCGTGCGCTGTTGGCGGCGAAGTCAGCGAGGGTGGCGAAGCGGACTGGTTTTCCGGTGCGCGGGGCCTCGATGACGTAGCCATGGCCGGCGTAGATGCCGACGTGCTCGGGGACTGCGACGGTGCCGCGGCTGAACACCAGGTCGCCGGGGCGAAGTTGGTTCAGCGGGACGGCGTTGCCTTCTTTGACCTGGGTGTATGTGGTCCGGGTCAGGGTGATCCCGGCCTTCTTGTACGCCTGCTGGGTCAGAGAGCTGCAGTCGCACCGGCCCATGGGGTCCGGGCCGTGGGGTGCGAGACAGGAGCCGCCCCACTGGTAAAGGGTGCCGAGCTGGTTCATGGCCCACGTGATGGCCGTCTTGGCGCGGGGATCGGCGTCGGCGGGGATCGAGTACCCCTTGGGGACGGCCCCTTCGGGGATCGGCCCGGAGCCGCTGCCGTCTTCGCTCGGAGCGCACGGGTCGGTGGCCGGGATGCCGGGGTTCTGGCCGCCGGCGGGCGGCTGTGCGCCCTTGAGCGTCGGGGCGATCGCCTGCTGCAGCGCGCGGGCGAGGGGTTCCCACTGGGCGTATGCGTCGGGGAAGCCGCTCAGCTGGACGGCCTGCGCGGCCTGCGTGATCGTCATCTGCTGCCAGCCGGGGACCTTGAGCAGGCCCTGGTAGAACTTCGTGCTGGCGTAGACGGGGTCTCGGACCTGGGCGGCAGTGCCCCACCCCTGGCTGGGTCGCTGCTGGAACAAGCCCAGCGAGTCGCGGTCGCCGTAGCCGAGGTTGCGCAGCCGGCTCTCCTGGATGGCGGTGGCCAGGGCGACGACCTGGCCGCGCTCGGGTACTTCGAGCGTGATGCCGGTGGCGACGATGGTGCGGGCGTGCGGTATCTGCTCGTCGGGCAGGTCAAGGCCGTCGACGTGGACCTTCTGGGCGCCGGATCCGCCGAGAACGGCGGTGACTTGGCGTCGTACGGCTTCGGTGTCGACCGACTTGGTGAAGCAGGAGGTGCCCTGGTCCGAGGAGTCGCTCGCGGCGGCGGCGAGGACGGCGGTGCCGGCCAGCAGGAAGGGGGTGAGGCAGAGCGCGCCGATCGCGGCGGCGATGCCTTTCACTCCCGGGCGGCCTCCGGTCGGCGGGCCGCGGGGATGTCACGTGGGGATGGGGAGGGAC
>NZ_RPRY01000299.1 GCF_003949795.1 Streptomyces sp. WAC06614
GCGGAGGAGTACGGGTTCATGGGGTCGGGCCGGCCGCCCGGGGCCGCCGGCCGCCACCTCCTTCGGGGGTGCGGTTCGGGTTCACGCGGCGGTGGCCCGCCGGGTGCGGGCGGGGTGGACGGTGCCGGGGGCGCGGTGCGTGCCGAGCACCGCCTCGTAGGAACGTTCCGTCGCGCGGGCCACGCGGTCCCAGCCGTAGTGGCCGAGGATCCGGCGCCGGGCCGCGACCCCGAAGGCCGCCCGCCTCACCGGGTCGGCGAGCAGGGCCGCCACGGAGTCGGCCAGGGCCTGCGGATCGCCGGGCGGCACCAGCAGCCCGGTCTCCCCGGGCAGGACGGTGTCCAGCTGCCCGCCCACGGCGCTCGCCACGACGGGACGCCCGCAGGCCATGGCCTCCAGGGGCACGATGCCGAACGGCTCGTAGTCCGCCGGGCACAGCACCACGTCGGCGCTGCGGAAGACGGCCGGTACCGCCTCCCCGGTCAGGCCGCCGAGGAAGCGGACCCGGTCGGCCACCCCGGCCTCCTCGGCCAGGCCGCGCAGCCGCCGGGCCTCGGGGTCCTGGTCGAGGAGGGCGGCCGGCGGCCCGCCCACGATCACCAGTTCGGCGTCCGGGAGCCGGCCGAGAGCGGCGACGGACACCGCGGTCCCCTTGCGGGGGACCAGCCGGCCCAGCTGGAGCAGCCGGTACCGGTAGCGCGGATCCCGCTCGGCGGCGGGCCCCTCCGGCCGGAACCGTACGGGGTCCACCCCGCACGGCACGACATCGGCCCGGCCCGCCGGGACGCCCATCCGCACCAGCTCGCCGACCTCGTCCCGGCACGTGGCCAGCACCCGGTCGCAGCGCAGCCCGATGTCGCGCTCGTAGGCGATGCGCTGCGGCGGGCTGGTGTCGGCCGCGCCCTGGTGGCGCCGCTTGACCGTGCCGAGGGCGTGGTAGGTGTGCAGGAAGGGGATGTGCAGCTCCCGTACGGCGATCGCCGAGGCGAGGCCGGACATCCAGAAGTGGGAATGGACCACGTCGGGCGGGCGGGCCCGCCACGCCTCCAGCAGCCAGGTGCCGAACGCGCCCATGTGCGGCAGCAGTTCGTCCTTCGGCACGGGCTCCGCCGGACCCGCCGGCACGTGCCGGACCCGTACGCCGGGGCGCATCTGCACCATGTCGGGCTGCTCGCCGCCGTCGCGCCGGGTGTACACCGTGACCTGGTGGCCGCGGTCCGCCAGGGCCGAGGCGAGACAGGCGACATGGACGTTCTGGCCGCCGGCGTCGACCGTGCCGAGCGAGGCCAGGGGACTGGCGTGCTCGGAGACCAGGGCCACCGAGAGGGGCCGCGGGTCGTGGGCGCGGGTGGGGGATGTCATGACCGTACCTCCGTGAGCAGGTGCTCCCAGTCGGACAGGAAGCGGGTGAGGCCGTACCGTGCGAGCGCGGCGCGGCGGGCCCGGCTGCCGTCCTCCCGGGCGGCCTCCGGTTCGTCCAGGTAGTGGCGGGCGGCCCGGGCCAGTTCCTCGGGGCGCGTGGACAGCGTCCCGGCGCCGGGCGGGACGGCCTCCACCGCCTCGGTGGTGGCCAGGGCCACGACCGGCATGCCCAGGTGCATGGCTTCGAGGAGGGAGAGCCCCAGCGAGGTCCAGCGCACCGGATGCAGGTACAGGCGCCGCACGGCCAGGGCCGCGTGCAGCCCGGCCTGCGGGAGGTCCTGGGTGCGGCAGCGGTCCGCGGCGAGGCCCAGATGGGCGCCGAGGGCCTCGGTGCGCATGCCGAACACGTCCAGCGGCGCCGCCTCGGCCAGCTCCACCAGCAGATCGGTGCCGGTGTACCGGCCGCGCCGCACCGGGTCGTTGACCACCACGGCGGCCCGGGGCAGCTCGCCGGTGTACCGGTGCCCCGGGTCGACGATCCCGTGCTCGATCACTCGCGTGCGGGTGCTGCCGTTGTCCCAGAACAGCCGGTTGAAGTGGGTGACGTGGACGAGGGTGACGTCGTCGCGGTCCGCCACGGGATGCCGGCTGCGCGGCACCTCGCCGTCGGGGGTGTTGTGCTCCAGGTAGACGGCGGGCACGTCCCGGCCGAGCCGCCGGCCGCCCAGCCACCGCTCGGCGAGCGGCCACTCGTGGGGGCGCTGGAGCAGCACCACGTCGACGGGCGTGGCCGCCAGGTCGGCCGGGGCGATCTCCCGGACGCTGTCCGGCCAGTCGAAGGTGCGGGCCCGGCCGAGGCCGTCGGGGCCCCGGTCCGGGGTCACGGGCACCAGGTAGGTGTGCGGGCCCTGCACGAAGGCCGTGGTCCAGGATCCGTGCACGTGCCACAGCAGGATGTTCATGGTGCTGCTCCTTCGTCGGCGGGACGCGCCGGTGCGGGGCGGGCGAGCAGCGCGGACACCGCCGCGAGCACGTCCTCGTCGGGGACCGAGTCCAGGCAGGGGTGACCGGGCACGGGGCACACCCGGGCCCGGGTGCCGGCGCACGCCGCGCCCTGATCGCCGAGCAGCACGTGCGGGACCCCGTACGGGCGCCAGCGCTCGGGCGGCACCACGGGGGCGAACAGGCAGGCCACGGGCGTCCCGACGGCGCAGGCCAGGTGGGCCGGTCCGGTGTTCCCGGTCACCACGGCCCGCGCGCGGGCCAGGACCCCGGAGAGCTGGCCCAGGTCCCGGGTGCCGCCGCCGAGGTCGAGGGTGTGCCGCCCCGCGACCCGCGCCGTCAGCGGGCGTTCGCCGGGCCCGCCGGTGACCACCACGCGGTGCCCGGCGCCGTGCAGCGCGGCGACCGCGCCGGCGGCCCGCCCGGCGCTCCACGCCCGGGCCGGGACCGCCGCCCCGGGGTGGACGACGACGTACGGCTCGGGGCCGGTCAGGCCGACGGTGTCCGGCGGCCGCAGGACGCGCAGCGCCCCGTCGTCGCCGGGCGGCAGCGGGAAGCCGAAGGCACGGGCCAGGTCCAGGGCGGCCTCGACCTCGTGCCGGCCGGCGCGCCGCCGGTGGCGCAGGGCGAGCAGCGACCCGGGGTAGTCGACGCAGTCGGCGGCGACCTCCCCGATCCCGGCCATCGCCAGCAGCAGGGCGGCGGGCAACGGGCTCTGGTGGTACGAGACGAGGACCAGCGCGCGGTCGAAGTGCTCGGCGGCCAGGGCGTCGAGGAGCAGGTCGCACTCCTCGCGGGAGGTCCGCGGCGCGGCCAGACCCACCCAGGCCGCCTCGTGGACGAGGATCCGGTCGAGCCCGGGCAGCAGGGCGGCGGCGGGAGCGCCGGCGGGTCCGCACAGCAGCCCGGTGCAGGAGGAGCCGGCCGCGACCGCCCGGACGGCGGGGCCGGCGAGCAGCACGTCCCCGGCGCTGTCGAGGCGCACCACCAGGGTGCGCGGAGCCCGCGTCACCACGGTGCGCCTCCCGGGTCCGGGTCCGGCGCCGGGCCGTCCGCGCCCGGCGGGCCCAGCAGCAGCCGTACGGCGCCCAGCAGGTCGGGAGCGGTGAGCGCGGCGGCCCGGACCTCCTCGGGGCGGGTGACCGGCGTGGGCACCAGGACCCCCGTGGCCCCCGCGGCCCGGGCCGCCGACAGGTCGGCCCCGATGTCACCGACGACCACCGTGCGCCGGGGGTCGGCGCCGAGTGCCGCGCAGGCGGCGAGCACCAGTCCGGGCGCGGGCTTGCGGCAGCCGCAGCCGTCCGCGGGGCGGTGGGGGCACACGGCCCACAGCGCGAACGGGCCGAGCAGGGCCTCGATCCGGGCCGCCACCGCCTCGACCTGGCGGCGGGTCAGCAGGCCGCGTCCGACACCGGACTGGTTGCTGACCACCGCCACCGGGACGCCGCCGGCGCGCAGCAGGCGCAGGGCGCGGCGGGCGGTGGGCATGGCCCGCACCCGGCCGGGGTCGCCGTTGTAGGGGACGTCGGCCACGAGGGTGCCGTCCCGGTCGAACAGCACGGCCTGCGGCAGCCCGGGCCGCCCGCCGGGCGGTCGGACCGCGGCGGGGCCGCCGGCCCCGCCCGGCCACAGCCAGGGCCCGTCGGACCGGGCGGGCCGCGAACCCGCCGGGGCCGTCGTACCGCGGGCGGTCATGACGCACCGGCCGTGGTCGGGGCCGGCGCGCGGGCGGCGGGGCCGGTGGCCGGGGGAGCGGCCGGGGCCGTGGGCGGCACCCGGCGGTGGACGGCCAGGCCGCGCAGCCAGTGCCAGCTGGCGGCCGGTGGTACGAGGAAGCTGGTCAGCGCCATGGTGAGCACCTCGGCCCGGTCCCGGGGACCGGGCAGGATCCGGGCGGCGGCGAACTCCGCCGACCCGGCGAGCCAGCCGGCCGCGCACCAGCCGGCCGCCCGCCGGCGGCCGAGCAGGGCGCAGGCCGCCGCTGCCGTCGCCGCGGCGGTGACCGCCAGGTGCACGGGCCGCCGGCCCAGGCGGGCACCGGCCCGGGACCGCCAGCCGCGGCCGTGCAGGCGGCCCATGAGGACGTCGTCGCCGTTGCCGGCCTGGGTGCGTACCGAGACCCAGCGGTCCGCGGGCCGGACCGGGTGACGGGTGCGGCGCGTGCCCTCGGCCAGCGCCCAGCCCCCGCCGAGCAGGCGCAGCGCCAGGTCGGCGTCCTCCCGGAAGGCCCGGCGGAACCGTTCGTCGAAGCCGCCGGCCGCCCGTAGCGCCTCACCGCGCACGGCCAGGTCGGCGGTGATCCAGCGGGCGGTGGCCAGTCCGGCGGTGCAGCGCTCCCAGTCGGTGGGGCGCCGGCCGGGCGGCAGCGGCACCTCGATGCGTGCGGCGACGGCGGCGGTGCCGGCGTCGGCGGACGCGAGGTCCCGGGCCAGGTCCTGCGCCCAGGTCGGGCCGGGCACCACGTCGTCGTCGAGGAAGACCACCCACGGCACCGGTCCGGCGGCACGCCACCCGAGGTTGCGGGCCGAGGCCGGGCCGCGGGCGGCGCCCGCCAGGACGACCGTACGGGACCGCAGCGCGACGGGGACCTCCAGCGGGGGCACCGCGCCGTCGGGGCCGGGCCGGTCGTGCACGAGGACCACCCGGACCGGTCCGGGCCCGCCGGCGGCCGCCAGGGACTCCAGACAGGCCCGCAGCTGCGGACGCCCGAGCGTGGGGACGACGACGGCGTAACGGGGTTCCGCGGCGGGCGGGTTCATCCGGCACACCCCCCGGGCGCGGGGCGGAACATCCCGCCCCGGTGCACCGCGTAGGGCCCGATGGCCAGCAGGTCGACCGGGGCGGAGCCGAAGCACTCCAGCGCGTCGCGGGGATCGTCCACCATGGGACGGCCGGCGGTGTTCAGGCTGGTGTTGACCACTACCGGCAGCCCGGTGCGCTCCTCGAACGCGGACAGCATGCGGGCGACGAGCGGTTCGCGCACCGCGTCCACGGTCTGGATGCGGGCGGTCCCGTCCACGTGCACCACGGCCGGGATCCGCTCGGCCCAGCCGGGCCGGACGTCGTGCACGAACAGCATGTACGGGCTGGGGATCGGACCGTCGAAGATCTCCGCGGCCCGGTCGGCGAGGACCATGGGCGCGACCGGGCGGAACTGCTCCCGGCCCTTGACGTCGTTGAGCCGTTCGAGGTTCCCGGCGTGCCCGGGGTGGGCCAGCAGCGACCGGTGCCCCAGGGCCCGCGGCCCGTACTCCGAACGCCCCTGGAACCAGGCGACGACCGCGTTGTCCGCCAGTGCCTGGGCCACGGTGGCGGCGATGTCGACGGGCCGGTCGAAGGGCACGTTCGCCGACTTCAGCCATCCCGCGAGGTCGGCGTCGGACCATTCCCGGCCGAGGTCGGCACCGTCCATGGGGCTCACCGCGTCGCCCGCGCCCGCGGCGAGGAGCAGGGCCCCGCCGAGGGCGGTGCCGGCGTCCCCGGCGGCGGGCTGGACCCACACGCGGGAGAACGGGCCCTCGCGGGCGATCCGCGCGTTCGCCACGCAGTTGAGGGCGACCCCGCCGGCCAGGGTGAGCACGGCGTCCCCGGTCCGGCCGTGCAGCCAGCGCGTCAGGTCGAGCAGGGTCTCCTCCAGCACCGCCTGGGCGCCGGCCGCGGTGTCGGCGTGGGCCTGCGTCCACGGCTCGTCGGGTGCGCGCGGCGGGCAGAACTCCGGCCAGGGGACGGCGGTCGCGCGGAAGCCGCCGTCGCCGGTGGGGTAGACGTGGCGGCGCAGTGCGTCGAGCATCCGGGGGCTGCCGTGGGAGGCCAGCGCCATCACCTTGAACTCGTCGGAGGACCGTACGAAGCCGAGGTGCGCGGTGAGTTCCTCGTAGACCAGGCCGAGGGAGTGCGGCAGCTCCTGCGCGTACAGGGGCTCCAGGGCGGCGCCCCGGCGGCGGGCCGCGAGGTGGGAGGCGCGTTCCCCGCGGCCGTCCAGGACGAGCACGGAGCTGCGCTCGGCCGCCTCCGCCGCGAAGGCGCCCGACGCCGCGTGGGCCATGTGGTGCGCGACGAAGCGCACCCGCCCGGGGTCGAGCCCGGGCAGGGCCGCGGCCAGGAAGCCCGGGGCCTGGCGGGCGTAGGTCTGGCGGAGGTGGTCCCAGGGGTCGTCCAGTCCCATGGCCTCGGCGGGTCGCGCCAGCTCCGGGTCGTAGGAGTAGGCGACGGCGTCCAGGTCGCACGGGCGCAGCCCGGCCCCGCGCAGACACCAGCGGGCCGCTTCGACGGGCAGTTCCCACGCGGAGAACGGCACCGGCCGTTTCCCGTGCTTGCGCCTGCTGAATCGTTCCTCCTCCGTCGCCGCAACGGTCCGCCCGTCGACGACCAGAGCGGCCGCGGGGTCGTGGAAGAGTGCGTTGATGCCGAGGATGCGCATGGTGGGCCGTCCTTCGCGGGAAGGTCTGGCAGTTCAGGAGGACGGAAGGTCCCGCAGGCCCGGGAGCGGCGGCTCCGGGAACGAGGCCCCCGGGAGGGACGGCCCCGGACGGCCGGTCCGGGCCCGGAACCAGGAGACGGTGCGCCGCAGCCCCTCCGTGACCCCGCCCCTGGGCTCCCACTGCAACTTGCCGCGGGCCAACGTGATGTCCGGGCAGCGCACGGCCGGGTCGTCGACCGGACGGGCCACGAACCGGATCACCGAGGCGGAGCCCGTCAGTTCGACGACCCGGCGCGCCAGGTCCGTCATCGTGATCTCCTCGGGGTTGCCCAGGTTCACCGGCCCGCGCAGGCCGTGCGCCGCCGCGGCGAGGATCCCGGCCACCGTGTCGTCGACGTAGCACAGCGAGCGCGTCTGGCGTCCGTCCCCGGTCACCGTCAGCGGGACGCCGTCCAGCGCCTGCCGCACGAAGGTGGGCACGGCCCGCCCGTCGTGGCCGCGCATCCGGGGGCCGTAGGTGTTGAACAGCCGGACGATGCACGTGTCCGTGCCGTGCACGGCGGTGTGCGCGGTGGTCAGCGCTTCGGCGAACCGCTTGGACTCGTCGTACACGCTGCGCGGGCCGACCGGGTTGACGTTCCCCCAGTACCCCTCGCTCTGCGGGTGCTCGCGCGGGTCGCCGTAGACCTCCGAGGTGGAGGTGAGCAGGAAGCGCGCACCGCTGTGCCGGGCCAGCTCCAGCGCGTGGCGGGTGCCCAGACTGCCCGCGTCCAGGGGGTGCAGCGGCAGCCTCAGATAGTCGGCCGGGGACGCCGGCGAGGCCAGGTGCAGCACCAGGTCGGGTGGGCGGTCGACGGCGAACGGCCGGCTGACGTCGGTGCGGCACAGGGTGAACCCGGGATGGTCCAGCAGACCGGCGACGTTCTCCGGCAGCCCGGTGCTGAAATCGTCCAGGCAGGTGACCTCGGCGCCCGAAGCGAGCAGCGTGGCGCACAGGTGGGACCCCACGAAGCCGGCCCCGCCGGTGACGACGGCGTGCTTCCAGCGACGGTCCGCAGAAGAGAAGGGCATGAGGTCTCCCAGGGGGAACGGCAGGGGAACACCAGGGGCCGGCCGTGGAGTGGAGGAGCCGAGGGACCCCGGCGCCGAGTGCGGACGACGGTCCGCGTGCCGGCCGTGCGGTGTGCACGGTGTGCACGCTGTGCCGGGTTCTCTCCGGCGTCGTGCGCTCGGTGATCGCGCCCCGCCTACCCGACGGATGCGCGGGCATGCCGCCCGTAGCGCTTCGTTCTCCCCCGCCGCGCCGGACAACGGGTTTTGAGGGGGCGGATCGTGTTCGTTGCGTGGACCGGCAGTACCCCACTCAGCGGGCCGATCCACGCAACAAACACAATCCACACCCCACAATACAATGATCAAGCGCGTCGGGGGTGATCGAAACGCAACGAGAAGAATGACAGCGCATCCGTGGAGTAG
>NZ_RPRY01000300.1 GCF_003949795.1 Streptomyces sp. WAC06614
CCCAGGGGACCGGGCGCCCCATGCCCCCGAGGCCCGGCGGGCCACACCCAGGGGCGCGGGGAACTGCGCGCCCAGCCCCGCACGGGCCCGCGGCCCGGTACGGCGCCCACCCCCGCGGCGGCGCCGGGGCGCACCCCGCCACGAACCCGATGCCGACCGGCGCCTGCGGCCCGCCCCTGGCCGAGCGCGCAGTTCCCCGCGCCCCTGGGCGGGGCTCCGGCCCAGCCCACGTAAGAGGCGGCGCCCCGAGCCGGGGGCAAGGCTCCGGGCCAGGCCCGTAAAAGCGGCGCACCCCGCCACGAACCCGATGCCGACCGGCGCCTGCGGCCCGCCCCTGGCCGAGCGCGCAGTTCCCCGCGCCCCTGGGCGGGGCTCCGGCCCAGCCCACGTAGGAGGCGGCGCCCCGAGCCGGGGGCAAGGCTCCGGGTCCGGGCCCTGGTCCGAGTGAGGTCTTCGCCCGACACGGAACGGGTGGCATGATCGGGCCATGGATGATCATCGCATCGGCCCGCCGCTCACCGGCGGGGAGCGGGAGACGTTGCGGGCGTTTCTCGACTACCACCGGGGCACCCTCGCCATGAAGTGCCAGGGGCTCGACGACGAGCAGCTGCGCAGCCGGTCGATGCCGCCGTCGACCCTGACCCTGCTGGGGCTCGTACGGCACATGGCCGAGGTCGAGCGGCACTGGTTCCGCCGGGTGATCGCCGGCGAGGACCTGCCGCACGTCTGGTCCGACGAGAAGGACTTCCAGGCCGCCTACGACGCCTCTGCCTCCACCCGCGCCGAGGCCTTCGCCGCCTGGGAGGCCGAGGTCGCCCACGCCCGCCGGATCGAGGCCGGGGCCGAGTCCCTCGACGTGACCGGCTGGGCCGCGAGCTGGGAGGCGGACGTCTCGCTGCGGCTGGTGATGCTCCACCTGATCCACGAGTACGCCCGCCACAACGGCCACGCCGACTTCCTCCGGGAGGGCATCGACGGGGTGGTGGGGGCCTAGGCCGCCCGCCAGTAGCCCAGGGCGTTCACCCGCTGCTTGGGCAGGGCCAGTTCCTTGCGCAGGTACGCCGTCAGGGTGCGCGTCGTCGCGGTGTCGCAGGCCAGCCAGACGTACGCCGACGCCGGGTCGGCGATCAGCTCCGGGAGCTGGGCCTTGACCTCCCGGACCAGCCGGTCGCCGGCCCGGGCGACCCGGCGTACCTCGTGCCGGCCGGCCTCCACCCGCAGCGGCAGTTCCTCGTCCGAGCCGTGGTGGGTCTCGAACCAGATCGTCGCCGGGGTCTGCGGGTACGCCTCCAGCAGGGAGTTGATGGCCGGCAGCGATGCCGGGTCGCCGATCACCAGCAGCCGTTCCGGCGCCGGCGCGGGGGCGGTGAAGCCGGTGCCCTGCACGGTGGCCTCGATGGCGTCGCCGGGCGCGGCCCGCCGCGCCCAGTCGCTGGCGACCCCGTCGTGCAGCGCGAACTCCAGCGTGAACGTGCCGGTCTGCGGGTCCGGGTCGACCAGGGTGTAGGCGCGCTGGTGCGGCTTGCCGCCGTCGTCGAACCACAGCCGCACCCACATCGTCGGGTGCAGGGAGGCGCCGGCCGCCGCCAACAGGCCGCCGTCGGACAGGTGCACGCGCCGGAAGTGCTCCGTCACCTCCTCGGCCCCCGTCACCGTGAACGTGAAGTCCTTGCCCCTCAGGAGCTTGAGGACCACGCCCTCCCAGCCCTTGCCCACCGCCATGGCGTTCCCTTCCCCTGGGCTTATAGTTAGGCCAGCCTAACCTAATGACACCGATGGGGAGCAGGGTGAGCAGTGTGAGCAGCGTCGGCAGCGCCGGCAGCGCGCCGGACGAGCGCCGGGACCGTCCGGGCCACCGGGACTACGAGGTCCACCGCGACGCCTGGGGCGTCCCGCACCTGCGCGCCGCCGACCCGCTCACCCTCGCGTACGCCCAGGGCCGCGTCACCGCACGGGACCGGGCCTGGCAGCTGGAGGTGGAACGGCACCGTTCCCAGGGGTCCACCGCGGCCTTCCTCGGCCCGGAGGCCGTCGCCTGGGACACCTTCGCCCGCCAGGTCCGCCTGGACGACACCGCCCGCCGCTGCTTCGAGGCCCTCGACCCCGACACCGCCGCGTGGGTGCGCGCGTACGCGGACGGCGTCGGTGACGGCCTGGCCGAAGGCGCCGCCCGCGACCCGCGGTTCGCCGCGAGCGGCCTCGTGCCCACCCCGTGGCAGCCCTGGGTCCCGCTGGGTGTCTGGCTGTCCACGCACATCCTGTTCGCCGGCTTCCCCACCAAGCTCTGGCGCGACCGCGTCGGCCGGGCCCTCGGCGACGCCTGCCTGACCCTGTTCGCCACCGACGGCCCCGGCACCGCCGGCAGCAACGGCTGGCTGGTGCCCGGCGACCGCACCGCCACCGGCGCGGCCGTCCTCGCCGGCGACCCGCACCGGTTCATCGAGGACCCGGGCGTCTACCAGCAGATACGCCTGGCCTGCCCGGAGTTCGACGTCGTCGGCCTCGCCGTCCCCGGCGTCCCGGGCCTCGGCCACTTCGGCCACACCGGCACCGTCGCCTGGGCCATCACCAACGCCATGGCCGACTACCAGGACCTCTACGTCGAGCAGTTGCGGCGCGACGAGGGCGACGGCCGGGGCACCACCGCCCTCGGCCCCGACGGGCAGTGGCACCCGGTCCACCGCCACACCGAGACCGTCACCGTCGCCGGCGGCGACGACGTGGAGATCGAGGTCCTGGAGACCGACCGGGGCCCGGTCGTCATCGACGGCCCCGACCGGACCGTCAGCCTGCGCCACCCGCCCCGGGTCCGCGCCGACCTCGGCTTCGCCACCCTGCGCGCCCTGCTGGCGGCCCGTACGGTCGCCGACGTCGACCGCGCCGTGGACGGCTGGGCCGAGCCCGTCAACGTGGTCCACGCCGCCGACACCGAGGGCGGCCTGCTGCACCGCGTCGCCGGCGCCGTCCCGCTGCGCCACCCCGCCAACCGGCTGCGCCCCGTCCCCGCGTGGGACCCCGCGTACGTCTGGCAGGGCTGGGCGCCGATGCCCGCCGAGCCGGTCCAGGGCTTCGCCGTCATGGCCAACGCCCGCGGCATCGCGGCGCCACTGGGCGTGGAGTTCGCCCCGCCGCACCGGGCCGACCGGATCCGCGACCTGCTCAGCGGCTCCGCCGACTGGTCCGCCGCCGACATGGCGCGCATCCACAACGACACCCATCTGGCCTCCGCCGCCCCCGTCCTCGCCCTCCTCGGCACGCTGTCCGGCCTCACCCCGGCCGCCGAGCAGCTCCGCCGCCGGCTGCTGGCCTGGGACCGGCACATGGCCGCGGACAGCACCGACGCCGCCGCCTTCGCCGCACTGCGCACCGCGTTCGCCCGCCGCCTCGCCGGCGACGCGGAGTTCAAGGAGCTGACCGACCCGCCGGCCGGCCCGGAGGTCTTCCACCCGTGGCTCCACCTGCTGCCGCGCGTCGGCTACGCCCTGGAGGGCCTGCTGACGACCTCCCTCCTCCCCCGGCTCGACCGCGCCGCGCACCTGCGCGGGGCCCTGGAGGACATCGCGGACCGGCCGCACGACACCCCGTGGTCGGCCACCCACCGCCTGGCCCCCTGGCAGGCGCTGCCGGACCCCGACGCCGTCTGGCCGGGCCTGGCCGGCGACCACGACTGCGTCAACGCCTCGTCCTCGGTCCCCGGGGTCACCGACCTGGCCGCCCGCGGCTCGGCCGCCCGCTTCGTGTGGGACCTGGCCCGCCGCGAGGACAGCCTCTGGGTGGTCCCGCTGGGCGCCGACGGCGTCCCGGGCTCCGCCCACCACCTCGACCAGCTCCCGCTGTGGGCGCAGGGCGAACTCGTCCCCGTCGTCACCGACTGGGCCCGTCTCACCAAGGAATCCGCATGACCAGCACCGGTACCGCCGCCACCTCCGCCAGACAGCCCGTCCACACGCAGGACGTCGAGGGCTTCGGCACCGTCACCCTGACCCCCGTCGATCCCGCGGTGGACTCCGCGCTGCTGCACTCCTGGGTCTGCGAGGAGCGCGCCCGCTTCTGGGGCATGAACGGCGCGAGCCGCGAACTGGTCCAGGAGATCTACGAGGACGTCGACCGCCGCGACACCCACCACGCGTACCTGGTCCGGCGGGACGGCGAACCGGTCGCCCTCTTCCAGTCGTACGACTGCGCCGAGGACCGGGTCAGCGAGTGCTACGAGGTGCAGCCGGGCGACATCGGCGTCCACCTGCTCATCGGCCCGGCCCGCTCCGGCGTCGCCGAGGAGGGCTTCAGCGCCGCCCTGATCTCGGTCTTCATCACCTACGTCCGCTCCCTGCCGGGCACCCGCCGCATCGTGGGCGAGCCGGACGCCTCCAACGCCAAGGCCCTGGCCCGCCTGGAACGCAGCGGCTTCACCCTCGGCCCCGAGATCGACCTCCCGGAGATCGACCTCCCGGAGGTCCACCTCCCCGCCAAGCACGCCCGCCTGGCCTTCCTCCCCCTGACCTGACCTGCCCTCCCACACGCCGACGGCCCCGCACCCGTATCCGGGTGCGGGGCCGTCGGCGTGGTGCGGGGCCGGGCGGGGGCGGTTACTCCGAGACGCCCAGCTTCTCCAGGATGAGTTCCTTCACGCGGGCCGCGTCGGCCTGGCCGCGGGTGGTCTTCATGACCGCGCCGACCAGGGCGCCGACCGCCGCCACCTTGCCGCCGCGGATCTTGTCCGCGATGGCCGCGTTGCCGGCGATGGCCTCGTCCACGGCCGCGCCGAGCGCGCCCTCGTCCGAGACGACCTTCAGGCCGCGCTTCTCGACGACCTCGTCCGGGCTGCCCTCGCCGGCGAGGACGCCTTCGAGGACCTGGCGGGCCAGCTTGTCGTTGAGGGAGCCCTCCGCGACGAGCGCGGCGACCCGGGCCACGTCGGCCGGGGTGATGGCCAGCTCGTCCAGGCCCTTGCCCTGCTCGTTGGCGTTGCGGGCCAGCTCGCCCATCCACCACTTGCGGGCGGCGGCCGAGTCGGCGCCGGCCTCGATGGTGGCGACGATCAGGTCCACGGCACCGGCGTTGAGGATCGACTGCATGTCGAACTCGCCGATGCCCCACTCCTCCCGGAGCCGGTTGCGGCGTACGCGCGGCAGCTCGGGCAGGGTGGCCCGCAGTTCCTCGACCCACTCGCGGGAGGGGGCCACCGGCACCAGGTCCGGCTCGGGGAAGTAGCGGTAGTCCTCCGCCTCCTCCTTCACGCGGCCCGAGGTGGTGGAACCGTCGTCCTCGTGGAAGTGGCGGGTCTCCTGGACGATCGTGCCGCCGGACTGGAGGACCGCGGCGTGCCGCTGGATCTCGTACCGGGCGGCGCGCTCGACCGAACGCAGGGAGTTGACGTTCTTCGTCTCGCTGCGGGTGCCGAACTTCTCGGCGCCCTTCGGCATCAGCGAGAGGTTGACGTCGCACCGCATCTGGCCCATCTCCATGCGGGCCTCGGAGACGCCGAGCGCCTTGATCAGCTCGCGCAGCTCCGCGACGTACGCCTTGGCGACCTCGGGGGCGCGCTCGCCGGCGCCGACGATCGGCTTGGTGACGATCTCGATCAGCGGGATGCCGGCGCGGTTGTAGTCCAGCAGGGAGTGGGACGCGCCGTGGATGCGGCCCGTCGCGCCACCGACGTGGGTGGACTTGCCGGTGTCCTCCTCCATGTGGGCGCGCTCGATCTCCACGCGGAAGACCTCGCCGTCCTCCAGCTGGACGTCCAGGTAGCCGTTGAAGGCGATCGGCTCGTCGTACTGGGAGGTCTGGAAGTTCTTCGGCATGTCCGGATAGAAGTAGTTCTTCCGGGCGAAGCGGCACCACTCGGCGATCTCGCAGTTCAGGGCGAGGCCGATCTTGATGGCGGACTCGACGCCGACCGCGTTGACGACCGGCAGGGAGCCCGGCAGACCGAGACAGGTGGGGCAGGTCTGCGAGTTGGGCTCGGCACCCAGCTCGGTGGAACAGCCGCAGAACATCTTGGTCTTCGTGCCGAGCTCGACATGGACCTCGAGGCCCATGACGGGGTCGTACTGCGCGAGAGCGGCGTCGTACGACAGGAGTTCAGTGAAGCTCACGGTGAAACTTTCCCTCTCAGCCCAGCAGGACGTCGTCGTCGCCGAGGCGCTTGAGCTCGCGGTACAGGATCGCGAGGCCGGTGACGATGGCGGCGGCGGACACGATGGCGTCGACCAGCTGCAGCGTGTCGTGCTCGGTGCGGGCCTTGCGGGCCTGCTTGATCACGCTGATGGCACCGAACGCGGTGGTGCCGATCGACAGGTAGGTGCCGGACTTCGACTTCTTGAAGCCCTTGGCCTTGGTCAGTGCGCTCACAGCGACGGTGCCTCCTCCAGCAGCGGGTGGCCCCAGCGCTGGACGAACGCGGCCTCGACCGCGGCGCCGACCTTGTACAGCCGGTCGTCCTTCATGGCAGGGGCGATGATCTGCAGTCCGACCGGCAGGCCGTCCTCCGGCGCCAGGCCGCAGGGCAGCGACATGGCGGCGTTGCCGGCCAGGTTGGTCGGGATGGTGCACAGGTCCGCGAGGTACATCGCCATCGGGTCGTCGGCGCGCTCGCCGATCGGGAAGGCGGTGGTCGGGGTCGTCGGGGAGACGATCACGTCCACCTGGTCGAACGCCTTCTCGAAGTCCTGGGTGATGAGGGTGCGGACCTTCTGGGCCGATCCGTAGTACGCGTCGTAGTAGCCGGAGCTGAGCGCGTACGTGCCGAGCATGATGCGGCGCTTGACCTCGGGGCCGAAGCCGGCCTCGCGGGTCAGGGCCGTGACGTCCTCGGCCGAGCGGGTGCCGTCGTCACCGACGCGCAGGCCGTAGCGCATGGCGTCGAAGCGGGCGAGGTTGGAGGAGCACTCGGACGGCGCGATCAGGTAGTACGCCGCCAGCGCCAGGTCGAAGGACGGGCAGTCCAGCTCGACGATCTCGGCGCCGAGCTCCTTGAGCAGTTCGACGGACTCGTCGAAGCGCTGCATCACGCCGGCCTGGTAGTGCTCGCCGCGGAACTGCTTGACCACGCCGACGCGCATGCCGGCGACGGAGCCGTTGCGGGCGGCCTCGACGACCGGCGGGACCGGGGCGTCGATGGAGGTGGAGTCCAGCGGGTCGTGGCCGGCGATGACCTCGTGCAGCAGGGCCGCGTCCAGGACCGTACGGGCGCACGGGCCGCCCTGGTCGAGGGAGGAGGAGAAGGCCACCATGCCGTAGCGGGAGACCCCGCCGTACGTCGGCTTGACGCCGACCGTGGCGGTGACGGCGGCCGGCTGGCGGATGGAACCGCCGGTGTCGGTGCCGATGGCCAGGGGCGCCTCGTACGCGGCCAGGGCCGCGGAGGAGCCGCCGCCGGAGCCGCCGGGGATCCGGGTGAGGTCCCACGGGTTGCCGGTCGGGCCGTAGGCGCTGTTCTCGGTGGAGGACCCCATGGCGAACTCGTCCATGTTGGTCTTGCCGAGGATGACGACGTCGGCTTCCTTCAGCTTGCGCGTCAGGGTGGCGTCGTAGGGCGGGATCCAGCCTTCGAGGATCTTGGAGCCGACGGTGGTCGGGACGCCCTTGGTGGTGAAGATGTCCTTCAGCGCGAGCGGGACGCCGGCCAGCGGGCCCAGCTTCTCGCCGGCGGCGCGCTTGGCGTCGACGGCGCGGGCCTGGGCCAGGGCGCCCTCGCGGTCCACGTGCAGGAAGGCGTGGACCTTCTCGTCCACGGCCTCGATGCGGGCGAGGTGGGCCTCGGTGACCTCGACGGCCGTGAGCTCGCCGGAGGCGATCTTCTCGGCGATCTCGGCCGCGGTGAGCTTGATGATGTTGTCCGCCATGGTCTTCAGTCCTCCCCCAGGATCTGCGGCACCTTGAAACGCTGCTGCTCCTGTGCCGGGGCGCCGGAGAGCGCCTGCTCGGGGGTGAGCGACGGTCGTACCTCGTCCGCGCGCATGACGTTCGTCAGCGGCAGCGGGTGGGAGGTCGGCGGTACGTCTCGGTCGGCGACCTCGGCGACGCGGGCGACCGCGCCGATGATGTCGTCGAGCTGGCCGGCGAAGTGCTCCAGCTCTTCGTCGGCGAGTTCCAGACGCGCCAGCCGAGCGAGGTGGGCGACCTCCTCGCGCGTGATGCCAGGCATGCAGCGATCCTCTGGGGGTGAGTGTGTAGTTTCGGGGTCAATCCTATGGGGCAGGGCCCCGCGCCGCCGAAACGGTTAAGGCCGGGCCGCGCCCCGGCCCCGCCC
>NZ_RPRY01000301.1 GCF_003949795.1 Streptomyces sp. WAC06614
CGCCCCTCCCGTGGCCCCCGCGCCGCCCCTGGGCGTCCGCGTCCTCGACTCGCCCCCGCCGTACACCGGCGACCTCCTCACCGAGGCCTGGCGCGGGATCGGCCTGATCCGGCTCGCCTGCCTCGACCAGACCACCGACGCCTGGCACCGCCCCGAGATCCGCGACCGGGCCGCCGGCGTCGTGGCCGCCTACCGGCCCGGCCTGCCGCAGACCTGTACCTGGCCCGGCTCCCTCTGGCTCTACGCCGTCATGATCTCCGCCGACGCCGAACTGCTCCAGGAGGTCGTCCGGGCCACCGTCGACACCTCCCGCGCGCTCGGCCTGCGCTGGGAGCTGGCCTCCGCGCTGCAACTGCGCGCCAACATCCTGGCCAACCGCGCCGCCCGGGCCGGTGACGCCACCCGCGACGCCGACGAGAGCCTCGCGCTGTTCACCGAGCTCGGCGACGACTGGGGCTGCGCCGAGGCGCTGTCCGCCCGCGCCGAGTCCCTCGAACGGCTCGGCGCGCCCGCCCGGGCCGCCGAGGACTACCGGGCCGCCGTCGACCGCGCCCGCCGACTCGGCGCCCAGGCCCAGGTGACGGTCCTGCGGGTCCGGCTGGCCGGGGTGCTGCTGGAGGCCGGCGAGGGGGAGGAGGCCGAGGAGATCCTCACCGACATCCTGCGGGTCCCGCCCCGGTTCGGGAACGAGGCCTCGCCCGCCGCCCGGATCTTCCTCGCCGTGCGCTACGGCCGCACCGGCCGCACCGCCGAGGCCCGCACCGAACTCCAGCGGCTCCAGGAGGAGTTCGTCCTCGGCGCGTTCACCGTCTTCGACGGGTTCCTGCTCGGCGCGACGGCCTGGCTGGACAACCTGGAGGGCAAGCACGAGGACGCCCTCGCGGCCCTGCGCCGGGCCCTGGCCCTGGCCGGTGACCCGCTGACCGACATGGTCGCGCCGCAGCTCCCGGCCGTCCACCTGGTGACCGCCGCCGAGGCGTACGCCCTGACCGGCGGCCCCGAACGGGCCCGTACCGCGGCGCTGCTGCTCGGCGCCTACCGCGCCCACCTGCCCGCCGGGCACGTCCCCGTCACCACCGAACGCGAGACGCGCGACCGCGCCGAGCAGTACGCCCTGGCCGAGCTCGGCCCGGCGGCGTACGGCGCGGCGCGCGCCGAAGGCGGCGGCCTCACCCTGGAGGAGGCCACCGCCCTCGTCTGATCCGGTCCCCCGACCCCCGCCTTCGTCCGGGACGCGATCCGGAAGAAGGGCTCCCGGATCAGGTCTTGTTGCGGAACTTGCGCACCGCCAGCGGCGCCGTGATCACCGTGATGCCGACCGCCCAGGCCAGCGTGATCAGCACCGGCTGGGCGATGGCGCCCTCGTTGTTGATCAGGTGCCGCGCCGCGTCGGCGAGGTTGGACAGCGGGTTGACGTCCGTGAACGCCTGCAGCCAGCCCGGCATCGAGGTGGTCGGGGCGAAGATCGAGCTGCCGAACTGCAGCGGCATCAGCACCAGCATCGCCACGCCCTGCACCGCCTGGGCGGTCTTCATCGTCAGACCCAGCAGGATGAAGATCCACATCAGCGAGGCGCCGAACACCATGGACAGGGCGACCGCGGCGAGCAGCTGGAACACCGAGCCGTGCAGGGTCAGGCCCAGGACGAAGCCCATCACCAGCAGGATGGTGGTGGCCACCAGCATGCGGCCGATCTCGACCACGATCTTCGCGATGAGCACGGAGGACCGGGCGATCGGCATGGACCGGAACCGGTCCATCACGCCCTTCTTGAAGTCGTCGTTGACACCGGTGCCCACCGCCATCGCGATGTTCATGCCCATCATCGCCATCAGGCCGGGGACCAGGTAGTTGACGTACTGGTCCTGGTTGCCCGCGCCGAACATCGCGCCGCCGAAGACGAACACGAACAGCAGCACGAAGATGATCGGCATCAGCACGGCGTCGAACATCGACTCCGGGTCCGCCTTGATCTGCAGGGCGTTGCGGCGCGCCAGGGCGCCGATGTGCCGCAGGTGCGACCGCAGCGGGATCCGGCCCTCGGCCGCAGGGGCCGGCCGGCCCCCGGTCGCGGCGCCGGACGGCGTACGGGTGGGCGTCGTGGTGACGGTGCTCATGCCGCGACCTCCTCGGTCTGCTCGGCGGACGCCGGGTCCGCGACGGGGGTGGCCTTGTGGCCGGTGATGGCGAGGAACACCTCGTCCAGGCTGGGCAGATAGGTGCCGAGGTCGGCGATGGCGTAGCCGCGGGCGGCCAGCAGCCCGACGACGGCGGTGAGCTGCTCGTCGCTGAGGAGGGGGACCAGCAGCGTGCCCTCGTCCGGCACGGCCTGCGTCCCCGCCACCCCGTCCAGCCCGGCCGTGGCCAGCGCCTGGGCCATGCCCGGCACGTCGCCGGGGTCCACCGGGCGGATCCGCATCGTGCGGCCGCCGACCCGCGCCTTGAGCTCGTCCACCTTGCCCCGGGCGATGACCTGACCGCGGTCGATCACCGTCAGCTCGCTCGCGAGCTGCTCGGCCTCCTCCATGTACTGCGTGGTGAGCAGGACCGTCGCGCCCTCGGCGACCATCCGCTGCACCTCGTCCCACACCTCGTTGCGGGTGCGGGGGTCCAGGCCCGTGGTCGGCTCGTCCAGGTAGAGCACCGCGGGCCGGCCGATCATCGAGGCCGCCAGGTCCAGCCGCCGGCGCATACCGCCGGAGTACTGCACCGCCGGGCGGCCGGCCGCCTCGGTGAGCGAGAAGCGCTCCAGCATCTCGTCGGCGCGGGTGCGGGCCTCCTTGCGGGACAGGTCCAGCAGCCGGCCGATCATGTAGAGGTTCTCCCGGCCGGAGAGCTTCTCGTCGACCGAGGCGTACTGGCCGGTCAGGCCTATGGTGCGGCGCAGCTGCCGCGGCTGGCGGACCACGTCGTAGCCCGCGACGGTGGCGGTGCCCGCGTCGGGCACCAGCAGGGTGGACAGGCAGCGCACCAGGGTGGTCTTGCCGGCGCCGTTCGGGCCGAGGACACCGAGCACGGTGCCCTCCCGGACGTCCAGGTCCACGCCGTCGAGCGCCTTGGTCCCGCCGAAGTGCTTGACCAGTCCCCGGACCTCCACGGCGTTCGCGCCGCGCTGGGGGTTCTTGTCGTTTCGCGTCATGCCCACCATGGGACCAGGCGCCACTGACAAACCACCGACAGCGGACCGACGGGAAGGCGACAGCCCGCCGGCGCGGCGGCCGGCGGGCTGTCGGTGTGCTGTCGGTGACCTGTCGGTCAGGGGAAGCGGTGCCTTCGGTCAGTGGAAGCTGTGCTCCTCCTGGGGGAACGTTCCCCCGACCACGTCCTCGGCGAACGCGCGCGCCGCGTCCCCCATGGTCTGCCGCAGCTCCGCGTACTTCTTGACGAACCGCGGCAGCTTCCCGTTCGTCAGGCCCATCGCGTCCGTCCACACCAGCACCTGCGCGTCGCAGTCCGGGCCGGCGCCGATGCCCACGGTCGGGATGTGCAGCGAACGGGTCACCTCGGCGGCCAGCTCGGCCGGCACCAGTTCGAGCACCACGGCGAAGGCGCCCGCGTCCTGTGCGGCCTTGGCGTCGCGCAGGAGCTGGTGCGCCGCCTCGTCCCCGCGGCCCTGCACCCGGTAGCCCATGGCGTTCACGGACTGCGGGGTCAGGCCCAGATGGGACATGACCGGGATGCCGGACTGCACGATCAGCTCGGTCTGGGCCAGCGAACGCTCGCCGCCCTCCAGCTTGACCGCGCCGACGCCCGCCTCCTTCACCAGGCGGGTGGCGCTGCGCAGGGCCTGCACGGGCCCCTCCTGGTAGGAGCCGAACGGCAGGTCGCCGATGACCAGGGACCGGCTGGTGCCGCGGACCACGGCAGCCGAGAGCAGGGTCATCTCGTCCATCGTGACGGGCACGGTGGTGTCGTATCCGAGGTGGCAATTGCCCATCGAGTCGCCGACGAGGATGACCGGGATCCCGGCCTCGTCGAAGACCGAGGCGGTCATCGCGTCGTAGGCGGTGAGCATGGGCCACTTCTCACCGCGCTCCTTGGCAGCGGTGAGGTCGCGGACGGTGATGCGCCGGGTGCCCTTGCCGCCGTACAGGGTGGGTCCCACCTTGCCCGGTTCCGGGGCATGCGAAACGGCATGCGTCATTGCAACTGCTCCTTGTGTCATCTCGAGGCGCCCTCACGGCGTCCCCGGACTCACTCCCCATGGTGGCATTCGCCGGGCCCGCCCGGTAGTGCACGGCACGCCGCCCGGTGACTGCTCCGTCACACCTCGGCCGGCGCTCCACCGGCCCCCGCGAATGTGCGCGTTCCGTGACAGACGGAACCCCTGGCCCGGGCCCTTTCGTCCTCCCGGTGTACCGACCGCACGGACCGGTACGGAAGGCTCCGTATATCGCCTAGGGTCAAGGGGCGGGGACGGAGCGCAAGCACGGCAGCGAGGACAGTGGCATGGCACAGGCGTACGTGACGGAGACGGGGAACGGCGGCTCGGAGCCCGAGCCCTCCGGATCCCGCTTCCGGCGGCGGCTGTCCCGCCTGGCCCGCGAGGTCAAGGACCCCGCGACCTGGCGCCGCGGCCTGGTGGTCGCCGGGGTGGCCCTGCTGATCGCCCTGGTGATGATCCTCCACGCGGAGCTGCCCAACGACATCGGCAACACCGGCAGCCTGATCGAGACCTTCCTGCCCTGGCTGGGCCTGGCCGCCCCGGTGCTGCTGGCCGCCGCCCTGTGGCGGAGGTCCGCGACCGCGGTGCTCGCGGTCCTCCTGGTCGCCGCCGTGTGGGTGAACCTGTTCGGCGGCCTGGTCACCGACAAGTCCGGCTCCGGCGGCAACCTGATGGTCGCCTCCCACAACGTCGACGCCGACAACCCCGACCCGCGCGGCACCGCCGCCTCCGTCGCCCGCTCCGGCGCCGACGTGCTCGCCCTGACCGAGCTCAAGCCCAGCGCCGTACCCGTCTACGAGCAGGTCCTCGCGCAGACGTACCCGTACCACGCGGTCGAGGGCACCGTCGGCGTCTGGAGCAAGTTCCCGCTGAGCTCCAGCACCGCCGTCGACATCAAGATGGGCTGGACCCGTGCCATGCGCACCACGGTCGAGACCCGGCGCGGTCCCGTCGCCGTCTACGTCGCCCACCTGCCCTCGGTCCGGGTCAAGCTCGACGCCGGCTTCACCGCCAACCAGCGCGACAACAGTGCCGAGGCCCTGGGCCAGGCCATGGCCCGCGAGCAGCTCCGGGTGATCCTGATGGGCGACCTCAACGGCACCATGAACGACCGCGCGCTGTCCCCGGTGACCTCCCAGATGCGCTCCACCCAGGGCGCCGCCGGCGACGGCTTCGGCTTCAGCTGGCCGGCCCAGTTCCCGATGGCCCGGATCGACCAGATCATGGTCCGCGGCATCCGGCCGGAGGCCTCCTGGACCCTGCCGCGCACGGGCAGCGACCACCTGCCGATCGCCGCCCGCCTCACGGTCTAGGGCCCTGGCCGCCTGCGGGCCCCTCAGGCCTGTTCGCGCCAGCCGTTGGTGATGGGCAGCCGGCGGTCCTTGCCGAAGCCCTTCGCGGAGATCTTCGTGCCCGGCGGGTACTGGCGCCGCTTGTACTCGGCGGTGTCCACCATCCGCAGGGTCCTCGCCACCAGCTCCCGGTCGAAGCCGGCCGCCACGATCTCCTCCAGGCCCTGGTCCCCGTCCACGTACCGGGCGAGGATCGCGTCGAGCACCGGGTAGTCCGGCAGCGAGTCGGTGTCCACCTGGCCCGGGCGGAGCTCGGCGCTGGGCGGCTTGGTGATCGAGGTCTCCGGGATCGGCGGGGTCTCGTCGCGCTCGCGCGCGGCCCGGTTGCGGTACTCGGCGAGCCGGAACACGTCCGTCTTGTACACGTCCTTGATCGGCCCGTACGCACCGACGGAGTCGCCGTAGAGCGTCGAGTAGCCGACCGCCAGCTCGGACTTGTTGCCCGGGGCCAGGACGATGTGGCCCTCCTGGTTGGAGACCGCCATCAGCAGGGTGCCGCGCAGCCGGGACTGGAGGTTCTCCTCGGCCAGCCCGGTCAGCTCCAGGGCGCCCATGTACGCGTCGAACATGGGCTCGATGGAGACCGTACGGAAGTTCAGCCCGGTCCGGCGGGCCAGTTCGGCCGCGTCGTCCCGGGAGTGCTCGGAGGAGTACTTCGAGGGCATCGAGATGCCGTACACGTTCTGCGCGCCGATCGCGTCGCAGGCGACGGCCGCGACCAGCGCCGAGTCGATCCCGCCGGACAGGCCGACCAGCACCGAACGGAACCCGTTCTTCCGGACGTACGCGCGCAGACCCACGACAAGGGCGTCGTAGATCTCCTCCTCGTCCTCCAGCCGGTCGGCGTACCCGCCCGTGACCACGGGCTCGTCGTCCTGCTCCGGCGCCTCGGAGAGGATCACCCGGTCGATGCGCAGGCCGTCGTCGACCACCCCCTGCGGGGCGTCGGGCGCGGCGGCCGGCAGGTCCAGGTCGACCAGGACGCAGCCCTCGGAGAACTGCGGGGCCCGGGCGATCACCTCGCCGTCCCGGTCCACCACGATCGTGTCGCCGTCGAAGACGAGCTCGTCCTGGCCGCCCATCATCGCCAGGTACGCCAGGGTGCAGCCGGCCTCCTGGGCCCGCTTGCGCACCAGCTCCAGGCGCTGGTCGTCCTTGTTGCGCTCGTACGGAGAGGCGTTGACCGACAGCAGCAGCCCGGCCCGGGCGCTGCGGGTGGCCGGGACCCGGCCGCCGTCCTGCCAGAGGTCCTCGCAGATGGCCAGCGCCACGTCCACGCCGCGCACCCGCAGGACGGGCTGGGTGTCGCCGGGCACGAAGTAGCGGAACTCGTCGAACACCCCGTAGTTGGGCAGGTGGTGCTTGGCGAAGCGGAGCACCACCTGACCGCGGTGCAGCACCGCGGCGGCGTTCTCGGGGGCGCCGGCCGGGCGGCCGAACCGGGGGACGGCCTTCTCGGCGCGGTCGAGGTAGCCGACGACGACCGGCAGCTCGCCGAGGCCCTCGGCGTCGAGCCGCGCGGCCAGCTCGCGCAGGGCCGTGCGGGAGGCCTCGACGAAGGAGGCGCGCAGGGCCAGGTCCTCGACCGGGTAACCGGTGAGCGCCATCTCGGGGAACGCCACCAGATGGGCGCCCTGCTCGGCGGAGTGCCGGGTCCAGTGCACGATCGAGTCGGCGTTGGCCGCGAGGGCGCCCACGTGCGAGTCGATCTGATTCAGAGCGAGGCGAAGTTGAGGCACGGGCCCAGTGTAATCGTCTTTCTGACGCGATGTCCTGGGTCCCGTGTCCTCGGCGACCGGCCGGCCTCGGCGGATTCCGCGGATCCTGCGGATTCCGTGGATTCCGCTGCTTCCGGGTCAGCCGATGGGGCCGGCGAACTTCGCGCTCGGCATCAGCGTGCCGGGGGAGAGGTCCGCGGTGATGCTGGAGGTGCCCTCGGGCACCTCCCAGGCGAACACCCCGGTGGCGGAGGCGCCCGGCATGATCGAGCCCTTGATCATCTTCGGCACGGTGGTGTCGAAGACCAGGTCGGCCGTCATGCCCTTGTCGTCACGGACGTTGGGCACGGCGTAGATGACCTCGTGGGGACGGTCGGAGGTGTTGGTGATGGTGGCCGACAGGGTGACGGCGTTCTTCACCGTCTGGCGGCCGTAGGCGGTCTCCGGCTTGTACTTCACCGGCTTCGACAGGGTCACCTTGATGCCGTTGTCGAGGGTGACGGTCTCGCCGAAGGCCACGGCGGTGGTCACCCCGGGCACGTCCGCCGGCTTCGACGGCGCGGGGCGCGAGGGCGCGCCGGGGCGGGTCGGCGTGCTCGGGTCGGCCGGCCGGCTCGGGTACGTCCGCCCCGACCGCGGCTCGTCCTTCTCGAACTCGTGCACCAGCTCCTTGGTGAGGAACCAGCCGAAGACGGAGGCGGCCAGCGCCAGGACGCCGAGGCAGGTGCCGGCGACGGCCATCGCCTTGCGCGGGGCGCCCTTGGAGGCCCGGCCGAGCGCACCGATGCCGAGGCCCACCCCGACCACGGCCAGGATGCCGCCGAACCAGAAGAGGAACGGGACCGGCGCGAACACCAGGCCGATGCAGCTCACGGTGAGTGCGGCCACGGCCAGCCCGTTGGTGGCCGCACTCACCGTGAGCTGCATCGGCCTGGTGTTCGCGCCGGTCCCGTTCCTCTTCTGGTTCGGCGGCATCCTGGCCGTGGTCGGGGTGGGCCTC
>NZ_RPRY01000030.1 GCF_003949795.1 Streptomyces sp. WAC06614
GGCCGGCGTACGGCGCGTACCCCCCGCCGCCGTGCACGTGCGGCGGGGGGTACGCGCCGTACGCCGGCCAGTCCTGCTCGGGAGCCGGGTCGCGCGGGGTCCACAGCGCCGTCAGGCCCAGGTGGACGGCGACCGCCACCATCGGCCAGACCAGCAGCACGCCGTACGCCAGGAGTTGCAGCGGTGCGTCGAAGGGGACGCCCTTGCCCGCCTCGGCGGCGGCAGCGGCGATGTCCCGGGACGGGCCGAGCCGCAGGCCCAGCCGCCAGCCGAGCAGCGCGGCGAAGCCCGAGCCCAGGGCCAGCCCGAGCACCAGCGGCACCCCGCCGCGGCGCCGCCACAGGAAAGTGCCGACCGCGCTGAGCAGGCCGAGGCCGGCCGAGAGCAGGAAGAAGGTGCCGTCGGCCCCGATCCGGGCCTCGCTCTCGGTGTCGGCGAGGAAGACGGCCTGTCCGTTGGAGACGAACTGCATGCGCGGGGCCAGCCAGGCCCACAGCACCGCGAGCAGGACGCCGGCCACGCCGACGGCGAGGGCGACGGCGGCGCCGTCGCGGACGTCGGCCGCCGTGATCCGCCCGGGACTCGGTTCGGGCGCCGGTTCGGGTGCGGCGGGGGACGGTTGCGGCGGGGTCACGGCTTCGGTCACCCCCACATCGTGCCAGGTGGCGGCGAGCCCGGCGTCAGCGGACCGCCGCCCGCCGGTACGCCCAGGTGGCGACGGCCAGCGACAGCACGCCGACCAGGCCGCAGACACCCAGGTCCAGGGCGACCACGGCCCAGTCCGGCTCGGCGGCGAAGGTCCGGGCGAAGGCCTCCACGCCGTAGGTGGAGGGCAGCAGGTCGCGCGCCCGGACGACGAGCTCCGGCATCCGCTCGGGCGGCAGCACCCCGAGGAGCAGGGCCGCGGACATGCCGAGCTGGCCCGCGAGCGTGGCCAGCTCCTGGCGCGGGGCGAGCAGCCCCAGCGCGGCCCCGAGCCCGGCCAGGGCGGCGCCCGCCAGGGGGACCACCAGCAGCAGGATCCACAGGCCGGTCATCGGCAGGCCGAACAGCAGGCAGCCGAAGACGGCGGTGACGAAGGTGCCGGGCAGCGTGAAGGAGGCGTAGGCGGCGGCCGCGCCGAGCACCACGGAGGCCGGGGGCACCGGCAGGGTGGCGTAGTGGTCGAGCCCGCCGCCCGCCTTGAGCTGTCCGAAGTACTGGGCGAGCAGGTTCAGTGCGACGAAGGCGACGACGAGCACCGAGGAGCCCGCCACCACGGCCTGCGCCTCGGACCCGCCGTCCACCACGCCGCGCATGAGGATCATGATGCCGACGGACTGGAAGGTGGCCACGAACAGCAGCGGGATCCGCGCCACCCGCGCCCGGGAGAGCTGGGCGCGGTACACGGCCCCGAGCGCGGGCAGCAACCGTGCCCGCGGCGCCAGGGGCGCCACCGCCCGGCGAGCGGTCCCCCGCTCGGCACCGGGTGCGCCGGCCGCGGCCGGGACGGCCGCAGCCACGGACTGGTCGGTCATGACTTCACCAAACCCTTCGTCCGGCCGCCGAGGGCCAGGTACACGTCCTCCAGGCTCGGCGTCGCCAGGGTGAAGTCGTCGAGGGCGGCGAAGGCGGGGCCGCCCGTCACCGCGGCGACGGCCGCGCGGGCCTGCTCCTGCGGCAGGCGCAGCACCCAGCGGCGGCCGGAGCCGTCGGCCCGGGCCTGCAGGGCCGCGACCTCGGGGAGGTCCAGCGGGGGCGCGGTGCGCCACACCAGTTCCAGTCGGACCTCGTCGGAGACCAGGGCCTTCAGCCCGGCGGGGGTGTCGCAGGCGATGACCTTGCCGCGGTCCACCACGGCGACCCGGTCCAGGACGGTCTCCGCCTCGATCACGTTGTGGGTGACCAGCAGCACGGTGGCCCCGCCCTGGGCGCGCCGCCGGTCCACGGCCGACCACACCGCGCGCCGGGCCACCGGGTCCATGCCGGTCGTCGGCTCGTCCAGGACCAGCACGGGGCGCTCGCCCACCAGGGTCGCGGCGAAGCAGGCGAGGCGGCGCTGGCCGCCCGAGAGTTTCTTCAGGGGCTTGCCGGCGAGGGCCGTCAGGTCCAGTTCCTCCAGGACGGCGTCCCGCTCGGCCCGCGCCGCGCGGGCGCCGAGCCCGCGCAGTCGGCCGGTGGTCTCGGCGGCCAGTGCCACCGTGAGCTCGTCCAGGGCGGTGGACTCCTGCCCGAGGTAGGCCAGCAGCCGGGCCGCCCGCTCGGGGTGGCGCACCAGGTCGTGGCCGAGCAGTTCGACGGTGCCCGCGTCGGGCCGCATCAGGCCCGTCAGCTGGCGGACCAGGGTGGACTTGCCGGCGCCGTTCGGGCCGAGCAGGCCGAATACCTCGCCGCGGCGGACCTCCAGGGAGATCCCGTCGGTCGCCCGGGTCTCCGGCAGGGCCGGCGCGCCGCGCCCGCCCCGCACCGCGGGATAGGTCTTGACCAGGTCACGCACCACGCAGACCGCGTCGCCCGTGGCTCCTGCCGCGGTGTGCCCCGCCTGTGCTGTGCCCGTACTCACGAGGGAGCAGCCTACGGGGTTACGGCGCCTCCCCGGCCGCCGGGGTCACCGGGGCGACCGGCGCGGCGCCCACGTGATCGGCCGCGGCCCGGACGTCGATCTCCCGCCAGAACCCGGCCCGGATGGCGTACCGGTCGTGCTCGTCGATCTGGTCGTCCTTGTGCGCGAGCAGGCCGAACCGGGCGGCGTAGCGCAGCAGCTCGCCGTCGATCCGGTGCGGGATCCGCGGGTACAGGGTGGCGAGTTTCTGCAGGTGACCGGTCTCCGGCAGGCGTTCCATCCAGCGCCGGGCGAACACCTGGCCGACCTCGAAGGGGTCGCCGCCGACGGTGGTGATGTCCTCCTCCCGGTCGGCCCAGCGCTGCTCGGCGCTGGTGAGCTGGGCGAGGGTGGGCAAGGAGGCGGTCTCGGCGGGTTCGCCGAGCGGGCCGGGCCGGTCGATCCAGCCCTTGTCGGAGGACCACCGCAGCGCGCTGCCGGCGGCGGACGGGGCGGGGGCGGTCTGCGCGGCGACGGTCCCGGGGCCGCGCAGACCGGCCAGGTCCTTGGGCGTGGGCACTCTGCTGCCCACTCCCGGCGCCGGTGCGACGGCTCCGGCGCCGTCCGGCCCGTCGTCGGAACCGGCCGTGCGCGGGCCCACCGGCACCCGCGCGCCGCCGGGCCCGACCGGTACGCCGGTCACCCCGGCCACGCCGTCGACGCCGGGCCCGAGGGTGACCGACCCGTTGCGCGCGGCCTCGGCGAGGGCGGCCTCCGGCAGGGGGGCCGACAGGATGGCCGCGATCTCGGGCCGGGGTGCGGGCGGCGGCGGGCACAGGCCGGTCAGGTCCCGGGCCCGGACGGCCCGGGTGATCCAGGCCCGGTCCAGGACGCGTCGTTCGTCGGCCTCGGCGACGAGGTCCTCGGACTGGTTGTAGTCCCCGTCGGCGGCCTGGACGGCCCACAGGTGCACGGCGACGCCGTGCTCCTTGGCCGACATCAGCCCGGGCAGCAGGTCGCCGTCCCCGGTCACGAGCACCACGTCGGAGCAGGCCCGGTTGCGGGCGAGCTCGGTCAGCTCGGCGTGCATGGCCGCGTCCACGCCCTTCTGGGCCCAGCGGCCGTCGCTGCGGGTCAGGGCGCCCAGGCGCACGGTGACCCGGGACATCACGCGCAGCCGCCGGTGCTCGGGCTGGGGCACCCGGTCGGGGGCCCCGTCGAACCAGTAGATGCGCAGCAGCGGCTGGGCGGTGTCGGCCTCGGCCCGTTCGCGCAGTCCCTGGATGAGGGCGGCGTGGTCGACGGTGATGCGGGAGCGGGAGGGCTCCCCGGCGAGAAGACTGGCGGCGGCGCCCAGCAGATAGCCCGCGTCCACCAGGACGACGCAGCGGTCCACGCGATCCACCCTCTTTCGGGGAGCGGTGTTGGTTGCCCCCGAGTCTGCCCGAACCACGGGGTGTCGGCGGCCGGAACTCGATCACCGGCGTGGCGGAAGCTCTGGTTCCACCAGCTACGGACAGTAAAGATCCAAAATGCGCGCTGCATGGCGGTATGTGAGTGTGAAGGCGGCCCTGGCCCCGACAACCGTTCCCAGGAGGCATCCCCATGGCCAAGAACAAGAACCGCCAGCAGCCGTCGCAGAAGCAGCAGCCCCGGTCCTCGCAGGAGGATATGAGCAAGGGCCAGTCGGAGATGCCGTCCGGCGGCTCTTCCTCCTCCCCGAGCCCGATGGACATGGCGCACAAGCGCAAGGAGAAGAAGTTCGGCCACAACTGACGCCGGACCTCGCCCGCAGGACGCCCCTGGCACGGTCGCCAGGGGCGTCCTGCTGCGTCAGCCGGCCAGGCAGGACGGCCCGAGCAGCACCTTCAGGTCGCCGAAGAGTGCCGGGTCGGGCTGCACCCGGTGCCGGTCCAGCCGCAGCACGGTGGTCGAGCGCGGCCCCTGGAGCTTGATCCGGACCTCGGTGTTGCCCTTGTGGTGGCTGAGGATCTCGCCGAGCCGGGTGACCATCGGAGGAGTCACCTTGACGGTGGGGATGGTGAGGACCACCGGGGCGTTGGTGCCGGCGGAGGACAGGTCGGGGACCATCAGCTCCATCGCGACCAGCCGGGGCACGTCCTCGCGCTTGTCCAGGCGGCCCTTGACGAAGACGACGGCGTCCTCGACCAGCTGGGTGGAGACGAGCTGGTAGGTGGCCGGGAAGAACATGCACTCGATCGAGCCGGCCAGGTCCTCCACGGTGGCGATGGCCCAGGCGTTGCCCTGCTTGGTCATCTTGCGCTGGAGGCCGGAGATGATGCCGCCGATGGTGACGACGGCGCCGTCGGCGTGCTCGCCGCCGGTGAGCTGGGAGATGCCGGCGTCGGTCTTGTCCGACAGGACGTGCTCCAGGCCGAACAGCGGGTGGTCGGAGACGTAGAGGCCGAGCATCTCGCGCTCCTGGGCGAGCAGGTAGGACTTCTCCCACTCGACGTCGGAGAACTCCACGTCCAGCCCGAAGCCGGGCTCGCTGCTGTCCTCGTCACCCATGCCGCCGAACAGGTCGAACTGTCCCTCGGCCTCCTTGCGCTTGACCGAGACCACGTTGTCGATCATCGGCTCGTGCTGGGCGACCAGGCCCTTGCGGGTGTGGCCCATCTCGTCGAAGGCGCCGGCCTTGATCAGCGACTCGACGGTCCGCTTGTTGCAGACCACGGCCTCGACCTTGTCCAGGAAGTCGGGGAAGGAGCTGTACTTGCCCTTCGACTTCCTGGTCTTGATGATCGAGTCCACGACGTTCTGGCCGACGTTGCGCACGGCGGTGAGGCCGAAGAGGATCACGTCGTCGCCCTGGGCGGCGAAGTTCGACTCCGACTCGTTCACGTTCGGCGGGAGCACCTTGATGCCCATGCGGCGGCACTCGTTCAGGTAGATCGCGGACTTGTCCTTGTCGTCCTTGACCGAGGTGAGCAGGCCGGCCATGTACTCGGCCGGGTGGTTGGCCTTGAGGTAGGCCGTCCAGTACGACACCAGGCCGTACGCGGCCGAGTGCGCCTTGTTGAAGGCGTAGCCGGCGAACGGGACCAGCACGTCCCACAGGGCCTGGATGGCCTCGTCGGAGTAGCCGTTCTTGCGGGCACCGGCCTGGAAGATCGTGAAGTTCTTCGCCAGTTCCTCGGGCTTCTTCTTGCCCATCACGCGGCGCAGGATGTCGGCCTCGCCGAGCGAGTAACCGGCGATGATCTGGGCGGCCTTCTGCACCTGCTCCTGGTAGACGATCAGGCCGTAGGTGACGGCGAGGACCTCTTCGAGGGGCTTCTCCAGCTCCGGGTGGATCGGCGTGATCTCCTGCTGCTTGTTCTTGCGCAGCGCGTAGTTCGTGTGGGAGTTCATGCCCATCGGGCCCGGCCGGTACAGGGCGGACACGGCGGAGATGTCTTCGAAGTTGTCGGGCTTCATCAGGCGCAGCAGCGAGCGCATGGGGCCGCCGTCGAACTGGAAGACGCCGAGGGTGTCACCGCGCTGGAGCAGCTCGAAGGTCTTGGGGTCGTCGAGCGGGAGGGCCAGGAGGTCGATGTCGATCCCCTTGTTGGCCTTCACCATCTTGACGGCGTCGTCCATGATCGTGAGGTTGCGCAGGCCGAGGAAGTCCATCTTCAGCAGGCCGAGCGACTCGCAGCTCGGGTAGTCCCACTGGGTGATGGTCACGCCGTCCGTGTGCCGCACCCAGACGGGCACGTGGTCGGTGATCTTCTCGCTGGACATGATCACACCGGCGGCGTGCACGCCCATCTGGCGGACCAGGCCCTCCACACCGCGGGCGGTGTCGATGACCTTCTTCACGTCCGGCTCGTTCTCGTACATCGACCGGACCTCGCCGGCCTCCGAGTACCGGGGGTGGCTGGGGTCGGTGATGCCGGAGAGCGGGATGCCCTTGCCGAGGACGTCGGCGGGCATGGCCTTGGTGATCCGGTCGCCCATGGCGTACGGGTAGCCCAGCACGCGCGCGGAGTCCTTGATCGCGTTCTTGGCCTTGATGGTGCCGTACGTGCCGATCATGGCGACCTTGTCGGCGCCGTACTTCTCGGTCACGTACCGGATCACCTCGACGCGCCGGCGCTCGTCGAAGTCGATGTCGACATCGGGCATCGAGATGCGCTCGGGGTTGAGGAAGCGCTCGAAGATCAGGCCGTGCGGGATCGGGTCGAGGTCGGTGATGCCGAGGGCGTAGGCGACGATCGAGCCGGCCGCGGAGCCACGGCCGGGGCCCACCGCGATGCCCTGGTTCTTGGCCCACATGATGAAGTCGGCGACCACGAGGAAGTAGCCCGGGAAGCCCATCGAGATGATCGTGTCCATCTCGTACTCGACCTGCTTCATGCGGTCCTCGGGGATACCGCCCGGGAAGCGGCGGTGCATCCCCTTCATGGTCTCCTCGCGGAACCAGGTGACCTCGGTGTAGCCCTCCGGGATGTCGAACTTGGGCATCAGGTTCCGGAACTGGAACATGCCCTCGGTGTCGACCTGCTCGGCCACCAGCCGCGTGTTGGCGCAGCCCTCCTGCCAGGCGTCCGAGGAGTCGATGGCGTACATCTCCTCCGTGGACTTCAGGTAGTAGCCGGTGCCGTCGAACTTGAAGCGGTCCGGGTCGGAGAGGTTCTTGCCGGTCTGGATGCACAGCAGCGCGTCGTGGGCCCCGGCCTCGTGCGCGTAGGTGTAGTGGGAGTCGTTGGTCACCAGCGGCGGGATGTCGAGCTTCTTGCCGATCTCCAGCAGGCCGTCACGGACCCGGCGCTCGATCTCGATGCCGTGGTCCATCAGCTCCAGGAAGTACCGGCCCGCGCCGAAGATGTCCTTGTAGTCGGAGGCCGCCTTGAGCGCCTCGTCGAACTGGCCGAGCCGCAGTCGGGTCTGCACCTCGCCCGAGGGGCAGCCGGTGGAGGCGATCAGGCCCTCGGACCACTGGGCGATGGTCTCCTTGTCCATCCGGGGCCACTTCGTGAGCCAGCCCTCGGCGTAGGCGTCGGAGGACAGCCGGAAGAGGTTGTGCAGTCCGGTGCTGTTCGCCGCCCAGATCGTCTTGTGGGTGTAACCGCCGGAGCCGGAGACGTCGTCCCGCTTCTGGTGCGGCTGGCCCCACTGGATCCTGCGCTTGTTGCGCCGGGACTCGGGGGCGACATAGGCCTCGATCCCGATGATCGGGGTGACTCCGGCCTTCTGGGCGGTGTGGAAGAAATCGTACGCGCCGTGGAGGTTGCCGTGGTCGGACATGGCGATATGGGTCATGCCCATCTCGTTGCACGCGTTGAACATGTCCTTCAGCCGCGCAGCACCGTCCAGCAGGGAGTACTGGGTGTGGACGTGCAGGTGCGTGAACGGCGTCTTGGTCACGGCGGAGGACTCCTGGGGTTCCGGGGGGCCGGGAGGCGGGGGCAGCTTCGAATCCTACGTCCCACGGGTGACAAAGGCCGGGCACCGACCGGTACGGTCGGGCGTTGCAGAACCAGGAGAACCGGTCCGGCGTCCAGTCGGTCAGAACCTGTACCAGCCCGTGCACCAGGAGGCACCCGCCATGGCGGTCCCCGAGACGACGAACGAGCAGCGCGCCGAGCAGATACTCGATGTGTTCGACACCGCATTCGGCGAGCTGCTCGCAGCCGACCCCGCCGCCTTCCAGGTCAAGTTCCGCAAGATGGCGGCCTCGGCCTTCGCCTTCTACCGCGGCACCGCCTGCCTCTTCTACGCCGACCTGGAGCGGGACCGGCACGGCGGCCCGTACCTGGACGAGCAGACCGGCCGGGTGTGGATCCACGGCGATCTGCACGCGGAGAACTTCGGCACGTACATGGACTCCAACGGCCGGCTGATCTTCAACGTCAACGACTTCGACGAGGCCTACGTCGGCCCCTTCACCTGGGACCTCAAGCGCTTCTCGGCCTCGATCGCCCTGATCGGCTACACCAAGGCCCTCAGCGACGAGCAGATCAGCGACCTGGTGCGGACCTACGCCGCCGCCTACCGGGAGCGGATCCACCACCTGGCCACCGGCGCCAAGCACGAGGAGGTGCCCTCCTTCACCCTGGACACCGCCGAGGGCCCGCTCCTGGAGGCCCTGCGCGCGGCCCGTGCGCGGACCCGGTTCTCGCTGCTGGAGTCGATGACCGAGATCCGCGACCACGAGCGCCGCTTCTCGGACGGCGGCGGCGCGGTCGAGCTGGACGCGGCCACCCGGTACAAGGTGCTGGCCGCCTTCGACGGGTACCTGGAGACCCTGCCCGAGGAGTCCCTGGTGCGCCCGGACTCCTACCGGGTCAAGGACGTGGTCGGCCGTCGGGGCGTGGGCATCGGCTCGGCGGGCCTGCCCTCGTACAACATCCTGCTGGAGGGGCACAGCGACGCCTTGGAGAACGACGTCGTGATCTACCTCAAGCAGGCCCAGACCCCGGCCGTGTCGCGGCACGTCACGGACCGGGCGGTGCGGGACTACTTCCAGCACGAGGGGCACCGTACGGTGATCTCCCAGCGGGCCCTGCAGGCGCACGCCGACCCGTGGCTGGGCTGGACCGAGCTCGACGGGGCCGGTCAGCTGGTGGCGGAGGTCTCGCCGTACGCGGTGGACCTGGACTGGTCGGACATCGACGACCCGGAGGAGATCGCGGCCGTGGTCGCCGACCTCGGCCGGGCCACGGCGACCATGCACGCCTCGGCCGACGAGGACCAGAGCGGTCAGTCGCTGGTGCCGTTCTCCACCGAACGCGCGATCGACGCGGCCATCGCCGCCGACGAGGAGGGCTTCGCCCCGCTGCTGGTGGACTTCGCCCACGCCTACGGGGCGCGCGCCCGCACCGACCACCAGATCTTCGTCGACCTCTTCCGCAACGGCCGGCTCGCCCGCTGATCCGTCGGCCCGCCGCCGTGCCACGGGTCCGTTCCGGCCGGATGTGACCTCCGGTACGGGCCCCGAGGGCACGGTTTCACAGGGTCCCGTGGCACACTCGCGGCGATGGACATATCAGGGACATGGCTCAGGGGGCTGCGGGCCGCGCTGTTCAGCGCGGTCGTCGTGCTGCTCTCGGCCGGTTCGCACGTCCTGATGTCACGGGTCCCGTTGCCGCCCGCCCTGGTCGCCGGCGCCTTCGCCGGGGTCTTCGTGATCGCCTTCGCGCTGGCCGGCCGGGAGCGGGGTTTCGGCCCGATCGCCGGGGTGCTGGTCCCGCTGGAGCTGGCCGCCGACACGGTCTTCACCTCCGGCCAGCACGTCTGCTACGGCCCGGCCGGCGGACCCGTCTCCGGGCCGCTGCGCGCCCTCGGCCTGGCCGAGCTGTGCGGCGGCACCCCGCTGGGCGGCCCGCTGACCGAGGTGTCCGGGCCGGCCGACGCGGCGGCGCTGCTCGCCTCCCCCGGCCCGTGGACCCCCTGGCTGCTGCTGGGGGCGCACGTCTCGGTCGGGCTGCTGGCCGCGGCCTGGCTGCGGTACGGCGAGCGGGCGCTCGGCCAGGTGCTGCGCGCGGTCACCGCCTTCGCGTTCCGGCCGCTGCGGCTGGTGGTGGCCGCGGTCACCCCGGCCGCCGGCCCGGCCCGGCGCGCGGTCCGCGCGACCGCGGCGGGCGTCGTCCTGCGGACCCGGTTCCCCGCCCATTCCGTGGGGCGGCGGGGACCACCGGTGGGGGCACCGGCGCTCGGCCCCGGCTGAGCCGCCACGCCGGAACGTTCCCTCCCGCACGCTTCACCCCACCCACGGAGAACCACCATGAGCGCACGTAACAGCCAGGCCAACAAGGCGGCCGCCCGCGAGCGGCTGCGCGCCGAGCGCGAGGCCCAGGCGAAGAAGGACAAGGTCCGCCGGCAGGTCCTGGTGGCCGGTGCCGTCGTCGCCGTCCTGGCGCTGGCCGGCGGCGTCGGCTACGCGGTCGTCCAGGCCAACCAGCCCGGCGTCTGGGAGAAGGCCGCCAAGGCCGAGCTGGTCAAGCCGAAGAACACCGAGGGCGACAACGGCACCACCGTCGTCATCGGCAAGCCCGAGGCGAAGAAGACCCTGGAGCTCTACGAGGACCCGCGCTGCCCGGCCTGCGCCGCGTTCGAGCAGGCGGTCGGTGAGACGATCAAGAAGGACGTGGACGCCGGCAAGTTCAAGCTCCAGTTCGTGGGCGGCACCTTCCTCGACAAGGGGCTGGGGGGCGACGGCTCGAAGAACGCGATGAGCGCGCTCGGCGCCGCGCTGAACGTGAGCCCCGACGCGTTCCTCGCGTACAAGGGCGCCCTGTACTCGGCGGAGTTCCACCCGAGCGAGACGGAGGACAAGTTCGGCAAGGACGACTACCTCCTGAAGGTCGCCGACACGGTCCCGGCACTCAAGGGCAACGCCGAGTTCAAGGCCGCCGTCGAGAACGGCACCTACGACCGCTGGGCGGTGGAGATGTCCAAGGCGTTCGACAAGTCGGGCGTCACGAGCACCCCGACCCTGAAGATGGACGGGAAGAAGATCGAGACCCCCTCGACCCCGCAGGCCTTCACCGAGGCCATCGACAAGGCCCTGCAGGGCTGACGTCCCGGACCGGCGCCGCTGACCAGCGCCGATCCGACAAGTACGGACCAACGGGCGGGCGAACTCCGAGAGTTCGCCCGCCCGTTGCCTGCACGAGGGTGTTCCGGGGCACTTACCGGCCAGTAATGTTCGGCCGTGACCAGTCAACTCCCCCCTGCCTCCGGCGCCTCGCCGCGCCGCCGCTCGGTCGTCAAGGCCGCTGCCGCCACCGCCACGCTGGCCCCGTTCGCCGCCGCCCTGGCCGGGCCGGCCCACGCGGCCGACACCGCGCCCGCCTTCCTGCACGGCATAGCCTCCGGTGACCCGCTGCCCGACGGTGTCCTGCTGTGGACCCGGGTCACCCCCACCACCGACGCCCTGCCCGGTTCGGGCCGGGGCCCGGCCACCGAGGTGGCCTGGGAGGTCGCCGAGGACAAGGGCTTCACCCGGGTCGTCGCGCGCGGCAGCGTCACCGCCACCGCGGCCGCCGACCACACCGTCAAGGCCGACGTGCGCGGACTGCGCCCGCAGACCACGTACTTCTACCGTTTCACCGCGGGCGGCACGCTCTCCCCGGTCGGCCGCACCCGCACCACCGCCGCGCACGACGCGAGCACGCCGGGGGTCCGCTTCGGCGTGGTCTCCTGCGCCAACTGGGAGGCGGGCTACTTCTCCGCCTACCGCCACCTGGCCGCCCGCACCGACCTCGACGCGATCCTGCACCTGGGCGACTACATCTACGAGTACGCCACCGGCGGCTACCCCGAGGCGAAGTACGTCGTGCGCCCGCACGAACCGCAGCACGAGATCACCACCCTGGCCGACTACCGCACCCGGCACGGCAGGTACAAGACCGACGCCGACCTCCAGGCGCTGCACGCCGCGCACCCGTTCGTGGCGATCTGGGACGACCACGAGTTCGCCAACGACGCCTGGTCGGGCGGCGCCGAGAACCACACCCCGGGCGCCGAGGGCGACTGGGCGGCCCGCGCCGCCGCCGCCAAGCAGGCCTACTTCGAGTGGATGCCCGTCCGCCCGTCCGTCGCCGGCACGGTCTACCGCCGCCTGCGCTTCGGCAACCTGGCCGACCTGCACCTGCTCGACCTGCGCAGCTTCCGCTCGCAGCAGGTCAAGGTGGGCAGCGGCTCGGTGGACGACCCCGAGCGCACCATCACGGGGCGGGCCCAGCTGGACTGGCTCAAGTCCGGCCTGGCCTCCTCCAACGCGACCTGGAAGCTGGTCGGCACCTCGGTGATGATCTCGCCGGTGGCCTTCGGCTCGCTGCCCGCCCACCTGCTGGGGCCGCTGACCAAGCTGCTCGGCCTGCCCGAGGGCGGCCTCGCGATCAACGTGGACCAGTGGGACGGGTACACCGACGACCGCAAGGAGCTGCTGAACCACCTGAAGGACCGCGGCATCAAGAACACCGTGTTCCTGACCGGCGACATCCACATGGCCTGGGCCAACGAGGTCCCGATGAACATGGCCACGTACCCCGGCTCCGGCACCGCCGCCACCGAGTTCGTGGTCACCTCGGTGACCTCCGACAACATCGACGACCTGCTGCACGTGCCGGCCGACACGGTCTCCCTGGTGGCCGAGACGGCGATCAAGGCCGCCAACTGGCACGTGAAGTGGCTGGACATGGACGCGCACGGGTACGGCGTGCTGGACGTGACGGCGCAGGCCTCGCAGATGGACTACTACGTCGTCTCGGACAAGGCCAAGAAGGACGCCACCGCGGCATGGAGCCGTTCGTACCGCACGCTGAACGGCACCCAGAAGGTGGAGCGGGTCTACCGTCCGGTGTGACCGCCGGTATGATCATTTACTGACGGACCGTCAATTTTGCGGCTCACGGGGGCATCTGGGCACACACCAGGTGCCCCTTGTGCGCCTTCGGCAACAAATCTTTTACGCAGAAGCCTTGACCGATGCATGTCATGGACACATAAGCTTCGCGCCAGCGTGAGGAAAAACCTCCGCCCCCACCACGCTTGCGAGGAGTTCTACGTGCGCGCTTCTGCCCGCATATCCCCCCTGCTCCGCCGCCGTCTGATGGGCGCCGCCGCGCTGACCGGTGCCCTGACGTTCGCCCCGCTCTCCGCCCCCGCCACCGTCGCGGCCGCCCCCACGGGCGCCGAGCAGTGCGCCGGCTCCGAGGCCGCCCCCGCCAACGCCCGCGTCGCCAAGCCGCAGGGCGACAAGGCCGCCGAGCCCAACGAGGTGTCGGAGGCCCAGGTCCAAGCCATGGACGCCGACCTGAAGAAGAAGCTCTCCCAGCTCACCCCCCAGAAGCTGGACGGGCTCCGCGTGGCCGGTGCGACCGGTGCCACGGCGACCACCATCCCGGTGTACTTCCACGTCATCACGTCCGGCACGGCCGGCAAGCTGACGGCGACCGACATCAACAACCAGATCGCCGTCCTGAACGCCGCCTACGCGGGCCAGGGCACCGGCAACGTGGACACCGGCTACCGGTTCCAGCTGGTCTCCACCGACTACACGGACAACGCCGCCTGGTACAACGTCAGCGACGGCACCCAGGCCGAGAAGGACATGAAGAACGCCCTGCGCAAGGGCGGCGCGAACGCGCTCAACGTCTACACGGCCAACCTCGGCGGCGGCCTGCTCGGCTGGGCGACGTTCCCCAGCTCCTACGCCTCCCAGCCCAAGATGGACGGCGTGGTCCTGCTCAACTCCTCGCTGCCCGGCGGCGCGGCCACCAACTACAACGAGGGTGACACCGCCACCCACGAGGTCGGCCACTGGATGGGCCTGTACCACACCTTCCAGGGCGGCTGCACCGGCAGCGGTGACTCGGTCTCCGACACCCCGGCCGAGAAGACCGCCGCGTACGAGTGCCCCGAGGGCCGTGACTCCTGCACCAGCAAGGCCGGCAAGGACCCGATCCACAACTTCATGGACTACACGTACGACGCGTGCATGTACCAGTTCACCGCGGGCCAGGTGTCCCGGATGAAGAGCATGTGGAGCGCCTACCGCGCGGGCTGACGCTCGGCGGGGCAGACCAGGCGACACACAGGGGGGCACGGTCCGGCGCGAGCCGGACCGTGCCCCCCTCGCCGTACGGCCGGGCGCCTACAGGCTGTCGAGGAACGCCAGGGCCGCCGCCCAGCTCTGCTCGGCGGCCTCCTTGTCGAAGTCCGGCAGCTCCGGGTCGGTGAACAGGTGCCCGGCGCCCGGGTACCGGTGCACCTCCACGTCCGCGCCCGCCCGCCGCATCCGCAGGTACCAGGCGGTCAGCCAGTCGTGCGGCTCGAACGGGTCCGGGTCTGCCACGTGCAGCTGGACCGGCAGCTCGTCCACCGCCGTGTCGTCGGCGATGTCGGCCGTGCCGTGGAACAGCAGCAGGCCACGGCTGCGGTCGTCGGCGAGGGCGAGCTGCTGGGCCACCGAACCACCGAACGAGAAACCGGCATAGACCAGCCCCTTGTCCGAGTGCGGCGCCGCGGCCGACACGGCGCGCCGGAGCAGCTCGTCCCGCCCGGTCCCGTCCCGGAACGCCATGCCCTCCTCGACGGTGTCGAAGGTGCGTCCCTCGAAGAGGTCCGGCACCACGACCGTGTGTCCGGCGGCGCGCAGCCGGCCGGCCGCGTCCTGCACTGCGGGCCGCAGCCCGTACGTCGAATGGAAGAGCATGATGTCCATGCGTCCCATCGTGCCAGTTTCCGCCGACCGGCTTCGGATACGTTCACCGGCATGGAGATGGAGCCCGTGCTGCGCCCGCTGATCGTGATCGGCGGAACGGTCCTGCTCACCGTCGTCGTCGGCCAGCTGCTGGACCTGCTGCTGCGCCGGCTGGACGCCCGGCACCCCGAGACCCCGCTGTGGGGCCTGCTGCGCCGCTGCGCGCTGCCGTTCCAGCTGGTCCTCGCGACCGCGCTGCTGCGCGGGTCCTACCGGCAGGCCCGGGTGCTGCCCGACCACCCCCGGGAGGTCGGCCAGGCCCTGACGCTCGCGCTGATCGCCGCCACGGCCTGGCTGCTGGTGCGCATCGCGAACGCCGCCGTGGACACGGCTTACGTGCGATGGGCGGCCGGCACCACGGACGAGGCCCGCATCCGCCGGGTGCAGACCCAGGTCACGCTGATCCACCGGGTGGTCTCGGCGGCGGTCGTGCTGGTGGCGGTGGCGGCGATGCTGCTGACCTTCCCCGCGATGCAGGCCGCCGGCGCCTCGCTGCTGGCCTCCGCCGGGGTCCTCGGCATCGTGGCCGGCATCGCCGCCCAGTCCACGCTCGGCAACGTCTTCGCCGGCCTGCAGATCGCCTTCGGCGACACCGTCCGCATCGGGGACACGGTGGTGGTCGACAAGGAGTGGGGGAAGGTCGAGGAGATCACCCTGACCTTCCTGACCGTCCGCACCTGGGACGAGCGGCGGATCACCATGCCCGTCTCGTACTTCACCGGCAAACCGTACGAGAACTGGTCGCGCGGCGGCGCCGAGATGACCGGCACGGTGTTCCTCCACCTGGACCACAGCGCCCCCGTCGCCCTGCTGCGCGAGCGCCTCCAGGAGGTCCTGGCCGGGATCCCGGAGTGGGACGGGCGCACCGGCACCCTGGCGGTCACCGGCACCACCGCGCACACCATGGAGGTCCGGGCGGTGGTCTCGGCCGGCAACGCCGACGACATCTGGACGGTGCGCTGCGCCGTCCGCGAGCAGCTCATCGGCTGGCTCGCCGCGGAGCACCCCTACGCCCTCCCCCGCATCGCCACCTCCCCGGCGGTCCCCCCGCCGGGGCGCGAGGGGGCGGCCGCCGACGGCGCGGGAAGCAGCTGACGGCGGGTCACAGGCGCAGGCTGCGCACGTCCAGGTGGCGCAGCACCCGGTCGACCACCTCGGGGTCGGCGCCGGCCTCGCTGCGGGCCGAGAGCACCTCGTGGCGGGCGGCGGACATCATCTCGCGCTGGATGCGCTGGATGTCGTGCAGCCGCTGGACCCGCTGGGCCCAGGCCTCGCGGCGTTCCTCGTCGACCATGTCCGGGCTGATCCGGGCGCCCACGTCGTAGGCCCGGCGCTGGAGCTGCTCCAGCAGGTCCTCCGGGAGGTCCTCGACCTCCTCGATCTCCTTCAGCCGGCGTCTGGCGGCCTTGGCGGCCCGGATGGCCAGCTCCCGTTCGAAGGCCTGCACGGCGTCGGTGTCGGCGGCCACCCCGAGCCGGCGCACCAGCCAGGGCAGGGTCAGGCCCTGGGCCACCAGGGTGGTCATGATGACCGCGAAGGCGATGAAGACGGTCTCGTCCCGGTCGGGGTACGGTCCGCCGCCGTCCACGGTGAGCGGCAGGGCCAGCGCCAGCGCCACCGAGGCCACCCCGCGCATCCCGGCCCACCACATGATCACGCTCTCCTGCCAGCTGAGCGGGATCTCCTCGTCGTAGTCGCGCCCGGTGTGCAGCCGGCGGGCGAGCCATGCGGCCGGCAGCAGCCACAGCAGCCGCACCCCGACCACGGTGGCCACCACGGCCGCGGCCCAGCCGATCATCTCCGCCTCGCGGCCCTTCGCGGTGCCGAAGACGTTGTGCAGCTCCAGTCCGATCAGTCCGAACGCCACGCCCGTGACGAGCATGTCGACGACCTCCCAGAAGGTGTGCCCGGCCAGCCGGCCCAGCACGTCGTCGGCGTCACCCGCGTACTCGGCCAGGAACAGCGCGGTGGTCAGCACGGCGAGCACGCCCGAGCCGCCCAGCTCCTCCGCCACCACGTACGAGACGAACGGCACGAGCAGGGTCAGCCCGATCTGCAAGGTGGCGTCGCCCAGCCGGCCCATCAGCGCGTTGGTGGCCCAGCCCAGGGCGAGGCCGACCGCCACGGCGACCACGGCCGACAGCACGAACTCGCCCAGCGCGGCCGGCCAGGAGAAGGTGCCGCTGACGGCGGCGGCCACCGCCACGTGGTACAGCACGATGGCGGTGACGTCGTTGAACAGCCCCTCGCCCTCCAGGATCGACACCAGCCGCCGGGGCAGCCCGAGCGAGCCGGCCACCGCGGTGGCGGCGACCGGGTCGGGCGGGGCCACCAGCGCGCCGAGCGCCACGGCGGCGGCCACCGGCAGACCGGGCACCACGGCATGGGCGACGGCGGCGACCGCGGCGGTGGTCACGAAGACCAGCGCCACGGCCAGCAGCAGGATGGGCCGCAGGTTGGCGGCGAACTGCCGCCAGGAGGTGCGCTGGGCGGAGGCGTACAGCAGCGGCGGCAGCACCAGCGGCAGGATGAACTCGGGCGGGAAGTCGACGTTGGGCACCGCGGGCACCAGCGCCATCACCATCCCGCCCAGGGTCATCAGGACCGGCGCGGGCAGCCCCAGCCGGTCGCCGAGCGGCACGGTGACCACGGCGCCGAGCAACAGCACGAAGAACAGAGCGAGCTGATCCACCCGCACCAGGGTGCCAGGTCCGCCCTGTTCCTGCGGTAAGGCCCGGTCACGGGTCCAGGGTGCGGCGCATGGCCCGGTGGGCGATGCCCGCCTCCTCGAACTCCGGGCCGTACGCCACGTAGCCGAGCCCCTCGTAGAAGCCCAGGGCGTGGACCTGCGCGCCCAGGTCGACGGCGGTCAGGCCGCGCCGGGCCGCCTCGTGTTCCAGGGCCCGGACGAGGGCCGCGCCCACGCCCGTGCCGCGGGCGGACCCCAGCACGGCCAGCCGGCCGAGGGAGCCGATGCCGACGGCGCCGCCGGTCTTGGCCTCGGCCGCCGCGCCGTGCAGCAGCCGGCCGGTGCCGAGCGGGGTGCCGTCGGGGCCGACGGCCAGGACGTGCACGGCCCCGGCGTCGTAGGCGTCGTACTCGACGGACTCGGGCACGCCCTGCTCGACGACGAAGACCTCGCGGCGGACCGCGAAACAGGCCGCGCGGTCCTCCTCGGTGCGCGCCAGCCGGACCGTGGGGCCCTTCGCCGTCATTCGCTCTCGGCCCGGATCACGTCCAGGGCGTGCTGGAGGTCGGCCGGGTAGGTGCTCTCGAACTCCACCCAGCGGCCGTCCGACGGGTGCTCGAAACCGAGCCGCACCGCGTGCAGCCACTGGCGGGTGAGGCCCAGCCGCTTGGCGATGGTGGGGTCGGCGCCGTAGGTCAGGTCGCCGACGCAGGGGTGGCGGTGCGCGGACATGTGCACGCGGATCTGGTGGGTGCGGCCGGTCTCCAGCTTGATGTCGAGCAGGGAGGCCGCGCGGAAGGCCTCGATCAGGTCGTAGTGGGTGATCGAGGGCTTGCCGTCGGAGGTGACGGCCCACTTGTAGTCGGCGCTGGGGTGACGGCCGATGGGCGCGTCGATGGTGCCGCTCATCGGGTCCGGGTGGCCCTGGACCAGGGTGTGGTAGCGCTTGTCGACGATGCGCTCGCGGAACTGGTGCTTGAGCGAGGTGTACGCGCGCTCGGACTTGGCCACGACCATCAGCCCGGAGGTGCCGACGTCGAGCCGGTGCACGATGCCCTGGCGCTCGGCGGCACCGGAGGTGGAGATCCGGTAGCCGGCGGCGGCGAGGCCGCCGATGACGGTGGTGCCGGTCCAGCCGGGGCTGGGGTGGGCGGCGACGCCGACCGGCTTCATGATCACGACGATGTCGTCGTCGTCGTGGACGATCTCCATGCCCTCGACGGGCTCGGCGACGATCTCGACCGGGCGCGGCGGGGCCGGCATCTCGACCTCCAGCCAGGCGCCGCCGTGCACGCGCTCGGACTTCCCGACGACGCTGCCGTCCACCGAGACCTTGCCCGAGGCGGCGAGCTCGGCGGCCTTCGTCCGGGAAAAACCGAACATACGCGCGATGGCGGCGTCGACGCGCTCGCCTTCGAGGCCGTCGGGAACGGGCAGGGTGCGGATCTCGGGAATCGTACTCACCCGTCGAGTATGCCGGACTTCCCCGCGGGCCCGTCCTGCGCGCCCGCCTGGGGTCAGTCCTTGTGGACGGTCCCGTCCGGGTCGAGCCCGCGGAACGACAGCAGCACGATCAGGATGCCGCCGCACACGATCGCCGAGTCGGCGAGGTTGAAGACGGCGAAGTGGGAGGGCGCGATGAAGTCCACGACCGCCCCGCGGAAGACGCCGGGCGAGCGGAAGATCCGGTCGGTGAGGTTGCCGAGCGCACCACCGAGCAGCAGGCCCAGGGCGATGGCCCAGGGCAGGCTGTAGAGCTTGCGGGCCAGCCGCACGATCACCACGATCACCGTGGCCGCGATGATCGTGAAGATGATCGTGAAGGCCTCGCCGAAGCCGAAGGCGGCACCCGGGTTGCGGATCGCCTCGAACTTCAGCAGGTCCCCGACGATCCGGATCGGCGCGTGGTGCTCCAGCTTCGCGACCACCAGCATCTTGCTGCCGAGGTCGAGGAGGTACGCCAGCACGGCCACGACGAGCAGCGCCGTGATCCGCCGGCGCCCCCTGGGCTCCGCGGGCACCGGCTGCGGCTGCGTGTCGTTCCCGACCTCCGGCGTATCGATGATGCGCTCCGCCTCTGCCACGTGAGTCCCTCGAACTAGCTCGACAACTGAGGACGAGGGTACGTCAGACGGCCGGGATCAGTGTCGCCGCTCCTGCTTCTGCTTGCACTCCACGCACAGGGTGGCCCGTGGGAAGGCCTGCATCCTCGCCTTGCCGATGGGGCGCCCGCAGTTCTCGCACAGGCCGTACGTGCCCGCGTCGAGCCGTTCCAGGGCCCGCTCGGTCTGCTCCAGCATCTCGCGGGCGTTCGAGGCGAGGGCCAGTTCGTGCTCACGGGTGATGTTCTTGGTGCCCGTGTCGGCCTGGTCGTCGCCGGCGCCGTCGCCCGAGTCGCGCATCAGACCGGAGATCGCCTCCTCGGAGGCGTGCAGCTCGCTGCGCAGCCGCGTGATCTCGCTCTGCAGCTCGGTGCGGGCCTCGGCGACCTCGGCGGCGGTCCAGGGCTCCTCGTCCGCGCGGACGGCGAGCTCGCCGGGCGGGACCGAGAGGGTCGCGCGCGCCTTGGGCAGGCCGCTGGTCGCCGCCGCGGCGGCCTTCCTCGACGTGCCCGTGCCGGTGTTCTTCTTGGCAACCACGTTCCCCGCTCCCGTCTGCTCGGTGGACCCGTCGGCGGCGGACGCCGCCCCCTCGGCCTCGGCCTCCTTGGCCTGGGCCGACGCCTTGACCGTCCTGGTGCTCCTGGCCGGCGCCTTCCTGGCCGCCGGCTTCTTGGCCGGGGCCTTCTTCGCCGCCGTCTTGGTGGCCGCCGGTTTCTTGGCCGGGGCCTTCTTCGCCGCCGTCTTGGTGGCCGCCGGTTTCTTGGCCGCGGACTTCTTGGCCGCGGACTTCTTGGCCGCCGCCTTCGGGGCCGAGGGCCGGGCGGCCGCGGCCCGGCCCGCCGTGCCCGACGTGCCCGCCGTGGCCGGCGGGGGCTCGGGGGCGTGGGCCAGGGTCTTGCGGGCCACCGTGCCGCCGGTCACCGCGATGTCGTGCACCTCGGCGAAGTCGGCCGCGTGCGTGGCCGGCGCGTGGGCCAGGGTCTTGCGTGCAGCCACCGCCCCGGTCACCACCTCGGGCAGCTCCGGCTCGGCCAGCCGGACCGCCTTCTTGACCGGCGCCTTCTTCGCGGGCGCCTTCTTCGGCGGAGCCTTGGTGGCAGCGGCCTTGGTCGCCGGAGCCTTGGTCGCCGGAGCCTTGGTCGCCGCCCTCACGGGAGCCTTCTTCGCGGCCTTGGCCGGAGCCTTCGTCGGAGCCTTCTTCGCGGCCTTGGCCGGAGCCTTGGTCGCCGCCTTGGCCGGAGCCTTCTTCGCGACCTTGGCCGCAGCTTTGGTCGTGGCCTTGGCCGGCGCCTTGGCCGCGGCCTTCGCCGGGCTCTTGGCCGGGGCCTTCTTGGCGGCCTTGGCCGGGGCCTTCTTGGCCGCGGCCTTGGTTCTGGTCGTGGATGCCGTCTTCTTCGCCACCATGGCCGCGGCCCCTTCACATATTGTGATCTTGCTCGCGAATCGTGCTGGGACGATAAATCGACTCCCACCCCGCGGCAACGGGGCGCGCACCCGCAGAGGCCAACCTGCATCCGTTGTGCCCAGCTCCGCGCCAGGTATTCCGCCACCCGGAGCAGTCCGGAGCCCGTACGGGCGCATCCGACCGTCCGGGCCACCCGCGCGCCGTCCGCGCGCCGCCCGGACGCCCGGCCCGGCACCGGCCCGGACCCCGCCCCCGCGCCCCCGCGGAAACCGGTCTGCCGACCGGCGCCCCGGACCGTACACTGGGCCCAGCGAAAGGCATGGATGGGGACGAGTAGCGTCGGACGCAGCCAGGAGCGACCCGGGGACGGTGAGAGCCCGGGGGCGAGCGCGGCGTGAAGGATCACCCCGGAGCCGCCGGAAGAACGCCCACGGCACGCGCGGTGGGTCAGTAGAACCGGCTCGCACCCCTAATGAGGGGGCCACCGGACCCGTCCGGCGGCCAAGGAGGGTGGTACCGCGGGAGCACCAGTTGCGCTCTCGTCCCTCCGGACGGACCCGACACCGCCGGAGGAAGACCACACCCGATGAGTACGCAGCCGAACCCGCCGCAGTACCGCCCGGTACCCGCCCAGGTGGACCTGCCCGCCCTGGAGCACTCGGTCCTGGAGTTCTGGCAGGAGAACAAGACCTTCGCCAAGACCCTGGAGCAGTCCGAGGGCCGCCCCGAGTGGGTCTTCTACGAGGGCCCGCCCACCGCCAACGGCATGCCCGGCGCCCACCACATCGAGGCCCGCGTCTTCAAGGACGTCTTCCCGCGCTTCCGCACCATGCGCGGCTACCACGTCGCCCGCAAGGCCGGCTGGGACTGCCACGGCCTGCCCGTCGAGCTGGCGGTCGAGAAGGAGCTCGGCTTCAACGGCAAGCAGGACATCGAGGCGTACGGCATCGCCGAGTTCAACGCCAAGTGCCGCGAGTCCGTGACCCGCCACACCGACGCCTTCGCCGAGCTGACCACCCGCATGGGCTACTGGGTGGACCTGGACGACGCGTACCGGACCATGGACCCCGAGTACGTCGAGTCGGTCTGGTGGTCGCTGAAGGAGATCTTCGGCAAGGGACTCCTCGTCCAGGACCACCGGGTCGCCCCCTGGTGTCCCCGCTGCGGCACCGGGCTGTCCGACCACGAGCTGGCCCAGGGGTACGAGACGGTCGTGGACCCCTCGGTCTACGTGCGCTTCCCGCTGACCTCCGGCCCGCTGGCCGGCGAGGCCTCCCTGGTCGTGTGGACCACCACCCCGTGGACCCTGGTCTCCAACACCGCCGTGGCCGCGCACCCCGAGGTCACGTACGTCGTGGCGACCAACGGCGAGGAGAAGCTCGTCGTCGCCCGGCCGCTGCTGGAGAAGGCCCTCGGCGAGGGCTGGGAGGCCACCGGGCAGACCTTCACCGGCAAGGAGATGGAGCGCTGGGCCTACCGGCGCCCGTTCGAGCTGGTCCCCTTCGACACCCCGGCCCACTTCGTGGTCAACGCCGACTACGTCACCACCGAGGACGGCACCGGTCTGGTCCACCAGGCCCCCGCCTTCGGCGCCGACGACCTCGCCGTCTGCCGCGCGTACGGCCTGCCGGTGGTCAACCCGGTCCGCCCCGACGGCACCTTCGGCGAGGAGGTCCCGCTGGTCGGCGGCGTCTTCTTCAAGAAGGCCGACGAGCGGCTGACCGCCGACCTCGACGCCCGCGGCCTGCTCTTCAAGCACATCGCCTACGAGCACAGCTACCCGCACTGCTGGCGCTGCCACACCGCGCTGCTCTACTACGCGCAGCCGTCCTGGTACATCCGCACCACCGCCGTCAAGGACGCGATGCTGCGGGAGAACGAGAAGACCAACTGGTTCCCGGAGTCGGTCAAGCAGGGCCGGTTCGGCGACTGGCTCAACAACAACATCGACTGGGCCCTGTCCCGCAACCGCTACTGGGGCACCCCGCTGCCGATCTGGCGCTGCGAGGAGGGCCACCTCACCTGCGTCGGTTCGCGCGCGGAACTGTCGGAGCTGTCCGGCCAGGACCACTCCGGCCTGGACCCGCACCGCCCGTTCATCGACGAGGTCACCTTCCCCTGCACCAGCGCGGGTTGCCCGCGCACCGCGGTGCGCGTGCCGGAGGTCATCGACGCCTGGTACGACTCGGGCTCGATGCCGTTCGCGCAGTACGGCTACCCGTACAAGAACAAGGAGCTGTTCGAGAAGCGCTACCCGGCGCAGTTCATCTCCGAGGCCATCGACCAGACCCGCGGCTGGTTCTACACGCTGATGGCGGTCGGCACCCTGGTGTTCGACAAGTCCTCGTACGAGAACGTGGTCTGCCTCGGCCACATCCTCGCCGAGGACGGCCGCAAGATGTCCAAGCACCTGGGCAACATCCTCCAGCCGATCCCGCTGATGGACCAGCACGGCGCCGACGCCGTGCGGTGGTTCATGGCGGCCGGCGGTTCCCCGTGGGCGGCCCGCCGGGTCGGCCACGGCACCATCCAGGAGGTCGTCCGCAAGACCCTGCTGACGTACTGGAACACCGTGGCCTTCCAGGCCCTGTACGCGCGCACCTCCGACTGGGCCCCCTCCGCGGCCGACCCGGCCCCGGCCGACCGCACGGTCCTCGACCGCTGGCTGCTCTCGGAGCTGAACGCGCTGGTCGGCGAGGTCACCGAGGCGATGGAGGCGTACGACACCCAGCGCGCCGGCAAGCTGCTGTCGGCGTTCGTGGACGACCTGTCCAACTGGTACGTGCGCCGCTCGCGCCGCCGGTTCTGGCAGGGCGACAAGGCCGCGCTGCGCACCCTGCACGACGTGGTCGAGACGGTCACCCGGCTGATGGCCCCGCTGACCCCGTTCATCACCGAGCGGGTCTGGCAGGACATGGTCGTCCCCGTCACCCCGGACGCCCCGGAGTCGGTGCACCTGGCCGGCTGGCCGGAGGCCGACGCGGGCGCGGTGGACACCACGCTGTCGCAGCAGATGCTGCTGGTGCGACGGCTGGTGGAGCTGGGCCGGGCCACCCGCGCCGAGTCGGGTGTGAAGACCCGTCAGCCGCTGTCGCGGGCGCTGGTCGCCGCCGCGGGCTTCGAGGCGCTCTCCCCCGAACTGCACGCGCAGATCACCGAGGAGCTGAACGTCTCCTCGCTGGCCTCGCTGTCCGAGGTCGGCGGTTCGCTGGTCGACACCACGGCCAAGGCCAACTTCCGGGCGCTGGGCAAGCGGTTCGGCAAGGGCGTGCAGGACGTGGCGAAGGCGGTGGCCGCGGCCGACGCGGCGGCGCTGTCGCTGGCGCTGCGCTCGGGCGGGGCCACGGTCGAGGTCGACGGCGAGACGGTGACGCTGACCCCGGAGGAGGTCATCATCACCGAGACCCCGCGCGAGGGCTGGTCGGTGGCCTCCGACTCGGGCGCCACGGTGGCCCTGGACCTGGAGATCACCCCGGAGCTGCGGCTTGCGGGCCTGGCCCGTGACGCGATCCGGATGATCCAGGAGGCCCGGAAGAACTCCGGCCTGGACGTCGCGGACCGGATCGCCCTGCGCTGGACCGCCTCGGACCCCGAGGTGACCACGGCCCTGACCGACCACGCGGCGCTGATCGCGGACGAGGTGCTGGCCACGGACTTCGCCGGCGGCGCGGCCGACGACAGCTACGGGGAGACGTTCACGGACGAGTCCCTGGGCCTGGCCTTCCGCCTGCGCAAGGCATAAGGCGGCGGGCGCAAGGCCCAAGGCGTCGGCGCCCGGAGTCCCGTACGGCCCGGCAACCCTTTCGGGGGCTGCCGGGCCGTCGCGCGTTCCGAAAGGATCGGGCCCATGGAACAGCGGATCAAAGGGGCGGCCGTTCTCGGAGCCGGAGCGGACCGGGCCTTCTTCCTGGGCGAGGACGGAGAGGTCTCGGAATTCCACAGAAATATCGGAAATGATGCGCATTGGACATATGCGGGTGACGGGCGGCAGCCCTGGGAAAAGGCGTTCCCCGAGGTGCACCAGCAGATCCCGGTGCGCGACCGGGCCCGGATGGGGCTGATGTTCGCCTCCGGGCCGGGCCTGCTGCACTGGGTCCACCGCTCACCCTGTGGGGAACAGCACATCGTCGGCCGGCCCGGCGGGCCCGGGACGCGGACCGTCCACCGGCCCCCGTGGTGGCCGTGCGACGCGGACCGCACGGTCCGCGGCGCCGCCCCGCTGCCCGACGGGTCCGTGCTGCACGCCACGTCCACGGCGCTCCACGTGCACCGGGCCGACGCCGGTCCGCGCCGACTGGGCCCCGCCCCGGAGGGGACGACGGCCCTGTGCTTCGACCCGACCGTCGGCATCGTCTTCTGCTTCACCGGCCCGGCCGCCATGAGCACCTTCCGGCTCACCGGCTCCGGGCCCGCCACGTACGCCCTGACCCCCACCGGGACGGGGCCCGTCGGCGCGGTCTGGCCGGACCCGGGCCCCGGCTCACCGTGACGGAAACGGGCCGGGCCCGGTTCCCCGCGGGGAACCGGGCCCGGCCCGGAAGGTTCGACCGAGGACGGTCAGTTGTCGTCCTCGTCGATCAGGAAGCCCCGCATCGGCGAGGGCGCCTGCTGCATCGGCTGCGGCGCGGCCGGCCGGACCGGAGCCATCGGCTGGGTCATCGCCGGGGACATCTGCTGCTGACCGCCGTAGGAGGGGCCGCCACCCATGGGGGACGGAGCACCCATCGGGGACGGACCGCCCATGCCGTGGCCCATGGCACCGGCCGGGGCCATCGACGGCGCCGGCGACGGCGGCAGCGAGGCGGTGGCCGGGGTGCGCGGCGGGGCCAGCGAGTCGTCGGCCTGGGTCTCCAGCTGGCGCAGCTGCGACTCCAGGTAGGACTTCAGCCGCGTACGGTACTCACGCTCGAAGCCCCGCAGGTCCTCGACCTTGCGCTCCAGCGTGGCGCGGGCGGACTCCAGGGAGCCCATCGCGACGCGGTGCTTCTCCTGCGCGTCCCGCTCCAGGGCGTCGGCCTTGGCACGGGCGTCCCGCTCCAGGCCCTCGGCGCGCGAGCGGGCCTCGCCGACGATCTTGTTGGCCTCGGAGCGCGCCTCGGCGATCGCCTGGTCGGCGGTCTGCTGGGCGAGGGAGAGGACACGCGCGGCGCTGTCGCCACCGGGACCCTGCTGCGGCATGCCCATGGGCTGGCCCATCGGCTGCATCTGCTGACCCATGGGCTGACCCATCGGCTGGCCCATGGGCTGGCCGAGCTGGTTCTGGCCGCCCATGCTGTGCTGCATGGGGCCGCCCATCGGGCCGGGGCCCTGCGGACCGTGACCACCGGGGCCCGGGGGCAGCTGGGGCGCACCGCCCGGGAGCTGCGGCGGACCCATCTGCGGCTGCTGCGGCGGGCCGGATATGGCGGCCGGCACCGGGGCGCCGGGACCTCGCTGGTCCTGCGGCTCCGGCTTGCGCATACCCTGCTGCTGCTGGTTCTGGGCGGCGGCACGCGTCGCGGCGGCCAGCTTCGCCCGGAGGTCCTCGTTCTCGCGCAGGAGACGCGTCAGTTCGGCCTCGACCTCGTCGAGGAAGGCATCGACCTCGTCCTCGTCATAGCCTTCTCGGAGGCGGACGGTCGTGAACTGCTTGTTCCGCACGTCCTCGGGGGTCAGCGGCATCTCTTCTTCACCTCTACGTAGTCGTCGGCAGTCGGCAAGACCAAATCGTTCACACGCTTCTCGCAGCTGTGCTCACGAGACTGATCAAGATGTAAACGATGATCATCAGAACGAAGAAGGACAGGTCGAGTGCCACGCCCCCGAGACGCAGCGGCGGAATGAACCGCCGCAGAAGCTTCAGCGGTGGATCGGTGACAGTGTAGGTGGCCTCAAGAACGACCACCATCGCCTTCCCGGGTTGCCATGACCGCGCGAACTGGAAGACGTAGTCCATGACCAGTCGGAAGATCAACACGATGAGGAAGCACACCAAAGCGATGTAGACCACCTGCAGTGCGACGCCCATCCCGTGCTTCCCTCTCCCCTTGTCCTCGCGGTCCGGTTCAGCTCTGGTTGAAGAACCCGCCCTCCGCAATGCGGGCCTTGTCCTCCGCCGTGACATCGACGTTAGCAGGAGACAGCAGAAACACCTTCTGTGTCACGCGCTCAATGCTGCCGTGCAGACCGAACACCAGACCGGCCGCGAAGTCGACCAGACGCTTTGCGTCCGTGTCGTCCATCTCGGTCAGGTTCATGATCACCGGAGTGCCCTCACGGAAGTGTTCCCCGATGGTACGGGCCTCGTTGTAGGTCCGGGGGTGAAGCGTCGTGATGCGGTACGGCTCCCGCTCGGACACGACCTTGGGCATGATCACGGGGGCGTTCTTCTCCAGGTTCGGGCGTTCAGGTGTGATGGATGCCACGGGGGCGATTCGGGCGGGACGTCCGCTTTCTACCGACAACGGAACGGGGTCTCGCTGCACCGGGGGCTGTACGACTCGCACCGGTTCGTCCGTTACGGGCGGTTGGTGCACCGGCTGGGGCCGGCGGTCCCGCTCCCGGAGCCGCTCGGGTTCCGGTTCCGGCTCGAACTCGTCATCGGGGTCGTACCCGGGGTTGTCGTACCGGTCGTCCTCCACGAGGCCGAGGTAGACCGCCATCTTGCGCATCGCGCCGGCCATTCTCCGAGTCCTCCGCTCTGGGGTGGATCGCCCTGCCACCAATGTCTCTTGTCACAAAAGTCACCAACTGCCCGCGATCCACGCGGTCCGCCCGCCCGTCAGCGGGAATGACCATATTTTCTGCTGTGGTCCGACTTTCTTCGCGACGTTACCCGAGCCGGGGTCTCGCGCCGAGTACCGCAGTACCGACGCGCACATGTGTCGCACCAGCCATGACCGCCTGTTCCAGGTCGGAGCTCATTCCGGCCGACACCATCGTGGCAGCCGGATGGTCCGCGCGCAGGCGGGATGACAATTCCATCAGCCGCTCGAAGGCGGCCTGTTCGCGTCCCGCGTACGGTCCCGCCAGGGGCGCGACGGTCATCAGGCCGTCGAGGCGCAGTCCGGGAGCGGCCGCGACCCGGTCCGCCAACTCCTCCAGCTGGTCCGGGGCCGCGCCTCCGCGCTCGCCCCGCTCCCCCGACTCCGCGTCGAGCGCGATCTGCACCAGGCAGCCGAGTTCCCGGCCGGCCTTCTCCGCGGCGCCCGAGAGGGCGGTGACCAGCCGGGACCGGTCGACGGACTGCACCACATGCGCATATCCCGCCACGGAACGGACCTTGTTGGTCTGCAACTGACCGACGAAGTGCCAGGTGAGCGGCAGATCCGCGCAGGCCGCGGCCTTCGGGGCGGCGTCCTGGTCGCGATTCTCCGCCACATGACGGACGCCCAGGTCCGCCAGCAGTCGTACGTCGGTCGCGGGATAGGTCTTGGTGACGACGATGAGCGTCACCTCGTCCCGCGCCCGCCCGGCCGCGGCGCACGCCGACGCGATGCGCTCCTCCACCACCGCCAGGTTCGCGGCGAGTTCGGCCTTACGATCCGTCATCACTCGGTTCCAACCAGACATATCCGGCGAGCCGCCCGGTGACCCGGTCACGGCGGTACGAGAAGTGGTCCCGCGACTCCAGTGTGCAGACCGGGGACCAGGAGGCGTCCACCACCCCCAGCTCCGCCAACTGCGCGTGCACCCCGGCGACCACGTCGACGGCGGGAGTGCCCCAGCCGGTCTCGCCGAACGCGGCGGGGACCACCTCGGCGACCGCGGTCCGCATCTCCTCGGGCACCTCGTAGCAGCGGCCGCAGACGGCGGGACCGGTACGGGCGACGATCCGGCCGGGTTCGGCACCGAGCCGGACCATCGCCGCGACGGCGGCGGGCACCACTCCGGCGACCAGCCCGGGCCGGCCGGCGTGGGCGGCGCCCACGACCCCGGCGACCGGGTCGGCCAGCAGGACCGGGACGCAGTCGGCGGTGAGGACCGCGAGGGCCAGCCCCCGGCGGGCGGTGACCACCGCGTCCACGGCGGGGACGTCCTCCCCGCGCGGCCAGGGGCCGTCCACCACGGCCACGTCCCGGCCGTGCACCTGGTTCATCCAGACGACCCGGTCCGGGTCGAGGCCCAGGGAACCGGCGGCCCGCGCCCGGTTCTCGCGTACGGAGGCGGGGTCGTCGCCGACGGCCCCGCCGAGGTTGAGCTCCTCGTACGGAACGGCGCTCACCCCGCCCCACCTGTCGGTGAAGGCGAAGTGCGCGCCGTCCACGATGTGCTGCTGTCCTATCGTCACTTCAAGAAGTCCGGAACATCCAGTTCCTCGGCCGGGCTGTCCTGGTACGGCCGGGCGGTCGGGACCTGCGGGGCACCGGCCGGAACGGTCGGGACCTCGGCGACCGGAGCCGGCTCGGCCGGGGCCGGGGGCTCCTCGCGGGCGGTCACCGAGCCGAGGCCGCCGAACGACGGGCGGACCGGCTCGGGGGCGCGGGCCGGGGCGGGCGGCTCCTCGCGCTTGGTGGAGGCGGCGCCGATGACGTTGTCCCGGCGGGCCGGGGGCTGTCCGCCGTCGAACCCGGCCGCGATGACGGTCACCCGGACCTCGTCGCCGAGCGCGTCGTCGATGACGGCACCGAAGATGATGTTCGCCTCGGGGTGGGCGGCCTCGCTGACCAGCTGGGCGGCCTCGTTGATCTCGAAGAGACCGAGGTCGGAACCGCCGGAGATGGACAGCAGCACGCCGCGGGCGCCGTCGATGGACGCCTCCAGCAGCGGCGAGGAGATCGCCATCTCGGCGGCGGCCACCGCGCGGTCGTCGCCGCGGGCCGAGCCGATGCCCATGAGGGCGGAGCCGGCCTCGGACATCACGGACTTGACGTCGGCGAAGTCGAGGTTGATCAGGCCCGGGGTGGTGATGAGGTCGGTGATGCCCTGGACACCGCTCAGCAGGACCTGGTCGGCCGACTTGAAGGCGTCGAGCACCGAGACCTGGCGGTCCGAGATGGACAGCAGCCGGTCGTTGGGGATGACGATGAGGGTGTCGACCTCTTCGCGGAGCTCGGCGATGCCGTCCTCCGCCTGGTTCGCCCGGCGGCGCCCCTCGAAGGTGAAGGGGCGGGTGACCACGCCGATCGTCAGGGCGCCCAGGGAGCGGGCGATGTTGGCCACGACGGGCGCGCCGCCGGTGCCGGTGCCGCCGCCCTCGCCGGCGGTGACGAAGACCATGTCGGCCCCCTTGAGGACCTCCTCGATCTCCTCGCGGTGGTCCTCTGCCGCCTTGCGACCGACGGCCGGGTTGGCGCCGGCGCCGAGGCCGCGGGTCAGTTCCCGGCCGACGTCGAGCTTGACGTCGGCGTCGCTCATCAACAGCGCCTGGGCGTCCGTGTTGATGGCGATGAACTCGACGCCCTTGAGACCGACCTCGATCATTCGGTTGATGGCATTGACACCACCGCCGCCGACACCGATGACCTTGATGACTGCGAGGTAGTTCTGCGGTGCTGCCACGTCGAAGGCCTCTCGCCTCGATTACGTGTCGTCGCCCCGCGGGCCTGCGGTGCGCCGACTGATGCCGAAATGTGGGACGGTCCGAACGCGCCGACCCGAACCCTCACCCTGAAGTTTAGGGTGAGAGATGTGCCTGTTCCTCGGTACTCTCCGGACAGGACACTAAGTCGACAAGTAGCGCGTGTTCAACGAACACGCCGAACCTCCCGTTTTTCTTTTCACCCTATGTGATCACCCATATCGCTGGCCAACCAGGGTGCGTCGCTGTTCGACCGGACGTCAACTCCCGGACACGGCAGGGGCGCTGGGGGCGCTCACGTCGAAGTGGTCAGCCTTGGGCGCGGCCTTCAGCAGCGCGGTCAGCGCACGGCCCTTCGCCGGCCCGTGCTCGGAGCTGCCCCACACCACGTTCCGCCCGCCGGCCAACTCCAGCACGACCGCGTCGTACGAGGACACCTTGACCCGCAGGGTCTGCCTGGCCACGGCCGCGGGGAGGTCCCCGGCGATCCCGACCGCCTCGTGCAGCAGCCGTTCCTCGTCGAAGCGGCGGGCGCTCGGGGAGTGCTGCGCGGTCAGTTCCAGGACGGGCACGCCCGCGGGGGCCTTTCCGACCGTGTCGAACCGCACGCCCGATGCGTCCACTTCGATGAAGTTCGCGTCCTTCCTGATGAGCAGGACGGGTTTGCGTTCGGTCACTTTCAGACCGATCCCGTGCGGCCAGGCCCGCACCACATCGACCGAATCGATGCGGGGCAGCCGGCCGCGCAGCCGGGCCGCGACCGCCTCGGTGTCCACGGACACCAGCGGCTCGCCCACGGGCACCTCGGCGGCGGCGAGCACCTGGGCGGGGGTGAGGACCTCGGTGCCGCTGGTGGTGACCTTCTCCACCCGCAGCCACCCGGACCCGTACAGGGCCCAAGTAGCGCCGCCGACCAGCAGGACGGCGGCGGCCAGGGACGCCAGCACGGGGCCCCGGCGGAGTTTCCCGCCGGGGCCCTGCGGGCCGGATCTGCTGGACGACTTCGCCGTCGACTTCGCTCCGGCCACTTCGGTGCCTCCTGCGTGCGTGCTTGTCCGGCTCAGCGGGCCCGGTGGGCCGAGATCGCCTCGTACACCATGGCGACGAGCAGGTCGTCGGCGTCGCGGCGGCCGAACTCGGCGGCGGCCCGGGACATCTCGTACAGGCGGTGCCGGTCGGCGAGCACCGGGAGGACCTGGCTCTGCACCCACTCGGGGGTCAGCTCCGCGTCGTCCACGAGCAGACCGCCGCCAGCCTTGACCACCGGCTGGGCGTTCAGCCGCTGTTCGCCGTTGCCGATCGGCAGCGGGACGTACGCGGCGGGCAGCCCGACGGCGGAGAGCTCGGCCACGGTCATGGCCCCCGCACGGCACAGCATCATGTCGGCGGCGGCGTAGGCCAGATCCATCCGGTCCAGGTACGGTACCGGGACGTACGGCGGCATCCCGGGCATGTTGTCGACACGCGGGACCTCGTTCTTCGGGCCGACCGCGTGCAGGATCTGGATCCCGGAGCGCTGGAGGGTCGGCGCGATGGTCTGGATGACCTCGTTGAGCCGGCGCGCGCCCTGCGAACCGCCCGACACCAGCAGGGTCGGCAGGTTCGGGTCGAGGCCGAAGGCCGCGCGGGCCTCGGGCCGGGCCGCGGCGCGGTCCAGGGTGGCGATGGAGCGGCGCAGCGGGATGCCGATGTAGCGGGCGTTCCGCAGCTTGCTCTCGGGCGTGGAGACGGCCACGGCGTCCGCGTAGCGGGAGCCGATCTTGTTGGCCAGGCCGGGCCTGGCGTTGGCCTCGTGGACCACGATCGGCACCCCGAGCCGCTTGGCGGCCAGGTAGCCGGGCAGGGCCACGTAGCCACCGAAGCCGACCACGCAGTCGGCCTTGGTGCGCTCCAGGATCTGCTCCGCGGCCTTGATCGTGCCGCGCAGCCGTCCGGGGACGGTGATCAGCTCGGGGGTGGGCTTACGGGGCAGCGGCACGGCCGGGATCAGCCCCAGCTCGTAGCCCCGCTCCGGGACCAGACGCGTTTCCAGCCCGCGCTCCGTGCCGAGGGCGGTGATGCCCACGGACGGGTCGTGCCTGCGCAGGGCGTCCGCGAGGGCGAGCGCCGGCTCGATGTGGCCGGCGGTCCCCCCACCGGCGAGTACGACATGCACCGAAATTCACCGCTCTCCGGACGGACGCCTCGTGACGCGCCGTCTCATCGACTTCCATCTCAGGCTCGCCCGCTTCCAGCCGAACTTCGGCCGGCGCATCGCGAGCGCCGCGCGCGCGGCCGGCTCCTCCCGCGCGAAGGCGATGAGCAGTCCGACCGCGAACATGGTCGGCAGCAGGGCGGAACCACCGTAGGAGAACAGCGGGAGGGGGACTCCGGCGATCGGCAGCAGACCGAGCACCGCACCGATGTTGATCACGGCCTGCGCCGTGATCCAGGTGGTCACGCCTCCCGCGGCATACCTGACGAAGGGATCCTCCGTGCGTCCGGCCACGCGGATACCCGCATAGCCTAGAGCCGCGAACAGGGCGAGTACCGACAGCGTCCCCGCCAGTCCCAGTTCCTCCCCGGTGATGGCGAAGATGAAGTCGGTATGGGCTTCGGGTAGTTGCCCCCATTTTTCCACACTCGCACCCAGACCGGAACCGAACCATCCGCCGGAGGCCAGGGCATAGATGCCGTGGACGGCCTGCCAGCACATGTCGCCTTTGCCCGGATCGGTGGCGCCCAGGCAGGCGAGCCGTTCCATGCGGTGCGGGCTGGTCCTGATGAGCACGGCCACGATCACACCCGCGAACGCGAGGACGGCGACGAACATCCGGGTCGGAGCCCCGGCCAGCCAGAACAGGCCGAACAGGATGGCGCCCAGGATCATCGCCGTGCCCATGTCCCCGCCGAGCATGATGAGCCCGAGCAGCAGGAAGGCCACCGGGACCAGCGGCACCAGCAGGTGCTTCCACTGGCTCAGCAGGCCCTTGTCGCCCTTGCGGGCCAGCAGGTCGGCGCCCCACAGGATCAGCGCCAGCTTGCCGAACTCGCTGGGCTGGAGCATGAACGGGCCGCCCAGCGAGATCCAGTTCTGGTTGCCGTTGATCGACTTCCCTATCCCGGGGACCTGCACCAGGATCATCAGGAACAGGGTCGCGGCCAGCACCGGGTACGACAGCGCGCGGTGCAGCTTCACCGGCATCCGGGAGGCGACCAGCAGCAGTCCGGTGCCCAGCAGGGCGGCGACGAACTGCTTCTTGAAGAAGTAGGCGTCGCCCAGCCCCAGCTGGAGCGCCTTGATCATGGACGCCGAGTACACCATCACCAGCCCGAGCACGGTGATGAGCAGGGCGCTGCCGAAAATCAGGTAATACGCCGTGAGCGGCCGGTCCCAGGCCCGGCGCAACTTGCGCCGGGTACGCCGGAACTGCTCCACGGGCCCGCGGCCGACGGGCCCGTTCGGCCGCGGTACGGGACGCCGACGGCCCTGCGGCCGCACCCCGGACGGCCGCCGCCCGGACAGGACTTGCTTGGCCGGCATCTGTGTCTTCCCCTCCACTCCTGCGAGCAGCCGGTCAGACAGGGCCCCTGCCCTGGACCCGGGCGACCTAGGCGCTCTCCGCGGCCAGTTGGCGCACCGCGTCGGCGAACGCGTCTCCGCGCTCGTTGTAGTTCGCGAACATGTCCATCGAGGCACAGGCAGGCGCCAGCAGGACCGTGTCGCCGGGCTCGGCGAGGCGGGCCGCTTCCCGGACCGCTGCGAGCATCGCCCCAGTGTCGGTCCGGTCGAGGTCCACGACCGGGACCTCGGGCGCGTGTCGCGCCAGCGCGTCCCGGATCAGCGCCCGGTCGGCGCCGATCAGGACCGCACCGCGCAGCCGCTTCGCGGCGCCCTGGACCAGCTCGTCGAAGGTCGCGCCCTTGGCCAGGCCGCCGGCGATCCACACCACCGGCTCGTAGGCGGCCAGCGAGGCCGCGGTGGCGTGGGTGTTGGTCGCCTTGGAGTCGTCGATGTACGTGACCCCGCCGACCTCGGCGACGTGCGCGATCCGGTGCGCGTCGGGCCGGAAGGCCCGCAGGCCGTCGCGGACCGCACGGGCCTCCACGCCGAAGGCGCGGGCCAGGGCGGCGGCGGCCAGGGCGTTGGCGATGTTGTGCGGGGCGGGCGGGTCCACGTCCTCGACGTGCGCCAGCTCCTGTGCGTTCTTCTGCCGGTCCGCCACGAAGGCCCGGTCGACGAGGATCCCGTCGACGACGCCCAGCATGGACGGGCCGGGGGCGCCGAGGGTGAAACCGATGGCCCGGCAGCCCTCGACCACGTCGGCCTCCTCCACCAGGCGCTCGGTGGCGGCGTCCGCGACGTTGTAGACGCAGGCGACCGTGTTGCCCTCGTAGATACGGCCCTTGTCGGCGGCGTACGCCTCCATCGAGCCGTGCCAGTCGAGGTGGTCGGGGGCCAGGTTCAGCACCGCGGCGGAGTGCGCGCGGACGCTGGGCGCCCAGTGCAGCTGGTAGCTGGACAGCTCCACGGCGAGGACGTCGTACTCCTCGGCGCCGAGGACCACGTCCACGATCGGGGTGCCGATGTTGCCGACGGCGGCGGTGCGCAGGCCCGCGGCCCGCAGGATCGACGCCAGCATCTGGGTGGTGGTCGTCTTGCCGTTGGTGCCCGTGACGGCCAGCCACGCGGCGGGGGCGGCCGGCGGTACGTCGGAGCCGGCGGCCTGGGCACGGCGCAGGGCGCCCAGCTCGCGCAGCCGCCAGGCGATCTCGACGTCGCCGACCACGTCCACGCCGGCCTTCGCGGCGGCGAGGAACAGGGGGCTCTCCGGCTTCCAGCCGGGCGAGGTCACGACCAGCTCGGTGCCGTCCGGCAGGACGTCCCCGGCGCGGGAGCCGTCGGCCAGGTGGCCGAGGCGGGTCTCGATGCCCTGCTCGGCCAGCTCGGCGGCGCGCGCCCGGTGGGCGTCGCCGTCGCCGTTGTCGACCACGGTGACGGCCGCGCCGAGGCCGGCCAGGGCGCGGGCGGCGCTGAGGCCGCTCACGCCGAGGCCGGCGACGGTGATCCGCTGCGGCAGTCCGTACCGTGCGAGCACGTCGGTGGTCACTTGTCGGCCGCCCATCCGGCGTAGAAGAGGCCCAGACCCACGATCACGCACATGCCCTGGATGATCCAGAAACGGACCACGACCAGGACCTCGGACCAGCCCTTGAGCTCGAAGTGGTGCTGGAGGGGAGCCATCCGGAAGACCCGCTTACCGGTGAGCCGGAAGGAGCCGACCTGGATGATCACGGACATCGTGATGAGGACGAAGAGGCCGCCCAGCAGCGCGAGCAGCAGCTCGGTGCGGGAGCAGATGGCCAGGCCGGCGAGGGCGCCGCCGAGGGCGAGCGAGCCGGTGTCACCCATGAAGATCTTGGCGGGCGAGGTGTTCCACCACAGGAAGCCGAAGCAGGCACCCATCAGGGCGGAGGCCACGACCGCGAGGTCGAGCGGGTCACGCACCTCGAAACAGGCCGCCGGGTTGGTCAGCGTGGCCGCGTTGGCGCAGGACTCCTGGAACTGCCAGACGCCGATGAACGTGTAGGCGCCGAAGACCATCACGGAGGCGCCGGTGGCCAGACCGTCGAGGCCGTCGGTCAGGTTCACTCCGTTGGACATGGCCAGGATCATGAACAGCGCCCAGACCACGAACAGCACCGGCCCGATGGACCAGCCGAAGTCGGAGACCCAGGACAGCTTGGTGGACGCCGGGGTCAGCCCGCGGGAGTCCTTGAACTGCAGCGCCAGCACGGCGAAGGCGATGCCGACGATGAGCTGGCCGGCCATCTTCGCCTTCGCCCGCAGGCCCAGCGAACGCTGCTTGACGATCTTGATGTAGTCGTCGAGGAAGCCGACCAGGCCCATGCCCGCCATCAGGAACAGCACGAGCAGACCGGAGAACGACGGCTCGCTGCCGGTGAGCACCTTCGTCAGGGCGTACGCGGCGAGCGTCGCCAGGATGAAGGAGATGCCGCCCATGGTGGGCGTGCCCTTCTTGCCCAGGTGGCCGCGCGGGCCGTCGTCCCGGATGAACTGGCCGTAGCCCTTGCGGGCCAGCAGCTTGATCAGCAGCGGGGTGCCGATGATCGTCAGGAACATACCGATGACACCCGCGAACAGGATCTGCCTCATCGGCCGGCGACCTCGCCTTCGAGCAGCGCCTGCGCGACCCGCTCCAGACCGGCGGACCTGGATGCCTTCACCAGCACGACGTCTCCCGGGCGCAGTTCACTGCGCAACAGGTCGACCGCCGCCTGCGCGTCGGACACGAGCACCGACTCCTCACCCCACGAACCCTCGTTATATGCGCCCAGTTGCAGCCAGGACGCTTCCCTGCCCCCGACTGCCACGAGCTTGCTCACGTTGAGCCGGACGACAAGTCGTCCGACCGCGTCGTGCTCGGCGAGCGAGTCGTCCCCGAGCTCGGCCATGGGACCGAGCACCGCCCACGTACGTCCCCCGTTCGCCTGGGCGGCGCCGCCCATGGCGGCCAGCGCGCGCAGTGCGGCCCGCATGGACTCGGGGTTCGCGTTGTAGGCGTCGTTGACGACCGTCACGCCGTCGGCCCGCTCGGTGACCTCCATCCGCCAACGGGACAGCGTGCCCGCCGCGGAGAGCGCGGTGGCGATCTCGTCGACGGACATGCCCAGCACGTGGGCGACGGCGGCCGCGGCGAGCGCGTTCGACACGTGGTGCTCACCGTACAGCCGCAAGGTCACGTCGCTGCACCCGGTGGGTGTGTGCAGTGTGAAGGAAGGCCGTCCCTGGGCCGTCATCCGGACGTCGGTGGCCCGTACGTCGGCGTCCTCGGCCTCGCCGAACAGCACCGTACGGGCCTTGGTCCGGGCGGACATGGCGCGTACCAGCAGGTCGTCGGCGTTGAGGACGGCGACGCCGCCGTCGGCCTCGGCCGGCAGGGCCTCGACCAGCTCGCCCTTGGCCTGGGCGATGGCCTCGCGGCCGCCGAACTCGCCGATGTGGGCGGTGCCGACGTTGAGCACCAGGCCGATCCGGGGCGGGGTGAGCCCGGTGAGGTAGCGGATGTGGCCGATGCCGCGGGCGCCCATCTCCAGCACCAGGTGCCGGGTGTCCTCGGTGGCGCGCAGCGTCGTGATCGGCAGGCCGATCTCGTTGTTGAGGTTCCCCGGCGTCCACACGGTGGGCGCGTGGTGCTGGAGGACCTGGGCGATGAGGTCCTTGGTGGAGGTCTTGCCGGCCGAACCGGTCAGGGCCACCACGTCGGTGCCGATCCGGGCGACGACGGCGCCGGCCAGCGCGCCGAGCGCGCTGACCACGTCGTCGACGACGACGGCGGGCACGCCGACGGGACGGCTCGCCAGGACGGCGACCGCGCCGGCGGCGACCGCGGCGGCGGCGTAGTCGTGACCGTCGACCTGCTCGCCGACGAAGGCGGCGAACAGGCTGCCGTCCTCCACCTGGCGGGAGTCGTACACGACGGGGCCGGTGACCTGGGCGGCCGGATCCGGTATGTCGTGGAGCTGCCCGCCGGTGATGTCGGCGATCTCGGCGAGGGAGAGGGGGATCACGGGGTGGTCTCCTCGGCCTGTCGGGCGTGGGTTCGGTCGGCGTGCCGCTGGGCGGCCTCGATGGCGGCGCGCAGCACGGCGCGGTCGTCGAAGGGGCGGACGACGCCCGCGGTCTCCTGGCCCTGCTCGTGGCCCTTGCCGGCGACGAGCACGGTGTCGCCGGGCTCGGCCCGGGCCACGGCGGCGGCGACGGCCGCGGCACGGTCGGCGTCCACCAGGACGGTCCCCCGCTCGGCGGGGGGCACGGAGACGGCGCCTTCGAACATGGCGGCGAGGATCGCCAGGGGGTCCTCGGAGCGCGGGTTGTCGGAGGTCAGGACGGCGGTGTCGGCGTACCGGGCGGCGGCGGCGCCCATCGGGCCGCGCTTGGTGGTGTCGCGGTCGCCGCCGCAGCCGAGCACGATGTGCAGCTTGCCGGTGGTGACCTCGCGCAGGGCCCGCAGCACGGAGACGACGGCGTCGGTCTTGTGCGCGTAGTCGACGACGGCCAGGTAGGGCTGTCCCGCGTCGACCCGCTCCAGCCGGCCGGGCACGCCCGGGACGGCGGCGACGCCGTCGGCGGCGGTCTGCGGGTCCAGGCCGGCGGTGGCCAGGGTGACGATGGCGGCGACGGTGTTGGCGACGTTGAACGGGCCGGGCAGCGGGGCCTTGGCCCGGACGCGCTGCCCGTCGGGCCCGACCAGGGTCAGGGTGGAGTCCAGGTGGCCGGTGACGACGTCCTCGGCGCGCCAGTCGGCGGCCGGGTCACCGGTGGCGGAGAAGGTGACGACCGGGACGGAGGACTCCTTGGCGAGCCGGCGGCCGTACTCGTCGTCGACGTTGACCACGCCCACCCGGGCCCGCTCCGGCGTGAACAGCCGGGCCTTGGCCTGGAAGTAGTCCTCCATGTCGGAGTGGAACTCCATGTGTTCCGGGCTGAGGTTGTTGAAGACGGCGACGTCGAAGACGCAGCCGTCGACCCGGCCGAGCACCAGGGCGTGGCTGGAGACCTCCATGGCCACGGCCTCCACGCCGCGCTCGCGCATGACGGCGAACAGCGCCTGGAGGTCGGTGGCCTCGGGGGTGGTCCGCTCGGACTTGATGCGCTCGTCGCCGATGCGCATCTCGACGGTGCCGACGAGTCCGGTCGCGCGGCCGGCGCCGCGCAGGCCGCCCTCGACGAGGTAGGCGGTGGTGGTCTTGCCGGAGGTGCCCGTGATGCCGATCTGGACCAGCGCCTCACCCGGGCGGCCGTAGATCTCGGCGGCGAGCTCCCCCATCCGGCCGCGCGGGTCGGCGACGGTCAGCACCGGCAGGCCCGTGGCGGCGGCGCGGTCGGCGCCCGCCGGGTCGGTCAGCACCGCCGCGGCGCCGCGCTGTGCGGCCTGGGCGGCGAACTCGGCGCCGTGCACTCGGGCGCCGGGCAGGGCCGCGTACAGGTCGCCGGGGCGGACCGCACGGGAGTCGTGCGTGATGCCGGTGATCGTCGCGTCGGCCGTCGGCGCCTGGCCGCCCAGCCGGGCGGCGAGCGCGCCGAGCGGGGTCGGGCGCGGGCTCTGGGGCCGCGGCGCGCCCGGCGGCGTTGCCGGGGCGTCGTTCTGGGTCGTTCTGGGCTGATCAGCGTGGGGCACGGCGGTGAGCGTACCGGGCGTGGCGGCGCTGTCGCGAAGTGAGGGGG
>NZ_RPRY01000002.1 GCF_003949795.1 Streptomyces sp. WAC06614
CCCCCGGGCCGGCCGCCCCGGCCCGGGCCGCTCCCGCCCGGGCCGCTCCCGCCCGGGCCGCTCCCGCCCGGGCCGGTCACCGCCACGGCCCCGTCACCGCGAAGGTGGTCCCCGGGTCGTAGGCGTTGACGTACATCGTGCGGCCGTCGGGGGCGAAGGTCACCCCGGCGAACTCGCTCCACAGCGGCGCACCCCCCGTGCCGATGTCCTCGGCGGCGCGGGCCACCGGGTACACCGTGCCGCGCCGGGTCACACCGAAGACGTACTGCGCCCCGCCCCCGTCCTCGCACACCATCAGGCCCCCGTCCGGGGCGAGGCAGATGTTGTCCGGGGAGTCACCGGGCAGGGTCACGTCGGTGGCCGGGCCGAAGACCACCTCCAGGCGGATCAGCCGGGCGTGCGGATCGTGGAACCACACCTGCCCGAAGTGGTCGGCGACCGCCCCCTCGCGGCGGCGCGCGTAGCTGGAGACGAAGTACACCCCGCTGCCGCCCCAGTAGCAGCCCTCCAGCTTCTGCGCGTGCGTGATCCCGCCCGGCCCGAAGTCCTGGAGCCGCACCGGGGTACGGGCCGCCGACGGGTCCGGCACCGGCACCCACTCGACGGGCAACTCGGTGCCCGGCTCCCGCACCGCGGCCAGGTCCGCAACCCCCGGGACCCGCATGGCCTCCAGCGTGCCGCCCGCCCGCAGCGAACCGGTGCCGCCCAGCGGCCGGTCCGGCAGGAAGCGGTAGAACAGCCCGAACGGCGCCACGAAGGCGTCCTCGGTCTCGTAGACGACCCCCCGGTACGGGTCCACGGCCACGGCCTCGTGCGGGAACCGGCCGAGCGCGGTCAGCGGGACCGCCCCGGTGCGCAGCGGGTCGGCCGGGTCGACCTCGAAGACGTACCCGTGGTCCTCGGCGTAACCGGCGGTGCCCGCCCGGTCCTCGGTCTCCTCGCAGGACAGCCAGGTGTGCCACGGGGTGCGTCCGCCCGCGCAGTTGACGGCCGTACCGGCGAGGGCCACCCGCTCCCCGGTCAGCTCGCCGCGCCCGTCGAGCGAGAGGACGGTGACCCCGCCGACGGCGTACGGGTCGTACACCAGGCCGGGGACCTTCGGGACCGGATGCGGGGCGTCGACGCGGTTCTCGTGGTTGCGGGCCAGCCGGACCCCGCCGCGCCCGGCGGGGAAGGCGGCCATGCCGTCGCAGTGGCCCGGGACCCGCCCGCCGCCGGACCACAGGGGGTCACCGGCCCGGGACAGCAGCCGGTACGAGAACCCGTCGGGCAGGTCCAGCAGCCCGTGCGGATCGGGGACGAGCGGACCGTACCCGGGGGTGCGGCCCTGCGGCAGGGCCCTCGGCGTGCCGGCGAACAGGGCGCCCAGCGCCCCGCCGAACGCCACGGCGGCGCCCGCCAGTACCTTGCGACGGTCCACGGACATCGGCAACTCCCCACGACGGGACAGGAGATGTGACGCCAGTCGTGGTACCACGCGGGCCGGGGGCCGCCCGGGCGACGCGCGGAGCACCCGCCGGGGGCGCTCCGCGCGGCGGACGCCGCAGGTGCGGCCGGGGCTCAGGCCTGCTCGACGCTCAGGGTGATCGTCGTACCGGTCAGGGCCTGGCTGACCGGGCAGTTCTTCTTCGCCTCCTCGGCGGCGGCGACGAACCCGTCGTGGTCGAGGCCGGGGACCTCACCGCGGACGGTGAGGTGGATGCCCGTGATGCCCTCGCCCGGCTGGAAGGTGACGTCGGCCTTGGTCTCCAGGCGGGTGGGCGGGGTGCCCGCGCCGGCCAGGCCGTGCGACAGCGCCATCGAGAAGCAGCTGGAGTGGGCCGCGGCGATCAGCTCCTCGGGGCTGGTCCTGCCGTTCGGCTCCTCGGAACGGGCCGGCCAGGAGACCTCGTACGAGCCGATGCCCGAGGAGTCGAGGTGGACGACACCCTTGCCCTTGAGCAGGTCGCCTTCCCAGATGGTGTGCGCGTGGCGGACCGTGGCCATGGTGGATCCCTTCGCAGAAGAAGCGGAAACGACCGGGCACCGGCCTGCGGCCGACCCGGCGTCCCCCAACCTACTGCGCCACCAGCCCCTTCGCGTCACGCGCCAGAGCGGTGAGCCGCGAGATGGCCCGGAAGTACTTCTTGCGGTAACCGCCGTTCAGCATCTCTTCACTGAACAGCCGGTCGAACGGCGCGCCCGAGGCGAGCACGGGTATCTCCCGGTCGTACAGCCGGTCGGCGAGCACCACCAGGCGCAGCGCGGTCGACTGGTCCGGGACCGGCGTCACATCGGTCAGGCAGACCGCCGATATGCCCTCGGTCAGCGCGCCGTAGCGGCTGGGGTGCACCTTGGCCAGGTGCTCCAGCAGGCCCGGGAAGGCGTCGAAGGTCGCGCCGGGGGTGGCGTACGCGGCCTTGGCGACCTGCTCGTCGGAGTAGGGGGCCGGCGCCTCGGGCAGGCCGCGGTGGCGGTAGTCCTCGCCGTCGATGCGCAGCGGGCGGAAGTGCGCCGACAGGCCCTGGATCTCGCGGAGGAAGTCCACGGCGGCGAACCGGCCCTCGCCGAGCTTGCCGGGCAGCGTGTTGGAGGTGGCGGCGAGCGCCACGCCCTGCTCGACGAGCTTGCTCAGCAGGCTGGAGACGAGCACGGTGTCGCCCGGGTCGTCGAGCTCGAACTCGTCGATGCACAGCAGCCGGTGCCCGCCCAGGGTCTGCACGGTCTGCTGGAAGCCGAGCGCGCCGACCAGGTTGGTCAGCTCCACGAAGGTGCCGAAGGCCTTGAGCGAGGGCTCGGCCGGGGTGGCGTGCCAGAGCGAGGCCAGCAGGTGGGTCTTGCCGACGCCGTAGCCGCCGTCGAGGTAGACCCCGCGGGGGCCGGCCTGGGGCTTGGGGGCCCGGGAGAACCAGCGGCGCTTGCCGGCGCCCGAGGCGTGGGCCCCGCCGAGCCCGGCGGCGAAGCCGCTCAGGGTGGCGACGGCCTCGGCCTGGCTGGGCTGGTTCGGGTCCGGCCGGTACGTCTCGAAGCGCACCCCGTCGAAGCGCGGCGGCGGCACCATCTCGGCGACCAGCCGCTCGGCGGGCACATGGGGCTCGCGGGCGCACAGGGACTGCGGGCCCGCGTCGGCTATCGGACTCCGCCCGGTGGCGGAACCGGACGGGGAGAGTGAAGTCGGCACAGCATTCCACTCTACGGCGCGTGGCACACTGCACCGATGCGACGCCTGTTCCCTGTGACCGATCAGACACTGCCCGGCGCCATGGCCGACGACCGCGAGTGGTCGCTGGACGAGCTGGCCGAGGCCTACGCCTATCCCGAGCCGGCCGGGGACCGCGGAGCCGGAGCCGCCGGGGACGCGAGCGGCACGGCCGGGGACACCGGGGCCACGCACTGGCTGCGCGCGAACATGGTCTCCACGCTCGACGGGGCCGCCCAGCACGACGGCCGCTCGCAGCCCATCTCCAGCGAGACCGACATGCGCGTCTTCGGCACCCTGCGGGCGCTGGCGGACGTCGTGGTGGTCGGGGCCGAAACGGTTCGTCAGGAGGGCTACCGCCCGGCCCGCGCCCGGGAGGCCTTCGCCGCCCGCCGGGCGGCGGCCGGCCAGGGCCCCGCGCCCGCCATCGCGGTGGTCACGGCCGGCCTGGACCTGGACTTCTCCCTGCCGCTGTTCACCGCCCCGCTGGTGCCCACGCTGGTGGTCACCGGCGCCGGCGCCCCGTCGGACCGGGTGGCCGCGGCCACCGCGGCCGGGGCCGAGGTGGTCTTCGCGGGCGAGGGCGCGACCGTGGACCCGCAGCGGGCCGTACGGGCCCTGGCCGGGCGGGGGCTGCGGCGGCAGCTCACCGAGGGCGGCCCCCGCCTGCTGGGCCAGTTCGTGGCGGCCGGGGTGCTGGACGAGCTGTGCCTGACGGTGTCGCCGATGCTCACGGCGGGTGACGCCCAGCGCATCGCCGGAGGACCCGCGATGGCCGTGCCGGCCCGGCTCGTGCTGGCGTCCGTACTGGAAGAGGCCGGGTTCCTGTACACGAGCTACCGTCGGATCTGACAAGGGGCGGAATTTCTCGTTCCGCTTTGCCTCCGCTGGGCACATATACCTGGGCCGGCCCCGTGCGCATGCGGGGCAGGATGGTTTCCGCAGGGGCCTGCACGGGCCCATGAAGGAGAGGGCGTCCGTGTTCACGAGCGTTTTGATGATCGAGAAGCCCCTGACATCCGTGGACGTGGACTTCGTCACCACGCTGCACGGGGACGACCCGGTCACCTTCCGCGTCCTGATGCAGCCGCGGGGCGACCAGGACCGGCTGTTGCGCGCCATCGACGACGTCGCGCTCGGCGAGATCCCGGACGCGATCCGTGAGGGCGACGAGCCGGAGGGCGCCGAGGCCCGCGGCCCCGCCGAGCAGGCGCTCGCCCACTCCCTGGCCGCCCTGCGCAAGCGCGGCTGCACCGCCGTCGGGGAGATCATCGAGGACCATCCGCTCGACAGGCTCAAGACCGTCGTGGAGGAGTCCGGCGCCGACGAGGTGATCGTTCTGACCGCCCCGCACTTCGTGGAGGAGTTCTTCCACCGGGACTGGGCCTCCCGGGCGCGCCACAAGGTCGGCGTTCCGGTGCTGAAGCTCTTCGCCCACAACGAATAGGCTGGGCCCGCACAGCTCCACCGTGCACCGTCCGACCCTTCGTCTCGATCCTGGAGCACCCCGTATGACGCCCGGCCTGCCGACCGCCATGGACCGCCCGCACTTCATCGGCATCGGCGGCGCCGGGATGTCCGGGATCGCCAAGATCCTGGCCCAGCGCGGCGCCCTCGTCGCCGGCAGCGACGCCCGGGACTCCGAGACCGCCCAGGCGCTGCGCGCCCACGGCGCCACGGTCCACATCGGGCACGCCGCCGGCCACCTCGCCGACGACGCCACCTGCGTCGTCGTCTCCAGCGCCATCCGCGCCGACAACCCGGAGCTGGCCCGCGCCGCCGAGCTGGGCGTGCCCGTGGTCCACCGCTCCGACGCGCTGGCCGGCCTGATGCAGGGCCTGCGGCCCATCGCCGTGGCCGGCACGCACGGCAAGACCACCACCACCTCGATGCTGGCGGTCTCCCTCTCCGCCCTGGGCCTGGACCCCTCGTACGCCATCGGCGGCGACCTCGACGCCCCCGGCTCCAACGCCCACCACGGCACCGGCGACATCTTCGTGGCCGAGGCGGACGAGAGCGACCGCAGCTTCCACAAGTACGACCCGCAGGTCGCGATCATCCTCAACGCCGAGCTCGACCACCACGCGAACTACGCCTCGATGGACGAGATCTACGAGTCCTTCGAGACCTTCGTCGGCAAGGTCGTCCCCGGGGGCACCCTGGTCGTCGCCGCCGACCAGGAGGGCGCCGCCGAGATCGCCGCCCGGGTCGCCGGCAAGGAGGACCTGAACGTCGTCACCTACGGCGAGTCCGAGAAGTCCGACGTCCGCATCCTGGCCGTCACCCCGCGCGGCCTGACCAGCGAGGTCCGCGTCGACATCGCCGGCCGCGAGATCGTCTTCACCGTCTCCGTCCCGGGCCGCCACTACGCGCACAACGCCGTCGCCGCCCTGGCCGCCGGCGTCGCCCTGGGCGTCCCGGCCGAGGACCTGGCCGCCGCCCTCGGCAAGTACACCGGCGTCAAGCGCCGCCTCCAGCTCAAGGGCGAGGCCGCCGGGGTCCAGGTCATCGACTCCTACGCGCACCACCCCACCGAGATGACCGCCGACCTGGAGGCCATCCGCGGCGCCGCCGCCGACTCCCGGATCCTGGTCCTCTTCCAGCCCCACCTGTTCTCCCGCACCCAGGAGCTCGGTACGGAGATGGGCCAGGCCCTGGCCCTCGCCGACGCCTCCGTGGTCCTGGACATCTACCCGGCCCGCGAGGACCCGGTCCCCGGCGTCACCAGCGAGATCATCATCGCCGCGGCCCGGGCGGCCGGCGCCGACGTCACCGCCGAGCACGACAAGGCGGCGGCGGCCGGGGTGATCGCGGGAATGGCCAAGCCCGGTGATCTCGTTCTCACCATGGGCGCGGGAGACGTCACGGACATCGGTCCGCAGATCCTCGCGCACCTGTCGCACTGAACCGAGGGAGCGGGAGACACACGCCATGGCGTACGAAGTGGAGAAGACCGACGAGCAGTGGCAGGCGGAGCTGACCCCCTCCGAGTACCAGGTCCTGCGCCTGGCCGGCACCGAGCCCGCCTTCCGCGGTGAGTACACCGACACCAAGACGGTCGGCACCTACGCGTGCCGCGCCTGCGGCGCGGAGCTGTTCCGCTCCGAGACCAAGTTCGACTCGCACTGTGGCTGGCCGTCCTTCTTCGACCCGAAGGACTCCGACGCGGTCGAGCTCCTCGCCGACACCTCGCACGGCATGGTCCGCACGGAGGTCCGCTGCGCCCGCTGCGGCTCCCACCTGGGCCATGTCTTCGAGGGCGAGGGCTACGGCACGCCCACGGACCAGCGGTACTGCATCAACAGCATCTCGCTGCGGCTGACGCCGGACTCCGACGCCGCCGGGGCCTGACCCCTACGACGCCCCGCGCGGGGCCCGGCCGCCGAGGCGGCACCCGGGCCCCGCGCGAGCGGGGGCGCCGAGGCCGGGCCGGGCACTTAGGCCGGGCGGCCGGGCGGGCGCCGAGGCCGGGTCGGGTCGGTCCGGCAGGGCCGGTCAGTCCGGCCGGGCCGGGCGCCGAGGCCGGATCGGGTCAGTCCGGCAGGGCCGGCGCGAGGCCGAGCTGCGCCAGCACGGTCAGCGCGTCGAAGTACACCCGCTCGCAGACGAGTTCCCGGCCCTCGAAGAGGAACAGGGCCAGCATCCGGCACCTGAAGGACCGCCCGGTGGGCGGGAACCCGTACAGCTCGCCGAGGTGCGTGCCGTGCAGGTCGAACTCGACCACCACGGCGTCGTCGGCATGGCGCAGCGAGACGAGGTCGTTGCGCTGGTCGGGGAAGGCCGCCCGGGTGGCCCGGTAGTAGGCGGCCACCTCGGCCGGTCCGTCGTACACCCGGCCGCCCGCGACGATCTCGTACCGGGGGTGGGTGGCGAAGGTCCGGAGCGTGGCGTCGAACGCGTGCCGGTTCTCGCTCTCCATGTGCTCCCGCACCAGTGCCTCGCGCTCGGCCCTGTCCGTCATCCGCTCCGCCTCTCCGGGACGCCGTGTCACTGTTCCTACGCGCGGGGGCGGGCGGCGGTTCAACGCGCGGCGCTTCGACGGCGGCGCCCCGTGTCGCCCGGCTCGGTGGCACGCGCGGCGCCCCGTGCCGCCCGTGCCGCCGCACGTTCCTCCGTGGTTCTCGCCGATTTCGCCGTGGCCATGTCGGGTTCGGCCATGGCTGGATATGATCAGCCCCTTCGCAAGGACGTTCTCCCGCCTGCCGTCCGTTCCCTGCCGCTCCCGAGGACCGATGTCTGCCGATGTCTGCCACTGAACCCGAAGGCGCACCGGCGCCCCGTGCCGGCCGGCGACGGCGGACCGTCCGCCTGCGCACCCTGCTGATCTGCCTGGCCGTCGTCCCCACCGTGGCGATGGCGACCCTGACCGGACTGGTCGCCCAGCGGCAGCTCGCGCAGGCCGAGCACCTGCGGACCCACGTGGCGGACGGCCGGCGCGTCGGGGAGCCGCTGTTCCGACTGCTCGGCACGCTCCAGGCCGAACGCCGCGTCACCGCCGCACGTTGGGCCGGCACCCCCGTGCCCGCCAGCGAGCAGCGCGACGGACGCGCCGCCACCGACCGGGCCGCGGCCGAGTTCCGCCGGTCCACGGCCGTCGGCCCGCACCGTGCCCCGGACGTGACCCGGCTGCTGACCGAGGTGACCGCCGCGCTCGACGGCCTGACGGCCCAGCGCGACCGGGTCGACGCGAAGGGCGGCGGCTCCGAGAAGGCGCTCGGCTACTACACCGACGTCATCGACCGGATCATCCGGCTCTACCAGGACGGGTTCAACCACTCCGAGGACGTCGAGCTCTCCCAGGAGAGCCGCGTGGTCGTCGCCACGCTCGCGGCGGCGGAGATGGTCTCCCGCGAGGACGCCTTCCTCGCGCTCGCCGGGCCCGGCCGGGAACTGAGCGCCGCCGGCTTCTCCGCCTTCCTCGACGCGGTCGGCGCCCACCGGTACCTGTACGAGTCCCACGTCGTGCCCTACCTGCCCACCGAGCAGCGCGAGTTCTACGGGCGGATCACCAGCTCCAACGCCTGGCTGACCAAGCTGAGCATCGAGGGCGCGGTCGCCTCCGAGCGCAAGGACCTGGAGACCGGGGTGCGGCTGCCCGCGCAGGTGGCCGGCTGGCCGGCCGCGTACCAGCAGTTCGCCCCGCAACTGGCCCAGCTCACCGCCGATCGCGGCCTGGCCCAGCTCGCCCACGCCGACGCACGGGCGGACGCACTGGAGGACGAGGTCTACCGGCTGGTCGGCCTCAGCGTCGCGATCCTGCTGCTGGTCGCGGGCGTCGTCGTGCTCACCACCCGCTCGGTGCTGCGCCGCCTCGACAGCCTGCACCGGCGGACCGTCACCATCGCCGAACGGACCCTGCCGGACGTCGTGGAGCGGCTCCACCGCGGCCAGCCGGTCGACGAGGCGGCCCTGCCCGTCGTCCGCGGCGAGCAGGACGAGGTCGGCCGGATCAGCGACGCCTTCGCCCGCGCCGTGGCCGTGTCCGTCGACGGGCACCGCCAGCTCGCGGCCGAGCGGCACGGCTTCGGCCTGTTCGCCTCCGGCATCGCCTCGCGCACCGGCAACCTGGTCAGCCGTCAGCTGAGCCTGACCGAGGACCTCCAGGACGCCTTCGGCCACGACGAGGCGCTGCTCGCCGAGTTGATGCGCGCCGACCAGCTCACCGTCGGCATGCGCCGGCAGATCGAGAACCTCCTGATCCTCGCGGGCGGCGAGATCCCCGACCCGCACACCGAGCCCATGCGCATCGCCGACCTGCTGCGCGAAGCCGCGGCCGAGGTCGAGGACTTCCGGCGCATCGAACGCCAGGCCCTCGACGAGGCCACCGTGGAACCCCAGGTGATCAGCCAGATCAGCCATCTGCTGGCGGAACTGCTGGACAACGCCACCCGGTTCTCCCCGCCGCGGTCGAAGGTGGTCATCCGCGCCGAGGTGGTCGCGGACGGGCTGTCGGTCGAGATCGAGGACCGCGGGCCCCGGGTGTCCGCCGCCAGCTACGAGGAGATGAACCGGCGACTGCACTCGGCCCCGCCGTACGCCGTCCTCGCCGAGGAGGCCCACCGGCTCGGCCTGTTCGTGGTCGGCCACCTCGCCGACCAGCTCGGCGCCACGGTGACCCTGCGCCGCTCGGTCTTCGGCGGCACCTCGGCCGTGGTGGTCCTGCCCGGCTCGCTGCTGGCCTCGCAGCACGCCAAGGCCCCGCGCCGCACCCAGGCCCCGGACCCGGAGCCGCTCCCGGCCCGCACGCCGGAGCCCGTGGCCGCGCCCGCGCCCGTACGCGCCCCGGCGCCGGTCCTGCTGCACACCGCGGCCGGGCTGCCGGCCCGCCGGGCGGCGGGCACCGACGAGGGCGCCCGTCCGGGCCTGCCCCAGCGCGTGCCGCAGACCCATATGACGGAACAGCTCCGCGAGCCGCGGACGCCCGAGCCGGAACCCCGCCCCGACACCGAGACGCCCGAAGAGGTGGCAGACGCCTGGGCGGACTACGAAGAGGGGACCCAGACAGTGGAAATCGAGCTGCGACAGGAACAGCCATGACGACGACCTCCCACGACATGATCTACAGCGTCCTGGACAACAATCTGAGCCGGATCGCCGGCATCGAGGGCGCGGTGCTGCTGTCCAACGACGGCATCAGGCTCAGCGACTACCGCCTCGACCGGGACCAGGCCGAGCGCATCGCGGCCGCCTCCTCCGGGGTGGCGGCCACGATGAAGGCGATATCCCGCGAGATCGACGGCGGCCGGGTGATCCGCCAGCTCGTCGAGATGGACGACCGCTACCTGTGCATCGTCGGCTGCGGCGAGGGCAGCACCCTCATCGTGGTCACCTCCCGCAAGGCCCGCCTCGGGGAACTGGGCGGCGAGGCGGTCCGCACGGCCCAGGCGCTCGGCGAGTGGTTGGGCACCCCGGAGCGCGTCCAGCCGCACGCGTCGTAATGCCGGACGACACGCCGGACGCGGCGGAGCACCCGACGCCCGCCGCCACCGACGCCCGGGCGCCGCAGGACCAGGCCCACGGCGAGGACGCCGGCGAAGGCGCGCGGGCCGAGGAAGGCGTCGCGCCGGCCGGGGAGGGCGTCGCGCCGGCCGGGGAGGGCACGGCGGCGGCCGGGGAGCGGTTGCCGGCGCGCCCGCCTCGCGGACGCCGGACCCGGCTGTACGCCCTCACCGACGGCCGTACCGCCGCCCCGCACACCGTCCTGACGATGGACACCACCATCACGGCGGCGGTGGACCCGGGCGCCGACAGCAGCCTGCCCTCCGAATGGCGGGCCGTGCTCGCCCTGTGCCCCTCGCCCGACGGGCGGGCGGTCGCGGAGCTCGCGGCCCGGATGCACATCCGGCTCACCCCGATGACGCTGCTCCTCGGCGAACTCGCCGACCGGGGGCTGATCCACCACCGGGCGCCCTTGGCGGGCGCCGAGACCAGCAATGTCCACCTGCTCAGGAGAATCAGGGACAACCTTGCCCGGATATGACACCTCTGCGCCCCAGGCGGCCCCCGTCAAGATCCTCGTCGCGGGGGGATTCGGGGTCGGCAAGACCACGCTGGTCGAGACGATCTCCGAGATAGCGCCGCTGCGCACGGAGGAGCGGCTGACGTCCGCCGGGGTGGGCGTGGACGACCTCGACGGCATCGAGTCCAAGGCGGTCACCACGGTGGCCATGGACTTCGGCCGGCTCACCCTGGACGACGCCGGTGTGGTCCTGTACCTGTTCGGCACACCGGGCCAGGAGCGGTTCTGGTTCATGTGGGACGACCTGCTCAGCGGCGCCCTGGGCGCGATCGTCCTGGTCGACACCCGCCGCCTGGACCGCAGTTTCGCGGCCGTCGACTTCTTCGAGAGCCGCGGCCTGCCGTTCGTGATCGGCGCGAACTGCTTCCACGGCGTCCAGCCCTACACCGCCGAGGAGATCGCGGCGGCCCTCCACCTGCGCGACCCGGCCACCCCGGTCCTGATGCTGGACGCCAGAAACCGCCCCGACGTCCGCGACGCCCTCCTGGCCCTGCTGGACGTCCTGATCACCGAGGCCCCGGACACGGAACCGGAGCCGGCGGTCACGAGGTGATGCGGGGCGAGGTCGGGACGAAGCGCTGGTTCTCGTAGGTCCAGACCGTGGTGGCGCGGCCCTGGGGGCAGCACGTGGGGTCCTCCGGGTGGTACCAGTGCTCGGTCACGGTGGCCCGTCCCGGGCCGAGGACCACGCCGCCCATCCGCGTGGTGGCCACCCCCGACGGACGCTGCCGGGCGGTGAGCGAGCCGAGGGCCACCAGTCCGGCGGCGGAGCGGCCGAACACCACGTAGCCGAAGACGAGTTGTCCGGAGGCGGTGCCCCCGCCGTTGTCGCAGCTCACGCTGATCGCCGCCTCGTCGCGGCCGTCCCCGTCGAGATCGCCGTAGGTCACCTCGGCGTACCGGAACACGTGGACCGCTCCCCAGGTGCGGGAGTGTTCCTTGACCTGGTCCGAGTCACTGGACCGGACCAGGCCCGGTACGTCGCAGTACTCGCCCGGGAACGGCGTGGAGGCCCAGTCCACTTCGTGCAGGTCGCCCGGGGCCGGTCCGACGACGGCCGCGGAGGCCGTCGGTGATGATCCGGTGGGGGGCACGGCAGCCGCCGGGGACGACGGGGCGGGCGCCGACGGCGGGCCGGCCGAGATCCGCGGGGACGCGCCGGGGCCCCCGCACCCCGCGCTCAGCAGGAGGAGTCCCATGAGGCCCGTCGACGCGAACCGCTTCCCGATGGTCATCCGTGATCTCCTTCCGTCGTCCCGCCACTCACGCGCAGGGCGGGTCGTAGGCGTGCTCGGGCAGGTACTGCACCCACTGTTCGGGCGTGATCCTCGGGGACTGGGCGCACAGCCGTCGCAGGATCGCGTCCCGCTCGACGGACCACAGTTGCACCTCGTCCGCCCGGCTGACCGCCAGCAACCGTCCGTCCGGACTGAACGCGACCGTCGCCGAGGAGAGCAGCCCGCCACCGCTCAGTGACGTGAGCTCCACCAAGCGGTCCGGGGCAGAGACGTCCCACAGCCGGACACGCCCGTCCTCCGCGGCGCTGGCGGCCAGGCTGCCGTCGGGGTGGACGGCGAGTCCGACGACCGGACCGGTGTGCATGGTGGAGGTGCTCCTGCGGCTCGGCCGCGGGGTTCCGGTCTCCCATACCGAGACGGATCCGTCGACGGCACCGACCAGGAGGCGTCCGTGCGGGCCGAACGCCAGCGAGGTCACCCGCTGTCCCGGACCGACGTCTCCTGCGGGGCTCGGCGCCGCTCCCTCGCCGAGCCGCCACAGCCGGGCCGCACCGTCCTTCGTCAGGGTCGCCAGCACGGTGCCGTCCGGGCTGAACGCCAGGGTCTGGCTGCCCATGGCCTCTGTTCCGGCGAGGCTGGCGCGCTGTACCGGCTTCGTGCGGTCGCCGACGTCCCACAGCTGTACCGGTCCGAACATGCTCTGCACGGCCAGTAAGGGTTTCCCCGGGGCGAAGACGATGCTCTGGGCCCCGTCGGACCGTGTCACTGCGGGGGTCAGCGAGCGTGGGTGCGCCGGGTCCCCCACGTCCCACAGCACTACGGGAAGCCCGGAGGCCAGGGTGTGCCCGTCGGGCCCGAAGGCGACAGCCTGCCCGCCGACGTTGAACGTCTCCAGGGTGGCCAGGGGCCGCTGCGTGTTCCGGCCGTCGGTGCGCCACAGGGTGGTGGGGTGACCGGCGGCCAGGAGCCGGCTGTCCGAGCTGAAGGTGGGAGGAGCGGAAGCGGGTGCGGGAAGGGTGGTGAACGCCGAGGTCCGCTCGGCTCCGGACACCGGCCAGAGCCGGACGGCGTTGTCGCTCGGCCGACCGTCCTCGGCGTTCCGCGATCCGCCGTAGGCGCCGACGGTGGCCAGCAGTCGCCCGTCCGGGCTGTAGGCGGCTGCCGAGACGTCATCGCTGTGGCCACCCAACCGGGCGCCGGCACGAGGACGCAGCGGGTCGTACACGTCCCACAGGGCGATGACGCCGTCTCCCGCCCCGGTGGCCAGGCTCCTGCCGTCCGGGGCGAAGGAGACGGTGCCGTGGGCGACTCCCTTGGCCGACCCGAACAGATCGGGTCGGACGGCCGGGTGGGCAGGGTCCGAGACGTCCCAGAAGCGGACGTTGCCTTGACCGGCTCCGAAGGCCAGTGACTGGCCGTCGGCACTGAACGCGCCGTGGGAGAAGAGGTTGTCGTACGGCACGGCGAGCGTGGAGACCTGACGGAGCGGAAAGGCCCCGGTCGGCCCGGCCCCGGCCTCCTCCTGCTGTCCCGCCCCGGGGACCGTCCACAGGTGCAGGAGCTGGTTCTTCTCACGGGTGGCGAGCAGCCGGCCGTTCGGGGCGACGGCCACCAGGTCCCCGGGCAGCCTGCCGAGGACCACCGGGCGGGCGGGGTCCCGGACGTCCAGTACGGCACCGCCGTACTCCGTGGACACGAACAGCCTGTGATCGGGGGTGAACACGAGGGAGTCGGTGCTGTCGGGCAATGCGTGGGATCCGGTGCTCGTGGCGAGGATCCCGAGCTGCCGGGGTGAGCCTCCGGTAGCAGCGTTCGCCGTGTCGAACAGCCGGACCTCGCCGTGCACGTCGCCGGTCGCCAACAGCGCGCCGTCCGGGCTGAATGCGAGCGCCCGTACCGAGCGGTCGGGCACCTCCAGAGTGGCCCGCACGGTGAGGGATTCGGGATCGAACAGTCGCACCCCGTCGTCGGCCACGGCCAGGAGCCCCGTGGCGCTGAAGGCGATGCCGTGGCCGTCGCCCCGCAGGTGCAGGACGCGGGGCAAGGAGGCGCTGTCGACGAGGGCACCGAGGACCTCGGGTGTGGGCGCCAGCCGGTAGGCCTGGACCAGTAACTGACGTGCCAGGTCCGGTTGCCCGTCGCGCAGCGCCGCCGCCTGTGCCACCAGTTGCCGGGACTGGGCGACCAGGGTCTGGGCACGGGCGTTGTTGCGCTGGAGGTAGGCGATGACGCCGCCGGTCACGGCGGTCAGCAGGAGTACGGTCAGTAGGACGACGGTGGCCTGCACCATGCGGACGGTCCGCCGGTGCTGGCGGACGTGGGAGCCGATGAGCTCGTCCTTGGGCCGTCCGGTCAGCGGCGCGACGAACTCCGCCACGCACTCCAGCAGCCGCGGGTTCGCGGAGCTGGCCTGTTCCGGGGTGCGAAGCCAGCGCAGGTCCACCCAGCGCGGCTCCGCGGCGAAGGCCCCGCTGATCTCCTCGCGGGGCAGGGCGTCGGTCCGCGACCAGTCGAACTCCGTCCGCTCCGCGTCCCACGCCAGCGTTCCGTCCGTCCAGGCGATGAGCAGGGTGTCGGTGGAGCGGTGGGTGCGCCACCACCGGATCTCCTGCCGTACCCACGGAGACTGCGCCGCCCGTGGGCAGGCCAGCACCACGAGCCAGCGCGACGCGGCCAGCCCCTGCTCGATCTCCCGCCACAGGTGCGGGCTGGCGCCGAGGTTGGTCTCGTCGCGGAACAGCCGTAAGCTCCGCGGCCGGTACCAAGGCCGGTCGAAGCCTTGGAGGTGGCCCTGGAACGCCTTTGCGACGGATTTGTCCCAGGCGTGACTGTACGAGATGAACGCGTCGTACGCCTGCTGATGTCCTCGCTCGACCACATCGCCCCCTGGGTCCCCCGTCCGGGCAGCCCTCCGGACGGGGGACCCACCGTAGTCCCCCGGCAGGCCGGCTCGGGGGCGTACGGCGAAGAAGGGGGAGGCTGCCTCCGACCCCCCGGTCGGAGGCAGCCTCCCCTGTTGTGGGGGGCGTGCGGGTTACGGGGCCGACAGGCCCAGGGTGTAGGCGCCGGAGCCGCTGTAGGCGTGGATCACGTAGCGGTAGTAGCCGGGTGAGCCGTTGTAGCTGATGTCCTCGTTCTCACCCTCCGTGCCGGAGACGGCCACGTTCACCCAGCCCGAGCCGTTCCACTTCTGCAGGTAGAGGTCGAAGTCGGTGCCGGCCGGGCCGCGCAGGCAGCCGGTGTGGGTGCCCGAGGTCGCCGACCAGTAGTACGAGCCGTCCGGCTGGGCCGCACTCTGGCCGGACGCCAGGGTGCCGCGGTAGGTGTACTCGGTGTTCTCGCAGCCGGTGGGCGGGGTGGTGGTCCCCACGGCCAGGGTGTACGTGACGCTGTGCGTGGCCGAGCCGGTGCCGGTCACCGTGATCGGGTAGGTGCCGTTCGGCGTGCCCGCCGCGACCGAGACGGTCATGGTGGCGGCGTTGCCGGAGGTCACCGAGGACGGGCTGAAGGAGACCGTGACCCCGCCGGGCTGGCCGGAGGCCGAGAGCTGGACGGTCTGCGGGTCGCCGCCGACGGTCGAGGTCTTCACGGTGGCGGTCACCGACGCACCCGGCTGGGCCGAGCCCGAGGTCGGGTCGAGGGCGAGGGTGAAGTCCGGGGTGTTGGTGCCGCCGCAGTCGGTCTCGCCGGACTGGGCCGGGACCCGGATCGCGTCCCACGCCGCCTTCACGGCCTGGCACTCGGCGCTGCCGTAGGTGTTCTTGGCGGAGGCCAGGGTCGCCTTGCGGGCGGCCGGGTGGTTCCATGCGGAGGTCTTCATCAGCAGGGCGCCCATGAAGATCTTGCCGGCCTTCTGGATGCCGATGCCCGTCACGGACGAGGGACCGCCCGCGCATATCGGGCTCGCGGGCTTGCCGCCGCCCGGGTTGGAGCCCTCGGCCAGCAGGTAGAACCAGTGGTTCTGCGGGCCGGCGGCCGCGTGCACCTCGGTGCCGGAGCTCAACTGGTTGTAACAGTTGGGGTCGTTGTTGGCGAGCGACGGGTTGTACATGTAGCGGATCGGCTTGTTGTCGCCGAGGAAGTTCAGCTTCTCGCCGACGGTGTAGTCCGGGGTGTCGTTCGGGTTGTTCGCGAAGTGCTCGGTCAGCGCGCCGAAGATGTCGCCCGTGGACTCGTTCATCCCGCCGTTCTCGTTGGACGAGCCGGAGGAGCCGGGGGTCTTGTCGAAGATCTCGTGGCCGTACTCGTGCGCGACGACGTCGATGCCGGTGAGCTGCATGGTGCCGTTCTGGTTGCGCCCGTAGGTGGTCTTGGTGCCGTCGTAGTAGGCGTTGACCTCGCTCAGGCCCGCCCGGGCCGGGACCATGCCGCCCTGGCCGTTGATGCCGTTGTAGCCGAACCACTGCTTGAGCATGTCCGACTCGCGCTGGGCGGCGTACATGATGTCCACGCAGGCGGTGACCAGGTCGTTCGCGCCGCCGTTGCCCCAGGGCGAGGAGCCGGTGTACGCGCTGCCGTTCTGGCCGCCGCACTTGAACGAGCCGCGGCCGGTGTCCGTCATGGAGGTGGCGGCGGTGTCGATGGTGACATTGCCGTTGTGGTAGCCGCGGCCGTCGGCGTGGCGGACCTTCTCGGTGGCCCGGACGACCTTGCCGGTGGTGGCGTCCACGTACGTGTCCAGGCCGCTGGGCGTGTTCCGCGCGGTCCGGCCGGCCACCAGGACGTGCCAGGCCAGCACGCCCTTGCCGTCCTTGACCAGCACGGTCAGCTCCGGCTCGGTGGCCTCCTCGACGGAGGCGAGCTGGGCGCGGGCGGTGGCCGCCGCGGCCGCCGCCGGCACCGTGGCCCGGGTGGACAGGCTCAGCGCGGGGGAGGCGGCGGCGGCGAGGTTCCGGACCGTGCCCGAGCTGTCGGCGAGCACCACCGCGTCACCGCCGCCGTGCACCGGGACGCCCCGGTACGTGCGCTGGTACGCGGTGTAGAAGAGACCGTCGGCCCACGGGGTCACCGAGGTCCGCACGAGCTTCTCGTCGGGGCCGTGCCGGAGCCCGTCGAGCCCGCTGCTCGCCGCCTGGTCGGCGGCGGCGAGGGCGAGGGACCGGCCCCGCTCGGGGGGTGCGGGCTGCGGCGCGGGGGAGGCCGCCGAGGCGCTGCCGGCGACCGCGCCGGCGAGGCACGCGGTGAGCGCGAGGGCGGCCGCGGCCGCGGTACATCGGGTGCGATACAACATCTGCTCCGATCAACTGTGGGGGTGGAGTCAGGGGGATCGCGCCGAGTATGGGCGTGTGCATGACCGGATCGGGACATCCTTGCAGGCATAAGGCCCGCGTTATGGTGCGCCGGGCGCCGCGTGCGTACCCTGCCGAAATGCAGCTGGAGTTGAGGCATCTACAGGCCGTCTGCCGGATTGCGGAAGCGGGCAGTCTGGGCCGGGCGGCCACCCGTCTGGGCGTCTCGCAGCCGGCCCTGAGCGCCCAGCTACGCCGGATCGAACGGGTCGCCGGAGGCGAGCTGTTCTACCGCGGCCGGCGCGGTGTCGAGCCCACCCCGCTGGGCCAGTTCGTGCTGGCCAAGGCCCGTCGGGTGCTCGGCGAGATGGATGCGCTGGCCGCCGGAGCCCGGGCCGCCACGACCGCGGACCGCCCGCTGCGGCTCGGCTGCATCCTGCTGGTCCTCGTCGACGGCCTGCTGGCCCAGCTCGACCTGCTGCTGCGGGAGCGGGAGGTCGCCGTCGAGCTGGAACACTCGGTCACCGCCCTGACCCGGATGCTGGGCGCCGGACAGTACGACGTGGTCCTGTACGGCGAGGTCAACGACCACGAGGTACCGCTGCCCGAGGGCGTGGTGGCCCGCACGTTGATCGCCCGCGAGCCCTTCTGCGTCCGTCTCTCCGACCGCCATCCGCTCGCCGGCCGGCCCCGCATCGACCTCGCCGACCTGGCCGGCGAACCCTGGATGACGCTGGTCGAGGACGACGACGGCGGACCGGAGGCCCTGGTCACCGCCTGCCGGAAGGCCGGCTTCACACCGCTGCTGCGGCACCGGATCACCGACCGGAAGATGCACTACGACCTGATCGCGGCCGGCCGCGCCGTCTCGCTGACCCAGCCCACCGCCCCGCCGACCCCCGGCACCGTCCTGCGTCCCCTGACCGGCGACCCGGTCACCGGCCGGATCCGGCTGGCCTGGAACCGTTCGGCCGTCCCGGCGGCCCATGCCGACCTGCTCTACCGGGCCGCCGCCCACGCCTACCTGGCCAACCTCGACAACAACCCGTTCCACCGCACCTGGTGGGACGCCCGGCCCGAACTGCACCCGGTGCTCGACCGAACGTGAGGCCCGGTGCACGGTCCGCGGTGTCCGGCCGCGGTGCGTACGCGCGGAGACCGGCGTTCGCCGGTTGTACGACGAACCGTCACGGAGGAGCCCCCGGGACGTACCCGGAAGGCGCTGTCCTTGGGGCGCTCCTCCACCCCTCGTCCTCGCCCCACGCCACCGTCCCCCCGTCCCCAGAGGTCGTCACCCCATGGCTGAACTCAACCGCCGCAGGTTCCTGCAGATCGCGGGCGGTACCGCCGCGCTCACGATGCTCGACCAGAGCATCGCCCGGGCCGCCGCGATCCCCGCCCAGGGCAGCACCGGAACCATCCAGGACATCGAGCACATCGTCGTCCTGATGCAGGAGAACCGTTCCTTCGACCAGTACTTCGGCACCATGAAGGGGGTCCGCGGCTTCGGCGACCCCCGCCCGGTGCTCCAGGACAACGGCAAGTCCGTCTTCCACCAGTCGGACGGCGTCAAGGACGTCCTGCCGTTCCACCCCCAGGCCGGCGACCTCGGCATGCAGTTCGTCGAGGGCCTCGACCACGACTGGAACGGAGGCCACAACGCCTACAACAACGGCAAGTACAACAAGTGGGTCCCCGCCAAGACCGCGACCACCATGGCGTACATGACCCGAGGGGACATCCCCTTCCACTACGCCCTCGCCGACGCGTTCACCGTCTGCGACGCCTACCACTGCTCGTTCATCGGTGCCACCGACCCCAACCGGTACTACCTGTGGACCGGCCACACCGGCAACGACGGCACCGGCGGCGGCCCGGTCCTCGGCAACCAGGAGGCGGGCTACGGCTGGAAGACGTACCCCGAGCGCCTGGAGGCCGCCGGGATCTCCTGGAAGGTCTACCAGGACATCGGCGACGGCCTGAACGCCGCCGGCTCCTGGGGCTGGATCAACGACGCCTTCCGCGGCAACTACGGCGACAACTCCCTGCTCTACTTCAACGCCTACCGCAACGCCCAGCCCGGCAGTGCCCTCTACGACAAGGCCCGCACCGGCACCGACGCCAAGGCCGGGGAAGGCCTCTTCGACCGCCTGCGCGCCGACGTCACCGCGGGCACCCTGCCCCAGGTCTCCTGGATCGCCGCCCCCGAGGCCTTCAGCGAGCACCCGAACTGGCCGGTCAACTTCGGCGCCTGGTACATCTCCCAGGTCCTCGACGCCCTGACCTCGAACCCGTCCGTCTGGGCCAGGACCGCCTTCTTCATCACCTACGACGAGAACGACGGCTTCTTCGACCACGTCGTGCCGCCGTACCCGCCGGCCTCCAGCGCCTGGGGCCTGTCCACCGCCGACGTGACCAAGGACCTCTACAAGGGCGGCGGGGGCTACAACGCCGGCCCCTACGGCCTCGGCCCGCGCGTCCCGATGATCGTCGTCTCGCCCTGGAGCAAGGGCGGCTACGTCTGCTCCGAGACCTTCGACCACACCTCCGTCATCCGCTTCATGGAGAAGCGCTTCGGCGTGGCCGAGCCCAACATCTCGCCCTGGCGCCGCGCCGTCTGCGGAGACCTGACCTCGGCCTTCGACTTCACCGCCGGCGACCCGGCCCCCGCCGCCCTGCCCTCCACCGCCGGCTACCTGCCCCCGGACCACAACCGGCACAGCAGCTACCACCCCACCCCGCCGGCCACGGGCGCCCTCCCCGCGCAGGAGACCGGCGCCAAGCCGACCCGCGCCCTCGGCTACGCGCCGTACGTGGACGGCACCCGGACCCTGTCCACCGGAAAGTTCACCCTCACCTTCGCCTCCGGTCCCACCCTCGGGGCGCACTTCCACAGCACCTCGGGCAACCGGACCGACGGCCCCTGGCCCTACACCGTCGAGGCGGGCAAGACCCTCTCGGACACCTGGAGCACCAGCAGCTCCACGGGGTACCAGATCGACCTGACCGTCTGGGGCCCGAACGGCTTCCTGCGCACCTTCAAGGGCCCCACCAAGAAGTCCGGCCCCGAGGTCACCGCCCGCCACGACGGCACCACGGGCAACCTCACCCTCACCCTCACCAACTCCGGCTCGGCCGCGGTCAACCTCACCGTGACCAACGCCTACGGGGGCGGCGCGCAGACCCTGCGCGTCGCGTCCGGTGCCACCGTCAGCCACGTCGTGGACCTGCGCACCACCGGCCGCTGGTACGACGTGCGGGTCGTCTCCGACCTCGACACGACCTTCCTGCGGCGGTTCGCCGGCCATGTGGAGACGGGCGCCCCGGGCGTCTCCGACCCGGCGCTGCGGACGGTCTGACGGCATGACGGTGTGACGGCATGACGGTGTGACGGCACGAGGGGGTGACGGCACGACGGTGTGACGGCGGGTCCGCTGGGAAGAACGAACGGCGACCCGTCCGTCACACCCGCCCCGCCCCGCCACCGTCATCGTCACCGTGACCGTCATCGTCACCGCCACCGAGGAGACCGCATGGCCATCGCCCACCGCAGGATCGGCACCGGACCCGTCCGCGTCCTCGTCCTGCACGACTGGTTCAGCACCTCCGGCCACTGGGGCTCGGTGCTCGACCACTTCGACCCCGAGCGGTTCAGCTACGCCTTCCTCGACTACCGCGGCTACGGCGACCGCCGGGAGGTCCCCGGGCGCTACGACCTGGCCGAGATCGCCGACGACGCCCTCGCCCTGGCCGACGAGCTCGGCTGGGACACGTTCAGCCTCATGGGGCACTCCATGGGCGGCAAGGCCGCCCAGCAGGTGCTCGTCCGGGCGCCCGAGCGGATCGAGCGGATCGTCGGCATCGCTCCCGTGCCGGCCGCGCCGTACGTGATGGACGAGGCCACGCACGCCCTGTTCTACGGCGCCGCCGAGGACCCCGCCAAGCGGCTGGCCATCCTGGACCTGGTCACCGGGCAGCGGGCCTCCCGGCACTGGCTGGCGGGCATGGTCGCGCGGTCCCTGGAGACCTCGCTGCCGGAGGCCTTCGCCGGCTACCTCGCGAGCTGGCAGACCCTCGACCTGTCGGACGCGGTCAAGGGCAGCACGGTGCCGGTGCTGGTGCTCGTCGGCGAGTACGACCTGGCCCTGACCACCGAGGTCATGCAGGCCACCTGGAAGGCCTGGTACCCCCACTGCCGCGTCCACTCCCTGCCCGGCAGCGGCCACTATCCCCCGGTGGAGACCCCGGTGGCCTTCGTCACCGCGGTGGAGTCCTTCCTCACGGCGGCCTGAGGCGCTCCCACGCCGGCCTGAGGGCGTTCCCACGGCGGCCTGAGGCGCTCCCACGCCGGCCTGAGGGCGTTCCCACGGCGGCCTGAGGGCGTTCCCACGCCGGCCTGAGGGCGTTCCCACGCCGGCCTGAGGGCGTTCCCACGCCGGCCTGAGGGCGTTCCCACGCCGGCCTGACGGCCTGCCGGCGCCCCGTCGGGCGGCCCGTCGGCGGCCCGGGCGGGACGCCGTAGGCTCGCTCCTCGGACGTGCACGCCCCGCCCGTGGCGGCGGGGACCCGCAACGGAGGAGTGACCCCATGACGATCGCCCGCCCGGGCCGCCCGCAGGACCTGCCCGCCCCGGACGTGCTCTGGGCGCGCTGGGGCCTGGTCGCCGTGCTGGAGGCCACGGTGGCCGCGGAGGAGCGCGGCGGCCACCGCACCGGCCACTGGATCGACGGGCACGGCCTCCGGCTCGACGACTGCGGCTGCACCTGGTGGACGCTGTCCCGGCTGGGCGAGGGGCGGTTCGTCCTCTACGGCGAGGACGAGTCGAGCGGCGTCAAGTGGCACGAGCCGGCCGTCGACATGCTGGCGACCGGGCCGGACTGGCTGCCGTACGAGCGCCTGCGCGAGCTCCTGGAGGGCTACGAGCTGGGCTGCGTCTACTGGTACGAGAACGGTGCCTGGGCCCGCGCCCCGTACCCCGAGGACCTGTCCGACGACGGGCTGGACTGTGGCATGAGCCGGTTCGTGGACCGCGCGGACGCGCTGCGGAACCTCGCGTACGGCGATCAGGAGTGGGGCCGCCCGGCCGTTCCCGCCGAGGAACTGCTGACGGCGGCCGAGGAGCGCCGGCTCACCCCGGAGCTGCTGCGGGCGGCCGTCGGGGACTCCCCGGCCGCGGCCCGTGAGCTGCCCGCGATGCTGCGGACGCTGGAGCGGACGGGGCTGGGGTGAAAAGCCCGTGGGGGGTACGAGGAAGACCTCGTACCCCCCACGGGGATCACAGGGTGAGTGACGGGACTCGAACCCGCGGCCACCTGGACCACAACCAGGTGCTCTACCAGCTGAGCTACACCCACCACGACGGGCGGCGGACCGCCCGTTCGATGTGCACGCACAGCATAGCGGATCAGCGGGACCGTTCCGGCACGGGAGGTCCGGGAGGCCGCCGCCGCCCTACCGGGCGGCGGCGTGGGCCACGGCGGCGGTGGCCAGCGCCCGCAGGACCGGGTGCGGCCGGGTCCCGTCGCCGTACAGCTCGGGCTGGAAGAGCGTGGCCAGGAAGAAGGGGTGCTCCGTCAGCTCCACGATCCGCACCTGCCCGTCCTCGTCGTGCCCGGACAGCACCAGGCCGTGCTCCACGAGCACCGGAAGGTGCCGCTCGACCGGGCCGTACTGGCAGTGGTAGCGCTCGGTGGACCGCTCGGCCCCGAGCACCGCCTCGGCGAGCGATCCGGGGCGGGCGTGGACCACGCCCTCGTGCCCGACGAGCGAACAGGCGAGCGGGGCGATCAGCGGATCCTCGGCCTCCGGGTCGTTCTCGGCGTGGCCGGCACCGGTCATCCCGCAGACGGTGCGGGCGTACTCCAGCAGCGTGTGCTGGAAACCGCCGCAGGTCCCGAGGAACGGGATGCCGTGCTCCCGCGCCGTCCGCACGGCGGCGACGGCCCCGGCCTCGCTGGCGTACGGGCTGCCGGGCAGCACCCAGACGGCGTCGAACCCGTCGAGCGGGACGGTGGCGGCGTCGGGCGTCGGGATCCAGTACGCGTCGAGGACGAGCCCGTCGCGCTCGGCGAGCGCGTCGAGGAGGCCCGGGATCCGGGTGTGGGAGGCGACATGGGGCGAGCGGTCGCCGACGAGGGCGATCTTGGCGACGTGGCCGTGTGCAGGGGTCATGCGGATCATGGTGCGGGCGGGGAGGTCTTCAGTGCCAACGATTGTTCTGCGTGGGTCGATAAGCGTTGCTGATGGCAGGTGTTCCTGAGGGCAGCCGGCGGGCTGCCATCCTGCGGGGATGGACCCGCACCTCCTCCGTACCTTCGTCGCCGTGGCCCGCCTGGGCTCGTTCTCCGGCGCCGCGCGCGACCTCGGCTACACCCAGTCCGCCGTCTCCCAGCACATCGCCGCCCTGGAGGGCGACCTGCGCACCGAGTTGCTCACGCGCCGCCCGGTCGCCCCGACCGCGGCCGGGGCCCGGCTGCTGGAGCACGCCGGTCCGCTGCTGCTGCGGCTCGACGCGGCCCGGGCCGACGTGGCCCGGCTGGCCGCCGCGCCGCCGGGGCGGGTCATCCTCGCCGCGTCGCCCCTCGCCGTCGGGCCCCGGCTGCTCGCCGCGCTGCCCGCGGCCGGGGTGACGCTGCGGATCACGGCCCGGGGGGACGTACCGGCAGCCGTCGCGACCGGGGCGTGCGACCTCGGGCTCGTCGACGGGCTCGCCGCGCCCAGCGACCCCCTGCGGCTGCCGGACGTGGCCCCGCTCACGGTCACCGGCGTCGGTGAGGAGGAGCTCGCGGTGCTCCTGCCCGCCGGCCACCCGCTCGCAGGCCGGCCGGGCCTGCGCCTGGCCGACCTCGCCGACGCCCGCTGGCTCGACGCCCCCGACGCCGGCATCCCCCTGGCGGCCGTCCGCGCGGCGCTGGGCACGCCCGGCTGCGCGCCGTCGCTGCGCTACGACGGCACCGACCTGCACACCCTGTGCGCCCTCAGCGCGGCCGGGCACGGCCTGACGCTCCTGCCGCGCCGGGTGGCGGCCCGCCTGGCGCCGGAGGCGGCCGCGGTCCCCGTGGCGGCCCCGCGCCTGGTCCACCGCACCGAGCTGCTCACCCCGGGTGCCCCGACGGGCCTGGCGGCGACGCTGGCGGAGCGGTTGACCGGCGGGGGATGAGATCGCCGGCCCGGGTGGATCGCCGGGCCGGGTGGATCGCCGGCCCGGGTCGATCGCCGGCCGGGGGCGGGCAACCGAATTCCCGCGACCGGTGGTCTGGAGGTCGAGGGGGTGTGAGATGCAGACGCAGAAGCAGGAGGACGAGGCGGAGTTCCAGGCGTTCGTCAGGGCGCGGTGGCCGCATCTGGTGCGCACCGCGTACCTGCTGACGGGCGATCCGCACGATGCGGAGGACCTCGCCCAGACGGCACTGGCCAAGGCGTACCGGTCGTGGCGGCGGGTCTGCCGCACCGACAATCCGGAGGCGTACGTCCGCCGGATGCTGGTGAGCTGCAACAGCGACCGGTTCCGTAAACGCCGCGTCGCCGAACGGCTCACCGCGGCCCCGCCCGAGACCCTGGCGCCGGACCCGGCCGCGGCCTGGGCGGACGAGCGCACCGCGCTCATGGCCGCGTTGGCCACGTTACCGGCCCGGCAGCGGGCCGTGGTGGTCCTCCGGTACTGGGAGGACCTCTCCGAGGCGGAGGTGGCGGAGGCCCTGGGATGCTCCCCGGGGACCGTGAAGAGCCAGGCCTCCAAGGCCCTGGCCAAGCTGAGGGCCTGCCCCGGGCTGGACCAGATCGTCGAAGGACCCGTGCGCGTGGGCGGAGCGGCCCCCGTGCGCGGAGCGCGCGGCATGCAAGGAGCGACATCATGATCGAGCAGGAGCAGGATTCCGCCCTGGAGGCCCGGCTGCGCGAGCTGCTGGCCGACGACGCGGGGGAGGTCCGGCCGGGGCAGGCCCCCGTGGCCGACATCGTCCGCCGGGGGCAGCACGAGCGCCGGCGCCATCTGGCGGCGACGGCCGTGGCCCTGGTGGTGCTCTGTGGGCTCGCCGGCATACCGGCGGTCGCCCTGACGGTCACGGTGGACGGTGACAAGGACCCCGGTCCGGCGCGCTACCTGGCGATGGCCTCGGCCACGCCGTCGGCCGATCCGGGCGAAAGGCAGTCGCCGCTGCCCGGACGCCCGTCCTCGCCGGACCTGCTGGCCGACGGGGCCACGTACGAGCAGGCGGCGTCGTGGCTGGACGACTGCCTGCGGCACAAGAACGAGTACGGCATTCTGAGCGAGGTGCTGCCCCGGCTTCAGCCGTCGCAGCTGCGCATCCTGATGGCCCATGGGGCGACTCGTGAGGACAAGGTGCCGGGCGGCGCCTACTGGATCACGGCGGTCGGGGACGACGCCTCGCAGGCGGTCCTCATGTGCCGGATACAGGAGGGCCGGGTGACCGAGGTGCTCGGGGGCCAGGGCCCGCAGCGCGGGCCGGGCAGCCCCCTGGTGCAGCGGGACCCGAAGGCCCTCAACCTGTGGCAGCGGACGCTGCCCCAGGTCAGGACCGGCAAGCCGGTCTACCGGTGGGCCGACTTCGGGACGGTGGATCCCAAGGTCACCAAGGTCGAGGTGCGTTACGGCGGGCATACCGTCCAGGCCGCGGTGGAGCGGGGACGGTATGCGGCCGTGGGCATGTCCGACGGCCCGGAGACCGCCCCCCCGCAGCTCCGGGGGTACGACGCCCGGGGCGCCCTGGTCTACGACTCCGCGTCCGCGCCCGGACCCACCTCCGACATCGACCCGTCCATACCGGGGGACGGCTCCTGACTCGTGGCGGTCCGGGGGTACAGGGGTCTCCCGGGCCGCTGCGACCTACGGACCGTCGGCGGGGCCGGTCACGGGGCCGAGGGCCCGCCGGGGCCCGGGCGGCCGGTCAGGGTCCCAGCACCACCACGGACCGGGCCGGGACGTGGACGCGGCCTTCGGGGTCGGGGTGGTCGACCGGCTCCCAGGCGGCGAGCACCCGCACGCCGTTGCGGCCCAGCGCGACGGTGTGCGGTTCGGCGGACAGGTTGGCCACCACCCGCACGTCCCCGCGCCGGAAGGTCACCCAGCGGCGCTCCTCGTCGTAGGCGACCCGCACGGCGGCGAGGTCGGGGTCGCGCAGGTCCGGTTGGGTGCGGCGGAGCCGGACCAGGGTGCGGTACCAGTCGAGGAGCCGGGCGTGCGTGGGCTTGTCCGGCTCGGACCAGTCCAGGCAGGAGCGCTCCCGGGTGGCCGGGTCCTGCGGGTCGGGGACGTCCTCGGCGCGCCAGCCGTGCGCGGCGAACTCGCGGCGGCGGCCGGCCCGGACCGCCGCGGCGAGCTCGGGGTCGGGGTGGTCGGTGAAGTACTGCCAGGGCGTGGAGGCACCCCATTCCTCGCCCATGAACAACAGGGGCACGAACGGCCCGGTCAGCACCAGCGCGGCGGCGCAGGCCAGCAGGCCGGGGGGAAGGGAGGAGGACAGCCGGTCGCCCTGCGCCCGGTTGCCGATCTGGTCATGGGTCTGGCTGTAGCCGAGGAAGCGGTGGGCGGGGGTGCGCCGGCGGTCGACGGGGCGGCCGTGGGTGCGGCCGCGGAAGGAGGACCAGGTGCCGTCGTGGAAGAAGGCCCGGGTCATGGTCTTGGTCAGGGCGGCCAGCGGGGCCCGGGCGAAGTCGGCGTAGTAGCCCTGGGACTCGCCGGTCAGGGCGCAGTGCAGGGCGTGGTGGAAGTCGTCGTTCCACTGGGCGTGCAGGCCGAGTCCGCCGGCGGCGCGCGGGGTGGTGGTCCGCGGGTCGCACCGGTCGGACTCGGCGATCACGAACATCGGCCGTCCCGCCTCGGCCGCCAGCTCGTCCACCGCGGCCGCCAGCTCCTCCAGGAAGGTCAGGGCCCGGCCGTCGGCCAGGGCGTGCACGGCGTCCAGCCGCAGTCCGTCGATGCGGTAGTCGCGCAGCCAGGCCAGGGCGCTGCCCAGGAGGTAGGCACGGACCTCGTCGGAGCCGGGGGCGTCCAGGTTGACCGCGGCTCCCCACGGGGTGCGGTGGGTGTCGGTGAAGTACGGTCCGAACGCGGGGAGGTGGTTGCCGGAGGGGCCCAGGTGGTTGTGGACCACGTCCAGGACCACGCCCAGGCCGTGCCCGTGGGCGGCCTCGACGAAGCGGGCGAGCCCGGCCGGGCCGCCGTACGGTTCGTGGACCGCCCAGGGGGCCACGCCGTCGTAGCCCCAGCCGTGCCGGCCGGGGAACGGGCAGACGGGCATCAGCTCCACGTGCGTGATGCCGAGGGAGACCAGGTGCGGCAGCAGCGCGGCGGCCGCGTCGAAGGTGCCCTCGGGGGTGAAGGTGCCGATGTGCAGCTCGTACAGGACGGCGTCCTGCAACGGGATGCGCGGGACCGGTTGCTGCCGCTCCGGCGGCACCAGCGCCTCGACGTCCACCACGGCCGACAGCCCCTCGGGGCCGTCCGGGAGGCGCCGCCCGCGCGGGTCGGGGCGGACGAGCGGGTCGTCGTCGAGCAGGAAGCCGTAGCGGTCCCCGTCGGCGGCGGGGGCCGAGACGACCCACCAGCCGTCGCGTTCCGCGTCGCGCACCATCCGGTGCGTGTGGTCGCGCAGTCGCAGCGCGACCTGTTGTGCCTGTGGTGCCCACACCTCGAACTGCACGGACGTTCCCCTCGTGACAAGCGGTGCCCAGCGGACCTGGCGTGGCCCATCATTCCTGTCCCGGCGGGGGAGTTCTGGACAGTTCGGGCAGGTCGGCCCGACAATCACCCTGTGACGTCCAGTTTCGAGTTCCCCGTACACCCCGCTCCGCGGCTGACCGACGCCGAGCGGGACCGGGCGCTCGGCCTGCTCAGGGAGGGCGCCGCCCAGGGACGCCTGTCGCACGACACGTTCCTGCGCCGGATGGAACTGGCCCTGGCCGCCCGGCGTTCCGAGGACCTGGCCGTCCTCACCGCCGACCTGGTCTCCGCCGAAAGCGCCTGGTCCCGGAGGCTGTTCGGCTGGGTGGGCCGGGTCTCCGCCGTCACGGTCGGCGTCCGCCGCGCCTGGAACGCCGAGCGGCTGCCCAAGCTGCTGCTGCCCCAGCCCAGTGTCGAGCCGCTGCGGATCGGGCGCGACCCGGGCAACGGGCTGCGGCTGACCCATGAGACCGTCTCACGGGCCCACGCCGAACTGAGCCTGCGGGACGGGCTGTGGGTGCTGAAGGACCTCGGTTCCACCAACGGCACCACGGTCAACGGCCGCCGGGTCACCGGCTCCGCCGTGGTGCGGGACGGGGACCAGGTGGGCTTCGGCCGGGTCGTCTTCCGGCTGTCCGCCCGCTGACGCCGTAGCCGGGGCCGGGGCCGTGGCCGGAGGTGCGGCCGGGGGTGGTCGTGGGCGTCATCGGGTGAGGGCGGCCAGGCGGGCCCAGGTGGCCAGGACCGTGCGGGACTGGTGCTCCACCTGGGTGGCCACCGGCACCCACCGGGCCTGGAACCGGTCGGCGAAGGCCGCGCACCACAGCGTCACCAGCCGTTCCAGTTCCGGCGCCGACCCGTGGCCGGCCGAGCGCAGCACCCGCAGGAGCATCGCCGCGGCCCGCAGCGGCAGCCGCCGGCCGAAGGCGTCGATGCTTCCCACGTACGCGGCGGTCGCCTCCGCCGGAACCTCGCCGCCGGCCCAGGCCTGCTCGATCCGCGGGATCAACTCCAGCGTCCAGTCCACCGCCCGCAGCAGCGGCGCCGCCAGCGCCTCGTCGTCGGCCGGCAGCCCCGGCCGGGCCGCGGCGAGCACCCGGGCCACCTGCCCGGCCTCCTCGCCGAGCCGGTGGGCGAAGGCCGCCAGCGCGCCGCGGGGGTCGGGGTGCGGTGCCGGGTCGTCCACCAGGTCGCTGGCCCACATCGGGGCCTCCACGATGGCGGTGGTCCCGTCGTAGCGGTGGGCGTGGTACCAGGTGCTCAGCCGGGTGTCGTCGGGGTGGAAGACCCCGGTGGCCTCGCTGCCCGCGTGCGGCATCACGAAGATCCCGGGCCCGGGCGAGGGCCAGCCCGCCGCGTCCGAGGCGCCCGTCTCCACCGGGATCCGCAGCTCCGCCGCCGACTTGCCGAACGGCTCGGCCAGTCCCGGGACGTCCCGGGTGAGCTGCACCCAGCTCCCGCCGAGGTCCGTGCCGTGCAGGGAGACCTGGAGCCGCGGGCGCAGCTCGTCGATGAGGGCGGTCAGCGCCAGCGTCTCGGGCGGCAGCCGGTCCGGGGGCAGTAACGACGGCGCCCACTCCGGCTGCTCCGGGCCGGGCGGCCGGAAGAAATGCCGGTGGTAGTCGAGCAGCGAGTACGGGCGGGGCGTGCGGTGCAGGGCGGCGCCGTCCGGATCGGCGCACAGCAGCAGGTGCCAGCCGCACCCGTCCCGCAGCGCCGGCTCCTGGATGACCCGGCGGGCGAGGGACAGGGCGGTGGCGCCGCCGACCGGCTCGTTGGCGTGGGCCCCGGCGACGACCAGGACGTTCCGGCCGCCGGAGGAGTCCGCCCCGGCCGACAGCAACCACAGGGGCCGCCCGCCCCGGGAGGTCCCGGCCCGGCGGAGCCGGACCAGCCCGGGATGTTCGTCGGCCAGGGCGCGCCCGGCCAGGGCGAGTTCATGCGGAGTGGGGTAGCGCATGTCACGGAAGAGGGTCACGGTGATGCTTTGCCCGCCGTACGGGCCTCGTACTGCTGCGGTCCACGACCTCGTCCCCTGACGCACCCCCGAACATCCGCCCGGGCGGCGGGACCTTGCGGCCCCCGGCCCGGTCAGCCCCCGTCGGACGGGCGGCGCAGCAGGACCGTCACCGGAGCGGTGCGCAGCAGCTCGGCCACGGTGACCTCGCCCCGGTGGCGGACGTCGGCCGGGCCCAGGAGGGGCGACCAGTCGCCCGGGGGCAGGGGCAGCGTCGTGGTCCGCCAGCCGCCCGCCACCGCCAGCCGGTACGACAGCCGGGTCGCCACCACCACCAGCCCCGGGCCCGCCGCGCCGCCCGGGCCCGCCGCGTCGTCCGGGCCGCCCGGGCCCGCCGCGCCGCCCGGGCCCGCCGCGCCGCCCGGGCCATCAGCGCCGCCCGGGCCGGCCGCGCCGCCTGCCCCGCGGGCGTATGCCACCAGGTGGTCCGCCGCCGGGCCCTTCGCGGTCAGTGGCGCATAGCCGGTGAACAGCTCCGGACGGTCCCGCCGCAGCCGCAGCACCGCCGCGGTCAGCGTCCGCTTCTCCTCCGCCGGCCCGCCCGGACCGGTCGGACCGCCCGGACCGGTCGGCCCGGTGGGCGCGTCCGGCGCCTGCGCGGGGAAGCGGAACGGGCGCCGGTTGTCGGGGTCGACCAGGGTCCGGCAGTCCGTCTCGCAGCCCTGGTACACCTCCGGGACGCCCGGCATCGTCAGGTGCAGCAGGGCCAGGCCCAGCATGGTGACCCGGGCCGCCTCCGCCAGGTGCGCCGGCAGCTCGGCCGCGGCCGGGACATGGGCGCCGACCTGTTCCTCGTAGGCCTCGTCCGGCGCGGTCCAGCTCGTGTGCAGCCCGGCCTCGCGGACCGCCTTCAACAGCGCCTCGGCAAGCCGCGGTTCGCGGTCCGGGGCTTCACCCAGCCCCAGCGCGGTCTGCCGGGCGACCCAGGCGAGCTGCGGGTCGGCGCCCGCCGGCCGGCCCATCGCCGCCGGGTCCTGCGACAGCGCCGCGATCCGGGCCCGGACGTCGGCGCTGCGCTTGGTGTCGTGCGTGGACAGCACCGTGCCGGTGGCCGGCCAGTCCCGTTCGATCCGCTCGCAGTAGGCGTGGAACTCCGCCACCGACACCGCCGGCCGGCCCGGATCGCCGCCGACCTCGGTGGCCGACAGCAGCGGCGCGTACCGGTAGAAGGCCCGGTCCTCCAGGGACTTGGCGCGTAGCGCCGCCGAGGTCTGCGCGAAGCGCGCCGCGAACGCCGCGTCCTGCCGCAGCAGGACCCGTACGGCGTCCAGTGCGGCGGCCGGCACCCGGGCCCCGGCCCGGGCGAGGGTCTGCGCGGACGGGCCGGGGCCGCCCGGATAGGGCCGGTACACCGGATAGGCGATCAATAACTCGGCCACCGCGTCCTGGAGTTCGGCCCCGGCCAGTCGGCCGAGTGCCGCCAGCTCGGCCGCCAGGTCGACCGTGAGCACCGTGCGGGCGCAGTCGGCGGCCGTGGCCTCCCAGTCCGCCGAGCCGGTGAACTCCTGGTACTCCCGCGCCAGTTCCGCCGCGCCCTCCGGGTCGGTGAACACCCCGTCCAGCCGCCGCAGGGCGTCGTAGCCGGTCGTCCCCGCCACCGACGCCGCCCAGGAGGCCGGCAGGCGTTCCTCGTCGGCCAGGATCTTCTCCACCACCACCCAGCAGTCGTCCCCGACCTCCGTCCGCAGCCGCCGCAGGTACTCCTCCGGGTCGGCCAGCCCGTCCACATGGTCGATCCGCAGCCCCTCGGCCACCCCGTCCCGGACCAGCTCCAGCACCTTCGCGTGCGTCGCCGCGAACACCTCCGGATCCTCCACCCGGACCCCGATCAGCTCCGCGATGGTGAAGAAACGCCGGTAGTTGAGCGACGTCCGGGCCTCCCGCCAGCACGCCGGGCGGTACCACTGCCGGGCCAGCAGCTCCGGCAGCGGAAGCCCGGCCGTCCCCTCCCGCAGCGGGAACTCCCGGTCCCCGCACACCAGTACGCCGTCCCGCACGCGCGGGGCACACTCCTCCAGCGGCCCGGGCAGCACGGGCAGCAGCACCTGGCCCCCGCCCGCCGGCCAGTCGATGTCGAACCAGCGCGCGTACGGCGAGCCCGGCCCGGTGCGCAGCAGCTCCCACAGCGGCCTGTTGAGCCGCAGCGGCGAGGGCACGGCCATGTGGTTGGGCACGATGTCCAGCACCAGGCCCAGCCCGTGCCGCCGGGCCGTGCCGGCCAGCGCCCGTAGCCCGGCCTCACCGCCGAGTTCCTCCCGGACCCGGGTGTGGTCGGTCACGTCGTACCCGTGCGCCGACCCCGGCACCGCCTCCAGCACGGGCGACAGGTGCAGATGGGTGACGCCGAGCCCGGCGAGGTAGGGGACGGCCGCACCGGCCGCGGCGAACGGGAACTCCGGACGCAGCTGCAGCCGGTAGGTGGCGGCGGGCCGGCGGGGGCGCGCGGGGGTGCTCGAATGCTGCGGGGTCATGAGAACGTACGTACCCAGCCTGGCGATTTCCGTGCCATTGCCCAGTGCATCCGGGTGACTGCACCGGGTTAGCGTTCAGCAAGTGGTCTCCACCGTCGACACCTATCGCAGAGTCATCGCCCTCACCGGGCCCCTTCTCCCCGTCTTCTCCTTCCTCGCCCGACTCCCGGTCGCCATGTGCCAGTTCGGGAGCGTGCTGCTGATCGCCGGGACCAGCGGCTCCCTCGCCACCGCCGGCATCGTCGGGGGCGCCCTGTCCGCCGGACAGGTGATCTGCGGCCCGCTGCTCGGGCGGCTCGCCGACCGGTACGGACAGCGGCCCGTCGTGCTGTCCGCGGCCGCCGTCAACGCCCTCGCCACCGCGGGCCTGGTCTCCGCCGCCCTGGCCGGCCTCGGCACCCTCCCGCTCGCCCTGATCGGCGCCGTCACCGGCGCGTCCGTACCGCTGATCGGGCCGCTGGCCCGGACCCGTTCGGTGGCCCTCGCCCACCGCGCCGGCGCCGACGAGGGCGTCGTCGGGGCCGTGCACTCCCTCGAAGGCACCCTGGACGAGGTCTCGTTCGTCATCGGCCCGGCGCTGGTCGGGCTCGCCGCCCTGCTCTCCCGGCCCGCCGTCGCCCTCGCCGGCGCGGCGGCCCTCGTGGCCGTCTTCGCCACCGCCTTCGCGCTGCACCCGACCGCAGCCGTCACGGCCGGCCGGCGCGCCGCGGGGGACCGGGACGGCCGGCGCGGCCGGCACCCCGGCGTCGTGCACGCCGTGCGCGGCTCCCTCGCCCTCCAGGGCGCGATGTTCGGCGGCTGCCAGGCCGGGATCGCCGCGCTGACCGACCGGCTGGGCGCCCCGGGGCAGGCCGGCCTCGTCTACGCCGCCATGGGCGTGGTCAGCGCGGCCGTGGGTCTCGCGCTGGGGGCGCTGCCCGCCCGGTTCGGGCTGCGGCTGCGCTGGCGGGTGGCCACCGCGGCCGCGCTGGTGCTGTCCGTACCGCTGCTGTTCGCCGGCAGCCTGGGGGCCCTGTACGCGGTGGTGACCGTCCTCGGCGCCGCCTACGCACCCCACCTGATCACCGCGTTCGCCCTGACCGAGCGGGCGGTGGCACCGCAGCGGCTCGCCGAGGCCATGGCCTTCGCCGCCAGCGCCCTGGTCGGCGGGCAGGCCGTGGGGCTGGCCGTCTCCGGGCGGCTCGCCGAGGCGTACGGGCCCGCGGGGGCCTTCGCGGTCGCGGTGGGCTCGGCCGCAGCCTGTCTGCTCCTGGCACTGGCCGCCCGGGTGCCGGCGTCCCGTGCGCACGCCCCGCTCCCGGCGGGGCCCGGCACCTCCGCCACGGAGGTGCCGGGGCAGGTCGCCTACGCCGGCCGCTGAAGCACGACCAGGCTCCGGCCCGTCAACGCCACGCGGTCCCCGGCCGCGTACTGCGGCCCGGTACCCGGTGGCAGGACCTCGGCCCGGGCCGTGTCCACCACCAGCCGCCAGCGGTCGCCGTGCCCGGCCGGGAGGGTGAACTCCTGGGGATCGGCACTGGCGTTGAACATCAGCAGGAACGAGTCGTCGGTGATCCGTTCCCCGCGTGTGCCCGGCTCGGAGATCGCCTCGCCGTTGAGGAACACCGTCAGGGCCCGGGCGTTCTGCGACTGCCAGTCCCGGGCCCGCATCTCCTCGCCGTGCGGGGTGAACCAGGCGATGTCCGACAGCTCGTCGTGCGTGCCCTCCACCGGCCGTCCGTGGAAGAACCGGCGGCGCCGGAACACCGGGTGGTTGCGCCGCAGCCACACCATCTGCCGGGTGAACTCCAGCAGCGGGGGCGCCGACTTGCCGGGCTCCGGCCACTGCACCCACGACAGGGCGTTGTCCTGGCAGTAGGCGTTGTTGTTGCCGCCCTGGGTGCGGGCGAACTCGTCGCCGTGGCTGATCATCGGCACCCCTTGGGACAGCATCAGGGTGGCGACGAAGTTGCGCATCTGACGGGCCCGCAGCTCCAGCACCTCGGGGTCCTCGGTGGGCCCTTCCACCCCGCAGTTCCAGGACCGGTTGTACGTCTCCCCGTCCCGGTTGCCCTCCCGGTTGGCCTCGTTGTGCTTGTCGTTGTACGCGACCAGGTCGTGCAGGGTGAAACCGTCGTGGCAGGTGTGGAAGTTGATGGAGGCCAGCGGCCGGCGCCCGTCGTCCTGGTAGAGGTCGGAGGAACCGGTGAGCCGCCCCGCGAACTCCGCCAGCGTGCGCGGCTGGCCGCGCCACAGGTCCCGTACGGTGTCGCGGTACTTGCCGTTCCATTCGGTCCACAGCGGAGGGAAGTTGCCCACCTGGTAGCCGCCCTCGCCCAGGTCCCACGGCTCGGCGATCAGCTTCACCTGGCTGACCACCGGATCCTGCTGCACCAGGTCGAAGAACGACGACAGCCGGTCCACCTCGTGGAACTGGCGCGCCAGGGTGGCCGCGAGGTCGAAGCGGAACCCGTCCACATGCATCTCGGTGACCCAGTACCGCAGCGAGTCCATGATGAGCTGCAGGACGTGCGGGGACCGCATCAGCAGCGAGTTCCCGGTGCCGGTGGTGTCCGTGTAGTAGCGGGGGTCGTCGGCCAGCCGGTAGTACGAGGCGTTGTCCAGACCCCGGAAGGACAGGGTCGGGCCCAGGTGGTTGCCCTCCGCGGTGTGGTTGTAGACCACGTCGAGGATCACCTCGATACCGGCCTCGTGCAGTGCCCGTACCGCCGACTTGAACTCCAGCACCTGCTGGCCCCGGTCGCCCGAGGCGTACCCGTTGTGCGGGGCGAAGAACCCGATGGTGTTGTAGCCCCAGTAGTTGCTCAGCCCGTCGTCGACCAGCCGGTGGTCGTGCACGAACTGGTGCACGGGCATCAGCTCCAGCGCGGTCACGCCGAGCTTGACCAGGTGCCCGATCACCGCGGGATGGGCGAGGGCCGCGTAGGTGCCGCGCAGCTCCTCGGGGAGGTCCGGGTGCCGCATCGTGAGGCCCTTGACGTGGGCCTCGTAGAGCACCGTGTGGTGGTACTCCGTACGCGGCGGGCGGTCGTTGGCCCAGTCGAAGTACGGGTTCACCACGACCGAACTCATCGTGTGCGGGGCCGAGTCCAGGTCGTTGCGGGAGTCGGGGCGGCCGAAGTGGTAGCCGTAGACCTCCTCGCCCCAGGAGACGGCCCCGCTGATCGCCCGGGCGTAGGGATCCAGCAGGAGTTTGGCGGCGTTGCACCGCCGGCCGCGTTCGGGCTCGTACGGGCCGTGGACCCGGAAGCCGTAGCGTTGCCCCGGCATCACGCCGGGGAGGTAGGCGTGCCGGACGAAGGCGTCGGTCTCCCGCAGTTCGACGGCGGTCTCCGAGCCGTCGTCGTGCAGGAGGCACAACTCGATCCGTCGGGCGGCCTCCGAGTAGACCGCGAAATTGGTTCCTGCGCCGTCGTACGTGGCGCCGAGGGGGTACGACTGTCCGGGCCAGACCTGCATAGCTGAGACTCTTCCACTCCTGCCTGATCCGACATCGTGCGTCCGAGCACAGATCTTCCCCGAAAGAGGGGCTCCGCGTGGGGACTTGGGTTGGTCCTGCCGGGTGACCGCGCGGACGGACCTTCAGGCTGTCGGACTGTCGGTGCATCGGATAATGGGTCAACCGCCCATCGGTGTAGGGGGCATCGGGCTGCACCGGACCGTGTGCGCGGAGTACTCTTCCTTGATCACTGGAGGGGTAGCGGAAGGCGGTGCACGGGTGAGCTCGGGAGGTCTGGAGCTGCCCCCTGGTGACGGCGGTCACGAGGGCGGCCCTGCGGCGGAGGCCCCCGGCGGCGGCCCCGGCGGGGTCGTGGCCGGTGCGGTGTCCCTGGCGGGGTCGGCGACGGCCGGGAGCGTGCGCACCGGGGTCGAACTGGACTGGGGCGCGGACGCCTGGACCGAGGTCCGCACCCGCGCGCAGCGGGCCGGCCGTGCGTACATCTGGCTGAACCTCATCGAACAGCGGTTGCGGGCCGTGGTCGGGGCGGTGCTCCGGCCGATCTACGAGCCCGTGCACGGCGAGGACGACTGGGTGGTCGCCGCCGCCGGGCCCGCCGGGCAGGAGTGGGTGCAGCGCGCCGTCGCCGTCCGCGAGGTCAGCCGCCGCAAGGGCTACCTGCTGGACCCGGCCGACGACAACGTGCTCAGTTTCCTGACCCTGCCGCAGTTGCGCGAGCTGATGGTCCAGCACTGGCCCTGCTTCGAGCCGTACTTCGACGACCGGCGCGAGATCGAGCTGGCGCTGGACGAGCTGGAGGTCACCCGGAACGTCGTCTCGCGCAACCGCGCCCTGTCCCAGGCGGTGCTGTCCCAGGCGGAACGGGCCTCGGCCCGGCTGTTGGAGGTGCTCGGGGGCGGCTCCGGCAGCCCGTCGGCGGAGCGGCTGCCGATCGACGCCGTCGAGGACCTGGTGGGCGACCGGTACGCCGACGTGGTCTCGGTCCATCCCGACCGGGTCCGGCTGCAGCGGCAGCTGCCGGCGGAGGACCTGTTCGGCGGGGCGCGCCGGCTCGACGCGATCGGGATAGGCCTGAACCTGCTGGTCCAGAACTACTCCGGGCGAAGACTCGTCCGGCTGGTCGAGGCCGGCTGCCGGGTGCGGCTGCTCTTCCTGAACCCGGCCAGCAGCGCGGTCAAGCGGCGCGAGCGGGAGCTCGGGCTGCGCAAGGGCGAGCTGAGCCGCTCGGTGGAGATGAACATCCTGCACGTGCGCCGGGTGCGGGCCGGGCTGCGCGACCCCTCCGGCTTCGCCATCCACGTCTTCGACGAGACCCCGCGCTTCACCGCGTACCTGGTGGAGGGCGAGTCCTCGGGGATCGCCGTGGTCCAGTCGTACCTGCGGCGGGCGCGGGGCATGGAGGCGCCGGTGCTCGTGCTGCGGGGCGGCGGGCGCGCCGTCGCCCGTGACGTGGATCACGGTCTGTTCCCCACCTACCGCGAGGAATTCGAGTCCGTGTGGCAGGACTCCCGCCCGGTGTCGTGACTGTCAGTGGCCCGTGGCAGGCTGAAAGTCGTTGTCCGGGCCGGGCGGTCCGGCGGGACGGGGGAGGCACGGCCATGGGGGAGTGGCACAGGGGAGAGCTGGTCGGGTTCGACCTGGAGACGACCGGCACCGAGCCGGGGGAGTCGCGGATCGTCACGGCCGCGGTGGTGCAGGTCCGTGACGGGGAGGTGCACGGCCGCCGGGGCTGGCTCGCCGATCCGGGCATACCGATCCCGGCGCAGGCGTCGGCGATCCACGGCATCAGCACCGAACGGGCCGCCGCGCAGGGCCGGCCGGCCCGGGAGGTGGCCGACGAGGTGGCCGGGGCGCTGGTGGAGCGGTGGCGCCGGGGCGCGGTGGTCGTCGCGTACAACGCCGCCTTCGACCTGACCCTGCTGAGCGCGGAGCTGGCCCGGCACGGGCTGCCGTCGCTCGCGGACCGGCTGGAGGGGGCGGGGATGCCCGGGGAAGGGACCGGACCGGTGGTGGATCCGCTGACCATCGACCGCGCGGTGGACCGCTACCGGCGCGGCAAGCGGACGCTGGAGGCGGTCTGCGGGGTCTACGGGGTCGAGCTGGACCGGGCGCACGACGCGGGCGCCGATGCCCTGGCGGCGGTCCGGGTGGCCCGCGCGATAGCCGTCCGCCACCCGCGGGTGGCGGAGCTCACCCCGGCGGACCTGCACACCCGCCAGACCACCTGGTACGCCCGCTGGGCCCGCGACTTCGAGTCCTACCTCCGCCGCGAGGGCACCCCTGACGCGGTGATCGACACGGCCTGGCCCCTGCGCCCCCTGACCCCGACGGCGGCCTGACGTTCCCGCGGGGGCGGGGGTGCGGGCCGAGGCGGCACGGATCCGTGCCCACCGCGGGCCGCCGCGCGCACGCCGCCGCCGCGGGCAGGCGCCTGCCCGCCGCCCGGCCGTCCGGCCACTGCCCGGCCATACGCCCGGCCGTGCGGCCACCGCCCGGCCGTGCGGCCACCGCCCGGTCGTGCGGCCATACGCCCGGCCGTGCAGCCACCGCCCGGGCGTGCGGCCAGCGCCGGGCCACCGCCCGGCCGCGCAGCCGCCGTCCGGCTGGCGTGCGGCCGCGTAGCCACCGCCCGGCTGGCGCACAGCCGTGCGGCCAGCGTCCGGCCGTGCGGCCAGCGCCGGGCCAGCGCTGGGCCGCGCAGCCGCCGTCCGGCTGGCGTGCGGACGCGTAGCCACCGCCCGGCTGGCGTGCGGCCGGGCAGCCACCGCCCGGCTGGCGCCCGGCCGTGAGGCCAGCGGCCGGCCGTGAGGCCAGTGCCGGGCCGTCCGGCAGCCGCCCGGCCGTCGGGCCACCGCCCGGCCGTCCGGCCAGCGCCCGGCCGTGCGGCCAGCGTTGGGCCAGCGCCGCGCCGTCCGGCCACCGCCCCGCCGCCCGGCCAGTCCTGCGGCCACCGCCCGGCCGTCCGGCCACCGCCCGACCGCGCAGCTACCACCCCGCCCGTGCGGCCAGCGCCGGGCCGTCCGGCCCGTGCTCGGCTGGTGGTGGTCAGAACGGGTGCCAGCGGACTTCCGTGGCGCGTTCGCGCAGGGAGGTGACGCGGCGGCGGAATTCGGCCAGGGCGCCCGGGTTGGTCGGTGCGTGCTGGGCGATCCAGGCGCAGCTGGCCGTCTCCCGGGCGCCGCGCAGCAGCGCGCAGCCCGGCCAGTCGCGCACGTCCCAGCCGTAGGCGCGGACGAACTCCTCGTACGCCTCGTGCGCCAGCCCGTACCGGTCGCGGGACAGCGCCATCACCACCAGGTCGTGCTCGCGCAGGTCCGTGGAGAAGGTCTCCAGGTCCACCAGGACCGGCCCGTCCGGGCCCACGTGGACGTTGCGCGGCAGGGCGTCGCCGTGGATGGCCCCCGGGGCCAGGTGCGGGGTCAGCTCGGCCACCTCGGCGGCGTAGGCGTCCCGGCGCGCCCGCAGGTACGCCGCGTCCGCCGGGTCGATCGCGCTGCCGGCCAGCCGTAGCCAGCGCTCCACGCCGCCCAGCAGGTCCCGGCGCGGCAGCTCGAACGGCGCCGCCGGCAGCTCGTGCACCCGGCGCAGCAGCAGCGCCAGGTCCTCCGGTCCGGCCGGGCGGACCGCGTCCGGCAGCCGGTGCCACAGGGTCAGCGCATGGCCCTCCGCCCGCCGCGGCGCGGGCTCGGCCGCGCGCACCGCCGGCACGCCGGCCTCCTCCAGCCAGCCCGCGACCGCCAGTTCGCGGGTGGCCCGGTCCAGCAGCTCCGGGTCGGCGCGGCCGACCTTCACCACGAGGTCCCCGGCCGCGAACACGGCGTTCTCGCCCAGTGCCAGCAGGGTCGCGCCGCCGTCCGGCAGCCCGGCCGCCGCCAGCGCCTTCCTGGCCTGTGCCTCGTCCATCTCGTACTCCGGCTCCGGATCGTCGTCTCTGCGGTCCCGGACGTCCCTGCCTTCCCAGGTCCCCCGGACCACCCAAGTTTCCCAGGGTCCCCAGGGCTTCCGCCCGCCGGTGCCGTGGCGGGCGCGCCGTCGCCGTCCGTGCCGCCCACCCAGTTGCACGAGACGTCTCGTCTCGTTAGAGTTCTCGCATGACCACAGCCGAACGCCCCGCCCACATCGCCATGTTCTCCATCGCCGCCCACGGCCACGTGAACCCGAGCCTGGAGGTGATCCGCGAGCTCGTGGCCCGGGGCCACCGGGTCAGCTACGCCATCCCGCCGGCCTTCGCCGACACGGTGGCGCAGACCGGCGCCACGCCCGTCCCCTACACCTCGACGCTCCCCACCGACGACGACCCCGACGCGTGGGGCACCGAACTCATCGACCAGATCACCCCCTTCCTCGACGACGCGATCCAGGCGCTGCCGCAGCTCGCGGAGGCCTTCGCCGGGGACGAGCCGGACCTCGTCCTGCACGACATCACCTCCTACCCGGCCGCCGTGCTGGCCCACCGCTGGGGCGTCCCGGCGGTCTCCCTCTCCCCGAACCTGGTCGCCTGGGAGGGCTACGAGGAGGAGGTGGCCGAGCCCCTGTTCGCGCCGCTGCGCGCCTCCGAACGGGGCCGGGCCTACTACGCGCGCTTCCGCGCCTGGCTCGACGAGAACGGCATCGCCACCGACCCCGACCGGTTCGTCGGCCGCCCCCGCCGCAGCCTCGTCCTCATCCCCCGCGCCCTCCAGCCGCAGGCCGACCGGGTCGACCCGGCCGTGTACACCTTCGTCGGCACCTGCCAGGGCGACCGTTGTGCCCAGGGCCACTGGGAGCAGCCGGCCTCGGCCCGGGGCAAGAAGGTCGTACTGGTCTCCCTGGGCTCGTCCTTCACCAAGCAGCCGGCCTTCTACCGTGCCTGCATCGACGCCTTCCGGGACCTGCCCGACTGGCACGTCGTCCTCCAGATCGGCCGCTTCACGGACGAGGCCGAGCTCGGGGAGATCCCGGGCAACGTCGAGGTCCACCGCTGGGTGCCGCAGCTCGACGTGCTGCGCCAGGCCGACGCCTTCATCACCCACGCCGGCGCCGGCGGCAGCCAGGAGGGCCTGGCCACCGCCACCCCGATGGTGGCCGTGCCGCAGGCCGTCGACCAGTTCGCCAACGCCGACGTCCTGGCCGCCCTCGGCGTCGCCCGGCACGTGCCGATGGCCGAGGCCGACGCCGCCACCCTGCGGGCGGCCGTCCTGGAGCTGGTCGCCGACCCCCGGGTGGCGGCCCGGGCCGAGGCGATCCGCGCGGAGATGGCGGCCGAGGGCGGGGCACCCCGGGCCGCCGACCTCATCGAGGCGGAACTGTCGTAGCCGTGCCCTACCGTGCCCCCATGACGCACACGAGGACGTACGCGGCGCTGCTGCGCGGGATCAATGTCGGCGGCAACAAGAAGGTGCCCATGGCCGAGCTGCGGACGGTCATGGAGGGCCTGGGCCACGACGCGGTCCGGACGTACCTGCAGAGCGGCAACGCCGTGTTCCGCAGCGACCGCACCGACCCCGTGGCGCTCGCCCGGGAGCTGGAGGCGGCCATCGAGGCCCACTTCGGCTTCCGGGTGCCGTGCCTGGTGGTCGACGGCGCCCACCTGCGCGCCGTCGTGGCCGCCTGCCCCTTCCCGGCCGCCGAGCTCCAGGGCAAGCAGCTGCACGCCACGTTCCTGTCGGAGCAGCCCGCCGAGGACCGGTTCGCCGGCATCGACGCCGCGGCGTTCCTCCCCGAGGAGTTCCGCCTCGGCGACAAGGTGATCTACCTCTACGCCCCCGACGGCCTCGGCCGCTCCAAACTCGCCGAGGCCCTGGCCCGTCCGTCCCTGCTCAAGGGCATCGACGCCACCACCCGCAACTGGAACACGGTCCTCAAGCTGGTCGACCTGACCACCTCCTGACCCTCCGTCCGCCTCTCCGGCTGTCCCGCGGCCCTCCCTCCGGCCGTCCCCGCCCGCCCCGACAAAATCGGATGTGCGGACCTGTCCGACGTTGTTACGTTCGGTGCGTGCCGAAGCTGAATCAGATCATCGCCGTGGAAAAGGGCGTCAAGTCCAAGTCCCTCCAGGAACTCACCCAGGCCCATCACGACGTCCAGAAGCCCGCGCTGCTCGCCGGGATCTCCCGGACGTACCAGCCCAAGGACGAGGAGGGCGAGCAGCTGCCGCCCGAGTCCACGCGGGTCCAGATCAAGGCCGAGGACGTCCTGCGTGCCACGGCGGGGACCCTGACCCGGCTGTTCGACGTGACCGCGACCAAGGACTGGGCCAACCGGTCCGCCGCCGCCGACGTCGTCGTGGACGGCACCGTCCTGCTCCCGCAGGTCCCGGTCCCGTACCTGCTCTTCCTGGAGAAGCAGCTCACGGACCTGCACACCTTCGTGCGCAAGCTGCCCGTCCTGGACGCGTCGGAGTCGTGGAGCCCGGACCCCTCGACCGACTGCTGGAAGACGGACCCGGTCCGCACCATCCGCACCAAGAAGGTGCCCCGCAACCACGTCAAGGCCGAGGCCACCGAGAAGCACCCGGCGCAGGTCGAGGTGTACTACGAGGACGTCCCGGTCGGGCACTGGACGACCGTGAAGTTCTCCGGGGCGCTGCCCGCCCGCCGGGTGAACGAGCTGCTGGACCGTGTCGAGAAGCTCCAGCAGGCCGTCAAGTTCGCCCGCGAGGAGGCCAACGGCACCGAGGTCACCGACCAGCGCATCGGTGACGCGGTGTTCGGCTACCTGTTCCGGTAGCCCACAGATCGCCCTCCGTGCGAGCGGAGGGTGCGCGAAGAGCGCAAGCTGACACTGATGTCGAAGCTGAACCGGGAAGCGGCGAGCCGTCGCCCCCGTCATCCTCAGATTCTCGCTCCAGTCTCAGCATTCGCCGCCGAACGCCGGATCGACCGGGCGCGGACGATCATCGACGGACGGGGGTTCAAGTCCCCCCTGCACCTCTTTCCCCTCGCTTCCCGTGGTGCGGTAGTTCAAAGGCAGAACACGTCGATCTCAGCATGATCCGCGCCCTTCAACGCCGCCGGCGTGCGCAATTGGGTGGCACTCAGGAGCCCGGGAGCTGGGTCTGCTCCCGGGCCCCGTCACGTTCCGGGGCCACCCCGTAGGCTGCCGCCATGCGTTATCTGATCATCGGCGCGGGCGCGGTCGGCGCCACCATCGGAGGCCGGCTCGCCGAGGCCGGTCGGGACGTCGTGCTCGTCGCCCGGGGCGTCCACGCGCGCGCCCTGCGCGACCAGGGCCTGACCCTCACCACCGCCCAGGGCACCCGCGTGCACCGGCTCCCCGTGGCCACGGACCCCGAGGAGCTCGGCGCGCTGCGCCCCGACGACGTGCTCCTGCTGTGCGTCAAGACCCAGGACGCCGTCGCCGCCCTGGAGACCTGGGGCGACGCGGAGGTCGCCGGCGGCGGCACGGCCGCGCAGCGGCTGCCGGTGTTCTGCGCGCAGAACGGGGTCGAGGGCGAGCGCATGGCGCTGCGCCGCTTCGACCGCGTCTACGGCGTCTGCGTCTGGCTGCCCTCCGACTTCCTGGAGCCCGGCAAGGTCTCGGCGCTGTGCGCGCCGCTCACCGGGATCCTGCACCTCGGCCGGGCCGCGGGCGGGGCCGACGCCACCGCGCGGCGGTTCGCCGCCGACCTGGAGGCGGCCGGGTTCGAGGCACCGGTCGTCGAGGACGTGATGCGCTGGAAGTACGCCAAGCTCCTGGGCAACCTCGGCAACGCCGTCCAGGCCACCACCGGCCCGGAGCCCGCCCCGGCCAAGGCGGCCCTGCTGCTGCGGGCGATCCGCGAGGCCAAGGCCGTGTTCGAGGCCGCCGGCATCGCCTACGCCTCCGACGCCGAGCAGTCCGCCGCCCGCGAGGGCAAGGTCGTCCCGCCCCCGGGCGTACGCGGCGGCTCGTCGTGGCAGAGCCTGCACCGCGGGACCGGTTCCATCGAGGCCGACTACCTGAACGGGGAGATCTCCCTGCTGGGCCGGCTGCACGGCGTGCCGACCCCGGTGAACGAGACCCTCCGCCACGCGGCGAACATCTTCGCCCGCGAGGGCCTGCCGCCCGGCTCCATGTCCATCGCCGACCTCACGGCACTCGCGGACGAGGCCGAAGGGCGCGCGCAGGGCCGGGCCTGAGCCCGGGTCACCACCCGGCCCGGGTCACCACCCGGCCCGGGTCACCACCCGGCCCGGGTCACCACCCGGCCCGGGTCACCGCCCGGCGGGATCAGGCCGAGCGAGGTCAGGCCGACAGGGCCGGGCGGGCCGGGGCGGCGGGCGACAGGGCGGCCTCGTAGCGGGTGAGCAGCAACGCGGCCAGTTCCGGGGACGGGCCCAGGACGTCGGCGACGACGTCCGCGCCCGCCGCGGCGGCACCGGCCGCGATCCGGTCCGGGAGCCGGCCGGGCGCGATGACGTACGGGGCCACGGCCACCCGCCGCACGCCTTCGGCGCGCAGCGCCCGTACGGCGTCCTCCGTACGGGGCAGAGCGGCGGAGGCGAACGCAGGCCGCACGGCGCACCAACCGGTGTGCCGCCACTCCCGCGCGATTTCTGCGATCACTGCGATCGCCTCCGGGTCGGTGGACCCGGCGGACGCCAGCACCACACCGGTGCCGGCGCGGTCCGCCGGGGTCAGGCCCGCCTCCGCCAGACGACGTTCCAGCGTCGCCGTCAGCAGCGGGGACGGGCCGAGGACGTCCGCGATGCGGACGGTCAGGTCCGGCAGGCGGGCGGAGGACTCCGCCAGCGCCGCCGGGACGTCGGCCTTCGCGTGGAAGGCACGGGTGAGGAGCAGCGGCAGGGCCACCACCTCGCGGACCCCCGACAGGTACAGCGAGGACAGCGCCTGGCCGACCGACGGGGTGGTGAAGTCCAGGTACGCGGTCTCCACCCGCAGCCCGGGCCGCAGTGAGCGCACCCGCTCGGTGAGCGCGTGCACGGTGGCCGCGTGCCGCGGGTCGCGGCTGCCGTGGGCGACGACCAGCAGGGCGGGCAGCGGAGCAGCGGACATGATCAGCTCTTCACCAGCAGGCCACGGCTGCGCAGCACCCACCGCTCGACCGGGCTGAAGACCAGCAGGTCGATCGCGATGCCCACGACCAGGATCAGGATGATCGCCAGGAACACGCCCGGCAGGTCGATGTTGTTGCGGCCGTTCTCCAGCAGCTGGCCCAGGCCCAGCCCCAGGTCGGGGGAGGAGGCGATGATCTCCGCGGCCATCAGCGAACGCCAGGAGAACGCCCAGCCCTGCTTCAGCCCGGCCAGGTAGCCGGGCAGCGCGGCCGGCATGACCACGTGCCAGGTGCCCTTGAAGCCGGTGGCGCCCAGGGTGCGCCCGGCCCGCAGGAACAGCGGCGGGACCTGGTCCACGCCCGACACCAGGCCGTTGGCGATGGACGGGACGGCGCCCAGCAGGATCACCGTGTACATCATGGCGTCGTTCAGGCCGAACCAGAGCACGGCCGGCGGCACCCACGCCACCGACGGCAGCGACTGCAGGCCCGACAGGACCGGGCCGATCGCGGCGCGGACGAACGTCACCCGGGCCACCAGCAGGCCCAGCGGGGTGCCGATGGCCAGGGCCAGCAGGAAGCCGAACAGGCCGCGCGAGACCGAGGTCCAGATGACCTCCAGCAGCGTGCCCTTGAGCCACATCTGCTCCAGGCCGTGCCACACCGCGGACGGCGCCGGCAGCTTGGTCGGGTCGGTGACCTTCGCCGAGACCAGGACCTGCCACACGGCGAGGACGAGCGTGACCGCCAGCGTCGGCGGCAGGACCTTCTTCAGGAGGACCTCGCGCACCGGCGTACGCCGGATCTCGACGGCGTCCAGGGCGTCGAGACCGGCCTCCAGACCGGCAAGGTCGTCCGTCTTGGCCCGGGGGGCGGTGTCAGTGCTGGCCATGGCGGCGGATCTCCCCACGCAGATGTTCAGTGATCTCCAGCGACAGCTCCGCGACGGCCGCGTCCTCGATCCGGCGCGGCTGCGGGATGTCGACGGTCCACTCCTTGGCCACCCGGCCCGGCCGGGAGGACAGCAGGACCACGCGCTGGGCCAGCCGCACGGCCTCGCGCACGTTGTGCGTGACGAAGAGGACCGACAGGTCCGTCTCCTCCCAGATCCGGGTCAGCTCGCCGTGCAGCACGTCCCGGGTGATGGCGTCGAGCGCCGCGAACGGCTCGTCCATCAGCAGCAGGTCGCTGGCCTGGGCCAGGGCCCGGGCCAGGGCCACCCGCTGGCGCATGCCGCCGGACAGCTCGTGCACCCGCTTGCCGTACGCGCCCCCGAGCCGGACGAGCTCCAGCAGCCGCTCGGCCTCCGGCCGGCGCTCGGCCTTGGGCACGCCCCGCAGCCGCAGGGCCAGTTCGATGTTCTTGCCCGCGGTCAGCCACGGGAACAGGGCGTGCTCCTGGAACATCAGCGCCGGGCGCCCGCCGGGGGTCTCGATCGACCCCGCGGACGGCGCGTCCAGGCCGGCGACCAGGTTGAGGAGCGTGGACTTGCCGCACCCCGAGGCCCCCAGGATGGTGACGAACTCGCCGGGGGCGACATCGAGGCTGATGTCGTCCAGGACGAGCTGCGCACCGGCCGGGCCGGGGAAGGACTTCGAGACGTGCTCGATGCGGGCGGCGTGCGCCGCCGCCACTGCGGTGGCTCCCTCGGCAGCCTTGGCAAGCGTCGTGGCCATGATCGTCACCTCCTGGGGACTACGGGACGTGCGGGGTTACTTCGCGCCGAGACCGGCGTCGGAGACCTCGGGCTTGCCGGCGGCCTTGAGCACCTTGTTCAGGAGCGTCAGGTCGTAGATGCCGGTCAGGTCGGGCTGCTCGACGAGCTTGGCCTTGACCGCCCAGTCCGACTCCGTCTTCAGCGTCGTGGCCAGCGGGTCGTCGGTGACGAGGATGCTCTGCCACGCCGGGTCGAGGACCTTGGCGTCGAGACCCTTGCCGGTCTCCTTCTCCAGCGCCGCGTTCGCCGAGGTCTTGGCCTTGTCCGGGTTGGCGGTGATCCACTCGTTGGTCTTCACCGTGCCGCGCAGCACGGCCTCGACCACGTCCGGGTGGGCCTTGAGGAACTTCTGCGACACCACGATGTTGGTGATCACGAACTTCTTGTCGGGCCACAGGCTGGTCTCGTCCAGCAGCACCGAGCCGCCGTCGGCGACGAGCTTGGAGGCGGTCGGCTCCGGCACCCAGGCGCCGTCGATGGAGCCGGTCTTGAAGGCGTCCGGGGTGACCTTGTTGTCCGTGCGGACCACGGAGACGTCGCCCTTGCCGGACTCCGGGTCGACCTTCCAGCCCTTCTCGGCGATCCAGTTGAGGAACGCCACGTCCTGCGTGTTCCCCTTCTGCGGGGTGGCGATCTTCTTGCCCTTGACGTCGTCCAAGGTCTTGATCTTCTCCGGGTTCACCACCAGCTTGACGCCGCCGGAGGCGGAACCGGAGATGATCCGCAGGTTGGAGCCCTTGGACTTCACGTAGCCGTTGATGGCCGGCGAGGGGCCGATGAAGCCGATGTCCAGGGAGCCGCCGTTGAGGGCCTCGATCTCGGACGGGCCGGCGTTGAAGGTCTGCGGCTTGATGGCCGTGCCGCCGAGCTCCTTGGCGATCAGGCCCTCCTGGAGGCCGACCAGGGCGGTGGCGTGCGTCAGGTTCGGGAAGTACCCGATCCGGACCTCGGAGGCCGACAGCTTGGCGCCGTCCGCGGCGGACGCGGTGGCGGCGGACTTGTCCTCGCTCTTGTCGGCCTGGGCGCCGTAGCCGCAGGACGCGAGCGCACCGATCAGCAGCGGCAGGGAGGCGGCGGCGGCGACGCCGCGCAGGGTGGTGCGGGTGGTACGGGTGGCAGGCACGGAGGACTTCCTCTCGGACGTCGTCAGCTCATGACGGACGTCTTCGTCTGTGGTACGGGTCGAGTTCTGTTGCATGGGGGGTGTGGGCGCGCATGCGGTGCGCGTACGTCATCGCGCACATCGGGCCACGCCTCCCTGGCCGCTGCCGGTGCGGCCGCTGCCGATGCGGCCGCCTTCCTTGGCGAAGCTGGCGTACATGTCGGTCCGCATCGTTCAGAAGTCCCAGCCCTCTTCGTCCTGGACCGCCCCTTCGGGGGCCCGGGAGGCGAAGGACTCGCCCGCCATGCCCGCCGCCAGGGTGGTGCCGTCGGCCGGGTCGATCAGCAGGAAGGACCCGGTGCGGCGGGAGTCGGCGTACGCGTCGAGCGCGAGCGGCTCGGCGGTACGGACGACCACCCGCCCGATGTCGTTGGCCACCAGCTGCCCGGGCTCCGGGTGCTGGGAGAGGTCGTCCAGCGTCAGCTTGGACGGGATCTCCTTGACGATGGCCTTGACCGTGCGCGTGGTGTGCTTCAGCAGCACCCGGGCCCCGACCGCGAGCGGCTGGTCGGCCACGTGGCAGACCGTCGCCTCGACGTCCTGGGTGGTGGCCGGGGCGCTCGCGCTCGGCGCGATCAGGTCGCCGCGCGAGATGTCGATGTCGTCCGCCAGCCGCAGCGTCACCGACTGCGGGGCCCAGGCGATGTCCACCGGCTCACCGAGCGCGTCGATGCCCTCGATCACCGAGGTCCGGCCCGACGGCAGCACCGTGACGGCCTCGCCGACGCGCAGCACGCCGGAGGCGATCTGGCCGGCGTAGCCGCGGTAGTCGGGGTGCTCGGCGGACTGCGGGCGGATCACGTACTGCACCGGGAACCGGGCCGGGCAGGCCGTCAGGTCGTGGCTGACCGGCACGGTCTCCAGGTGCTCCAGCACGGTCGGGCCGCCGTACCAGTCCATGTTCGCGGAGGGCTCCACCACGTTGTCGCCGGCCAGCGCGGAGATCGGGATCGCGGTGATCTCCGGGACGCCCAGTCCGGTGGCGTACGCGGTGAACTCGTCGGCGATGGCGGCGAAGACCGACTCCTCGTAGCCGACGAGGTCCATCTTGTTGACGGCGAGGACCACGTGCGGCACGCGCAGCAGCGCGGCCACGGCCGCGTGCCGGCGGGTCTGCTCGACCACGCCGTTGCGGGCGTCGACCAGGACCACGGCCAGCTCGGCGGTGGAGGCGCCGGTGACCATGTTCCGGGTGTACTGCACGTGCCCGGGGGTGTCGGCCAGGATGAACCGGCGCCGGGCCGTCGCGAAGTAGCGGTAGGCCACGTCGATGGTGATGCCCTGCTCGCGCTCGGCCCGCAGGCCGTCGGTCAGCAGTGCCAGGTCGGGGGCGTCCTGACCGCGGTCGGCGGACACCCGCTCCACGGCCTCCAGCTGGTCCTCCAGGACCGACTTGGAGTCGTGCAGCAGCCGGCCGACCAGGGTGGACTTGCCGTCGTCGACGGAGCCCGCGGTCGCGAAGCGCAGCAGCGTGGTGGCGCTGAGCTGCTCGGTGGTGCTGGTCATGGCTAGAAGTACCCTTCGCGCTTGCGGTCTTCCATCGCGGCCTCGGACAGCTTGTCGTCGGCGCGGGTCGCGCCCCGCTCGGTCAGGCGGGACACGGCGATCTCGGCGATCACGGCGTCGAGCGTGGTGGCGTCGGAGTCGACGGCACCGGTGCAGGACATGTCACCGACGGTGCGATAGCGGACGAGCCGCTTCTCGACGGTCTCGTGCTCCTTGGGACCGCCCCACGCGCCGGCCGTCAGCCACATGCCGGCCCGCAGGAACACCTCCCGCTCGTGGGCGAAGTAGATCTCCGGCAGCTCGATGCCCTCGCGGGCGATGTACTGCCACACGTCCAGCTCGGTCCAGTTGGACAGCGGGAAGACGCGCACGTGCTCGCCCGGCGCGTGGCGGCCGTTGTAGAGCTGCCACAGCTCGGGACGCTGGCGGCGCGGGTCCCACTGGGAGAACTCGTCGCGCAGCGAGAACACCCGCTCCTTGGCGCGGGCCTTCTCCTCGTCGCGGCGCCCGCCGCCGAACACGGCGTCGAAGCGGTGCTGCTGGATCGCCTCCGTCAGCGGGACGGTCTGCAGCGGGTTGCGGGTGCCGTCGGGGCGCTCGCGCAGCGTGCCGGCGTCGATGTAGTCCTGGACGGAGGCCACGTGCAGCCGCAGGTTGTGCCGTGCGACGGTGCGGTCGCGGTAGTCGAGGACCTCGGGGAAGTTGTGCCCGGTGTCCACGTGCAGCAGGGCGAACGGCACCGGGGCCGGGGCGAACGCCTTCAGCGCCAGGTGCAGCATGACGATGGAGTCCTTGCCGCCGGAGAACAGGATCACCGGCTTCTCGAACTCGCCCGCCACCTCGCGGAAGATGTGCACGGCCTCGGACTCCAGGGAGTCCAGGTGCGACAGGGCGTACGGCGCGTCCGCGCCGGCGGACGCGTCGTGCAGGTGCGCGGCGGTGGTCATGCCAGACCCCTCTCGGTGAGCAGCGCGTACAGGGAGCCGGCCGACTCCTGGACGGACTGGGTGTGCGACTCGATGCGCAGGTCCGGGGACTGCGGAGCCTCGTACGGGTCGTCCACCCCGGTCAGCCCGGAGATCTCGCCCGCCGCCTGCTTGGCGTACAGGCCCTTGACGTCGCGCTCGGAGCACACCTCCACGGGGGTGGCCACGTGCACCTCCAGGTACGCGGTACCGGCGGCGGAGTGCCGCTTCGCGACGGCCTCGCGGCTGTCGGCGTACGGGGCGATGACCGGGACCAGTGCCTTGACGCCGTTGCTGGCGAGCAGTTCGGCCACGAAGCCGATCCGCTGGACGTTGGTGTGCCGGTCCTCGCGGGTGAAGCCCAGCCCGGCCGAGAGGAACTCGCGGATCTCGTCGCCGTCGAGGACCTCCACCCGGTGGCCCTCGCCGCGCAGCCGCTCGGCCAGCGCGTGGGCGATGGTGGTCTTGCCCGCGCTCGGCAGACCGGTCAGCCACACCGTGGCCCCCTGGTCCGTCACGCTCATCTGCTTCTCCGTAAGTTCCGTCATCAGCCGTGCAGCCCGCACTCGGTCTTGGCCCGGCCCGCCCAGCGGCCGGCCCGCGCGTCCTCGCCCTCCGCCACCCGGCGGGTGCAGGGGGCGCAGCCGACCGAGGCGTAGCCGTCCATCAGCAGCGGGTTGGTGAGGACCCCGTGCTCCACGACGTACGCGTCCACATCGTCCTGGGTCCAGCGGGCGATCGGCGAGATCTTGACCTTCTGCCGCTTCTCGTCCCAGCCGACCACGGGGGTGTTCGCCCGGGTGGGGGACTCGTCCCGGCGCAGGCCGGTGGCCCACGCCCGGTACCGGGTCAGGCCCTGCTCCAAGGGCTTGACCTTGCGCAGTGCGCAGCACAGGTCGGGGTCGCGGTCGTGCAGCTTCGGGCCGTACGCGGCGTCCTGCTCGGCGACCGTCTGCCGCGGGGTGAGGGTGATGACGTTCACGTCCATCACGGCCTCGACCGCGTCACGGGTGCCGATGGTCTCCTCGAAGTGGTAGCCGGTGTCCAGGAACACCACGTCCACGCCGGGCAGGACGCGGGACGCCAGGTGGGCGACGACCGCGTCCTCCATGGAGGAGGTCACGCAGAACTCCTTGCCGAAGGTGTCGGCCGCCCACGTCAGGATCTCCAGGGCGGAGGCGTCCTCCAGCTCGCGGCCCGCCTGCTCGGCGAGTGCTCTGAGGTCCGTACCGACGGTGGTCATATGTCTTCCCCTCCCGTGCCGTTGGTGCGAAGTCCCCGGGCCAGCAGCCCGAGGTACTTCAGCTGGAAGGCCCGGTTGCACGACCGGCATTCCCAGGCGCCGTGGCCCTGCTCGTGGGGGAACAGGTCCTCGTCGCCGCAGTAGGGGCAGTAGAAGGGGGCGGCGCGCTCGCTCACGACAGCGCCTCGTCACTGGCGCGGCCGACCCAGGCCGCGAACCGCTCGCCGTCCTCGCGCTCCGCCTCGAAGCGCTTGACGACGCGCTCGACGTAGTCGGGGAGTCCGTCCTTGGTGACCTTCAGGCCGCGGACCTTGCGGCCGAACCCGGCCTGGAGGCCGAGGGCGCCGCCGAGGTGGACCTGGTAGCCCTCCACCTGGTTGCCCTCGTCGTCCAGGACCAGCTGGCCCTTGAGACCGATGTCCGCCACCTGGATACGGGCGCACGCGTTCGGGCAGCCGTTGATGTTGATGGTCAGCGGCTCGTCGAAGTCGGGCAGCCGGCGCTCCAGCTCCTCGATGAGGGTCTGGCCGCGCTGCTTGGTCTCGACGATCGCCAGCTTGCAGAACTCGATGCCGGTGCAGGCCATCGTGCCGCGCCGGAACGGCGAGGGGGTGACCCGCAGGTCCAGCGCCTCCAGGGCGGCGACCGCGGAGTCGACCCGGGCCTCCTCGATGTCCAGCAGGATCATCTTCTGGTCGGCGGTGGTGCGCAGCCGGCCGGAGCCGTGCTGCTCCGCCACGTCTGCGATCTTGTTCAGGATCGTCCCGTCCACCCGGCCCACGCGCGGGGCGAAGCCGATGTAGAAGCGGCCGTCCCGCTGCCGGTGCACGCCCATGTGGTCGCGCCAGCGGCCGGCGGGCTCCTGCGGCGCGGGGCCGTCGGTGAGCTTGCGCCGGAGGTACTCGTCCTCCAGGACCCGGCGGAACTTCTCGGCGCCCCAGTCGGCGACGAGGAACTTCAGCCGGGCGCGGGTGCGCAGCCGGCGGTAGCCGTAGTCACGGAAGATCGAGATGACGCCCTCGTAGACGTCCGGGACCTCCTCCAGCGACACCCAGGTGCCCAGGCGGACGCCGAGCTTGGGGTTCGTGGACAGGCCGCCGCCGACCCAGACGTCGAAGCCCGGGCCGTGCTCGGGGTGCTCGACGCCGACGAAGGCGATGTCGTTGATCTCGTGCGCCACGTCCAGCAGCGGCGAGCCGGAGATCGCGGACTTGAACTTGCGGGGCAGGTTGGAGAAGTCCTTGTTGCCCACGATGCGGCGGTAGATCTCGTCGATGGCGGGGGTGCCGTCGATGATCTCGTCCTCGGCGATGCCGGCGACCGGCGAGCCGAGGATGACGCGCGGGGTGTCGCCGCAGGCCTCGGTGGTGGACAGGCCGACGGCCTCCAGCCGGCGCCAGATCTCCGGGACGTCCTCGATCCGGATCCAGTGGTACTGCACGTTCTGCCGGTCGGTGATGTCGGCGGTGCCCCGGGCGAACTCCTCCGAGATCTCGCCGATCACCCGCAGCTGCTGGGTGGTCAGCCGGCCGCCGTCGATGCGGACGCGCAGCATGAAGTACTTGTCGTCCAGCTCCTCCGGCTCCAGGACCGCGGTCTTGCCGCCGTCGATCCCGGGCTTGCGCTGGGTGTACAGACCCCACCAGCGCATGCGTCCGCGCAGGTCGTTGGGGTCGATCGAGTCGAATCCGGTCTTGGAGTAGATCGTCTCAATGCGTGTCCGCACGTTGAGACCGTCGTCGTCCTTCTTGAACTGCTCGTTGCCGTTGAGGGGGGTGTGGTGACCGACGGCCCACTGGCCCTCACCGCGGTGACGGCCGGTCTTGCGGCGCGCGGCTGCGGGAGCGGCAGCGGGCTTCTCGGTGGTCTCGGCCATGGCGGTGTGTCCTTCTTCGGCGAGTAGAGGGCAGGGTGGAGGCCTTGCGGACTGCCCTGTCGGTCTACGTTGACCTGCGGTTTCGCCAGCGGGTGCGGCTCAGCGGATCCACTGCTGTCGGGCAGCGGACCGGCGCGGTGTCAGGGGGTGCAAGGGTGTCGACGGCGGTTGGCTGGATCTGTCAGCTCGCCGGACAGATGGCGCTGGACATGCGGCCGAGGTCGACGTGACGTCGACTCACCAAGGCGATTCCAGCTCCATTCATGGCGGAAGCGTGTCATGGGCCTCTTGGAGGAGTCCACTACTGTCCATGATGTGGACAGAACCGTCCCGAATAGCGGACTGATGTGGCCCGGGTCACCCTGCGAAGGAGAGGCGCATGTCCGAAAAGCCGGGTGCCGCGCGCCCGGGCGGTCGCGCGGCACCGGTGAAGGGTGGGGCGGGCGGGGCCTAGGCGCCCGGCCACGGTCCCGGGGTGGGGGTGTCGGCCTTCTCCTCGGTCTCCGTCCGGAAGACCGTGAAGCCGCGCTTGAGATAGTTGTCCATCGCCGTCGGCCCGTCCTGGCTGCACGTGTGCAGCCACACCCGGGTCGTCGCCGCCCGGCCCGGCCAGCGGTCCGCCAGGTCCCAGGCCCGCGCCGTACCCACCGTCAGCAGGTGACCGCCGATCCGGCGGCCCCGGAAGTCCGGCAGCAGCCCGAAGTAGAGGATCTCCACCACCCCGTCGTCCTGCGGGTCCAGCTCCACGTACCCGGCCGGGGTACCCCGGTCGTACGCCACCCACGTCTCCACGCCCGGCCGCTCCAGGTGCGCCGCCCACTCGGCACGCGTGAGCGCCAGCCGGTCCGTCCAGTGGATGTCCCCGCCCACCGAGGCGTACAGGAACCGGCTGAACTCCGGCGAGGGCACCTCGGCCCGCTCGATACGGATCTCCGGCCCCGGCACGGTCGCGGGGACCAGCTCGGCCGGCGAGTCCATGGCCAGGGACCAGGTCGTCAAGGTGATGGTGCTGTCGCTCATGCCGTTCAGGGAACCACGCCCGCCCCCGGCCGGCCCAGGCGGGCCCTGATCACACTCGGCGCCGTCGAGTGCGGCAGCAGCGTCAGCGGGTCCGCCGGACGCAGCACCTCGACCTCGACGTCGTCCGCGAACCGGTACGGCCGGTGGGCCAGCACCCCCGCCAGGGTCCGCCGCACCCGGGAGAGCTCCGCCCGCACCGTCACCGTCCGCGTCGGATCGCCGAACAGCTCTTCGGCCAGCTCCGCGGCCGACCGCCCCCGCGGGCTCTCCGCCAGCAGGAACAGCAGCTCCGCGTGGCGCGGGCTCAGCTCCTGCGACCAGCTCCCGCCCGCCCCGCACACCGTCGCCGACCAGTCCCGCGGCCGGCGCACGTCCAGCACCACCCGGCCGGCCCCCGCCGGCTCCTGCTCCCGGTCCAGCCGCAGCAGCCAGCCCCCCGGCAGCGGCTCGGCCGTGCACTCGCCCAGCGGATGGATCCACACCCGGCCCGGCCCGAAGCCCTTCGGCAGCGGCACCCGGTCCGCCGGGGCCAACCCGGTGGCCGCCGCCGTCCAGCCGTGCGCGTCCACGGCCAGCGCCCGGCCACCCAGCCGGGCCAGCACCGGCGCCGACACCGCCCGCAGCCGCTCCAGCGACTCCAGGTGCCGGATCCGCAGCTCCCGCTCGGCGAGCTTGGCCACCGCGTTCACCCAGGCCGGCGTCGCCGGGTGCATCGTGGCCAGCGGCCCGCTGACGTCCACCACCCCCAGCAGCGACCCGTCGCGCGGGTCGTGCACGGGCGCCCCCGTGCACGTCCACTCGTGGTGGCTGGAGACGAAGTGCTCCGCCGAGAACACCTGCACCGGACGCCGGGCCACCAGCGCGGTCCCCACCCCGTTGGTGCCGACCACCGCTTCGCCCCAGTCCGCGCCCACCGAGAACCCCAGCCGGTCGGCCTTGCGCAGGATCGGCGGGGCCCCCTCCCGCCACAGCAGCCGGCCGTCCGGATCCGCCACCACCATGATGTGCAGGGCCCCGTCCAGACTCGGCAGCAGCCCCTCGCGCAGCACCGGCAGCACCTGCCGCAACGGCGACAGGTGCCGCCGCTCCTCGGTCTCCGCCGCCGACAGCACCCGCGCCCGGGCGTCCCGGTCCGGGTGCACCCCGCCCGCCAGCATCCGCCGCCAGGACTCGGCGATCTCCGGGCGCGGCCGGGCCGGCGGCCGGGTCCCCGCCAGCGCCGCCGCCCGAACGCCCTGCAGCAGGCGCATCGCGTCACGCGCGTCCATGGCCGACAGACGAGCCAGATCGACAGCGGTGTGGGACACCCGGATCCTCCCCCGGTGCGGCGTACGTACGAGGCGTGGCGATGCAACCGTACGCAACTCTCGCCACCCCTCGGTCGCCCGACCGAAACTGTGCCGACGCCGCCCCGCGGCGTCACAGCTCCTCCTCGGGGGCTTTCGGGGCGGGGGTGGCGCCGAGTCGGCGCGGCGCCACTCCCGCCCCAACAGGTGAACGGGCCCGGATCCGGGGGCGCGGGGGGTTGGGGACCCCCTATCCCTCGATCCGCGCCCGTGCCACGATCGACTCCAGGTCCAGGCTGTGCGGGAGCGTGCCGAAGGCCGCACCCCAGTCACCGCCCAGCCGCGACGCACAGAACGCGTCCGCGACCTCGGCCGGCGCGAACCGCACCAGCAGCGAACCCTGGAGCACCAGCGCCATCCGCTCCACCACCCGCCGGGCGCGCGCCTCGATGCCCTCCAGGTCCGCCAGCTCCGTCAGCAGGTCCTTGACCGCCGCGTCGAGCCGGTGGTCCGCGCCGCGCGCCAGCCCCACCTCCGTCAGGAACGCGTTCAGCGCCTGCGGCTCCCGCTGCAACGCCCGCAGCACGTCCAGGGCCTGGACATTGCCCGAGCCCTCCCAGATCGAGTTCAGCGGGGACTCGCGCAACAGCCGCGGCAGCCCCGACTCCTCCACGTACCCGTTGCCGCCCAGGCACTCCAGCGCCTCCGCCACCGTCGGCGTACAGCGCTTGGTCACCCAGTACTTGGCCGCCGGCACCGCGATCCGCAGGAACGCCTGCTCCCGGGCGTCGCCCGACTCCTGGACGGCGTCCTGGGCGGCCGCCAGCCGCAGCATCAGCGTGGTCGCCGCCTCCGTCTCCAGCGCCAGGTCGGCCAGGACGTTGCGCATCAGCGGCTGCTCGATCAGCCGGGCCCCGAACGCCGAGCGGTACGCGGTGTGGTGCAGCGCCTGGGTCACCGCCTGGCGCATCACCGCCGCCGAACCGATCACGCAGTCCAGCCGGGTGGCCGCCACCATCTCGATGATGGTGCGCACCCCGCGCCCCTCCTCACCGACCCGGCGGGCCCAGGTCCCGTCGAACTCCACCTCGCCGGAGGCGTTCGACCTGTTGCCCAGCTTGTCCTTCAGCCGCTGGATCGCGAAGACGTTCCGGGTACCGTCCGGCAGCACCCGGGGCACCAGGAAGCAGGTCAGCCGGTCCTCCCCGCCGGCCGATGCCTGCGCCAGCACCAGGAACCCGTCCGACATCGGCGCCGAGCAGAACCACTTGTGCCCGGTCAGCAGGTACTCGCCCGGGGCGTCCAGCGGCACCGCCCGGGTCCGGTTGGCCCGTACGTCGCTGCCGCCCTGCTTCTCGGTCATCCCCATGCCGAAGATCACCCCGGCCTTGTCCGCGGCCGGCCGCAGCCCCTGCTCGTACACGTGCGAGGTCAGCCGCGGCTCCCACTCGGCCGCCAGCTCCGGGTCGGCGCGCAGCGCGGGGACGGCCGCGTGCGTCATCGACACCGGGCAGCCGTGACCGGCCTCGGCCTGCGACCACACGAAGAACCCGGCGGCCCGCCGCAGGTGCCCGGCCGGACGCCCCCAGGCGTCGGTCAGCCCCGAGGTCACCGCGTGCCCGAGCAGCCGGTGCCAGGCCGGGTGGAACTCGACCTCGTCGATCCGGTTCCCGCACCGGTCGTGGGTGCGCAGCACCGGCGGGTTCTCGTTGGCCAGCCGGCCCCATTCCTGGGCCTGCGCGGACCCGGCCGCCCGGCCGAGGCCGGAGAGCTCGGCGCGTACCTCGTCGAGGAGCGGGGAACCGGCCGGTCCGAGGTGCCGTTCGACGCCCTCGACGAGGGCCGGGTCGGCGCCGTAGACGTCGTGGCCCACGAGCGGCGGGGCCTGGTTGCTGACTGTGTGGGTGGTGGCTGCCATGCCGATACGGTAAAGACGTGCAGCCTGCAAATGAAACACCCGAGCGGCCCCCGGGCCGGCTCCACCGGGCCCGTGCCCTGTACCGCAACGTGTCCAAGCGCAGGACGGGCTGGCTGCTGCTCAAGGACACGGTCAACTCGTGCATCGAGTACCGCATCCTCGGGCTCGCGGCGGAAGCCGCGTTCTTCACGCTCCTCTCGCTCCCGCCGCTGTTCCTGGGCCTGCTCGGCCTGCTCGGCTACGTCGACACCTGGACGAGCACCACCACCGTGGCCAGCATCGAGGAGAACATCCTGCACGCCGTCGGCACGGTCCTGTCCGACCGCGGCGTCAACGACATCGCCAAACCGCTCCTGGACGACGTCACCCGCCGGGGCCGCCCCGACATCATCTCGCTCGGCTTCGCGTTCGCGCTGTGGTCGGGCTCGCGGGCGGTGAACGTCTTCATCGACACCATCACCGTGATGTACGGCCTGGACGGCGTCCGCGGCATCGTCAAGACGCGCCTGCTGGCCTTCCTTCTGTACGTGGTCGCGCTGCTGATCGGTGCGGTGGTGCTGCCGCTGATGGTGGTCGGCCCGGACGCGGTGATCCGGCTGGTGCCGTGGAGCACCGAGGTCATCGCGGTCCTGTACTGGCCCACGGTCACCCTGCTGTCCATCGTCTTCCTGACGACGCTCTACCACGTGTCCGTGCCGGTGCGTTCACCGTGGATCGAGGACGTGCCCGGGGCGCTGGTCGCCCTCGCGATGTGGGTGCTGGGCAGCTTCCTGCTGCGGATCTACCTGACGAACACGGTGGAGGGCCCGACGATCTACGGCTCGCTGGCCGCGCCGGTGGCGGTGCTGCTGTGGATCGGCATCTCCGCGTTCGCGGTGCTGGTCGGAGCCGCCGTGAACGCCGCGATCGACCGGGTCTGGCCGTCGGTGGCGACGGCCGCGGCCCGCGAGGCCAACGAGCGCGTGCGCGAGGCGGAGGCGGCCCAGCTGGTGGCCCGGGCCGCGGCGTGGCGGGCGCTGGCGGAGGGCGAGTCGGAGGACGACGAGGACGCGGGGACTCCGTCGGAGTTCCCGGAACGCTGGTCGAAGTTCCTCCCCCCGGACGACTACACCGCCAGGCTCCGCAAGGAACGCCACCCGCATCCGTGAGCCGGGCCCGGGCCGGGTGCGCGGACCAGGCCCACCCGGTCGCCGTCAGCTCGGCGTACACCGTGTGCACCCGTGCGGGGGTCCCGCACAGGAATGCGAGTCCGAGGGGGTCCGGAGCGGCCGGGAAACAAATCGGTGGCGGGCCGGACACCCGGGTGGTTACGGTGAGCCCGTTCACGTCGAGTGACGCCGAACCCGTGCAATGTGCATGGCACAGGAGGTGAGTCCATTGATGACTGTCGCTGCGCTGGGCGCTGCCCGCTCCCCGAAGACCATCGATCTCGTTCCTGTGGCCACCGGCTGACACTCCGTCTCCTCCCTCGCGCCGTGCGCGCGTTGCCGGGGCCACCCTGGTGAAGGGTTCCCCTTGACTTCCCACGCTCTTTCTTCTTCCCTCACTTCCTCCTCCTCGGCCCCGTCCGCGCCGTCGCTGGCCGCGCTCGGCTGGGACGAGGCGTGGGCGGCCGCGTTCGCCCCGTACGCCGAGGCGGGCCTGGTGGCCGGCCGGGTGGTGCGGGTCGACCGCGGTCAGTGCGACGTCCTCACCGAGGACGGGCCGGTCCGTGCCGACACCGCCTTCGTCACCCCGCACGACCCCCTGCGGGTGATCTGCACGGGTGACTGGGCCGCCGTCGAGGCGGCCGGCAACCCGCGGTACGTCAAGGCGTACCTGCCGCGGCGGACCGCGTTCGTGCGGTCCACCTCCTCGCAGCGCTCGGAGGGCCAGATCCTGGCCGCCAACGTCGACCACGCCGTCATCGCGGTGTCGCTCGCGGTCGAGCTGGACCTCGGGCGCATCGAACGGTTCCTGGCCCTGGCCTGGGAGTCGGGCGCCCAGCCGCTGGTCGTGCTGACCAAGGCGGACCTGGTCCCGGACCCGGTGACCCTGGCGCACCTGGTGCAGGACGTGGAGACCGCGGCGCCGGGCGTGCAGGTGCTCACCGTGTCCTCGCACACCGGCGAGGGCACGGACGTGCTCGGCGCGGTCGTCGCCGACGGGACGAGCGTACTGCTCGGCGCGTCCGGCGCCGGCAAGTCCACCCTGGCCAACGCGCTGCTCGGGGCCGACGTGATGGAGGTCCAGGCCACGCGCGACGTCGACGGCAAGGGCCGGCACACCACGACCACCCGCAACCTGCTGCTCCTGCCGGGCGGCGGCGTCCTCATCGACACGCCGGGGCTGCGCGGGGTGGGGCTGTGGGACGCCGGGACCGGCGTCGGCCAGGTGTTCTCGGAGATCGAGGACTTCGCCGAGCAGTGCCGCTTCCACGACTGCGCGCACGTCGCGGAGCCGGGCTGTGCGGTGCTGGCCGCCGTGGCGGACGGCACGCTGCCGGAGCGGCGGCTGGAGTCGTACCGGAAGCTGCTGCGCGAGAACCAGCGCATCGTGGCCAAGACCGACGCCAGGCTGCGGGCGGACCTCCGGCGCGACTGGAAGCAGAAGTCGGCCGAAGGCCGAGCCAACTACGCCGCCAAACGCGGCCCGCACGCCTGACCCCCGATCCCGGCGCTGCGCCCCGGCCCCGCCTGCACCCGTGCGCGCGGGTGGGCCGGCCGGGGCACGTGGGACCGGCTCCGCGCTTTCCGCGGCTGACCCCGCACCCCACCCGGGCCCCGGGCCTGGAGTCCGACCTCCGGCTCGTGGCGCGGCGGGCAGTCCCCGGCCGCAGGGCCGACCTCGGCCTGACGCAGTGCGGGGCAGCGCCCCGGCCCCCGCGGTCAGGACCGGCTGCGCGCCGGCGCCCGGCCGCGGACCCCGGTCCGGCGTCGGCCCCGCCCGGGCCCGGGGAGGCGGGGCAGGCGGTCCGCTACGCCCGGGCCCGGGCGGGCCCGGCACGGTTCGGCCCCGGTGCGGGGGTCACATGGTGAGGACCGCGCCCAGCCAGGCTGCCAGGACCATCAGGCAGGCCAGGAGTTCGACCAGGACGCTCGTGCCCACCGCGCGCATCACCGTGCGGAGGGACGCCATGGCCTCGCCGTGGGTGCCCAGGCGGAGGCGTTCGGAGGCGTAGATGCCGGCCATGAAGCCGGGGACGGCGCCGAGGACCGGGACCAGGACGAAGCCCAGGACGGCACCGGCGCCGGCCGCGGCGGCCATGCGGCGGGTCACGCCGGCCTCACGGAGGCGGCGTGGCGGCAGCTGCCACGTCACCAGCTGGACCACCAGCAGCAGCGCGGTGGCCGCGACCAGCAGGGACCACGCCAGGGCCGTCGGAGCCTGCAACGTCCACCACAGCAGCCCCGCCCACACCAGCCACGTGCCGGGCACCCCCGGTACGAGTACGCCCACCACGCCGAGCACCAGGACCAGGCCCACCAGGAGCAGCTCCGGCACGTCCACCTGCCCAGCGTGACCGAACGGGGGCTAGCGGGCCACCCAGCCCCGTTCGTACGCGTGCCAGCCCAGCTGGAGCCGGGTCGTCACCCCGCACAGCTCCATCAGGCCCTTCACCCGGCGCTGGACCGTCCGCAGCCCCAGCTCCAGGTGCTTGGCCACGCTCGCGTCCGTCATCCCCGCCAGGAGCAGCGAGAGGATCTCCAGGTCCGTGGCGTCCGGGGCGAGCGGCGCGTCCTCCACCGTCCCCGCCGGGCCCAGCCGCAGCGGCAGCGCCTCGCGCCACACCGCCTCGAACAGCCCCCGCAGCGACTCCAGCAGGCCCGAGGCGTGCACCACCAGCGCCGCCGGTTCGGCGCCCCGCGCCGTCAGCGGGACCATCGCCAGGCTCCGGTCCGCGATCACCAGCTTCGTCGGCACCTGCGCGACCACCCGCAACCGCTCGCCCCGGCCGAGCGCCGCGTGCGCCTCCGCGAGCCCGGCCGGCTCCGTCAGCACCTCCCGCTCGATCACCACCCGGTACGCCACCCCGCGCTGCGCCGCCCGGTCCTCCGCGTCGTTGTCCGGGCCCGGCACCACCTGCGGTCGACCGGTCACCAGCGCGCACACCTCCTCCACGGCCCCCAACTGGAGCTGGTGGAAGCGGTGCGCCACCGCGCTCGCGCCCGTCACCGCCTCCACCAGGTCGTGCACCGCCGGCTCCGCCGCCGACGCGGCCTCCGCCCGGTACTCCTCGGCCAGCACCGCCGCCGCCATCTCCGCCTGCTCCAGCTCGTGCCGCTGCTGCGTCAGCAGCGCCCCCAGTGCCACCCCCGGCGGCGCCGCCACCCAGCGGCCCGGCCGGGCCGAGGACTGCGCCGCCAGCCCGTGCCGCTCCAGGTGCCGCAGCGCCCGTTCCGTCTGGGGCACCGGCAGGGTCAGCCGGTGCGCCAGGTCCGGCACCTCCGCCGCCCCCAGGACCACCAGCGCCCGGTACGCCGACTCCTGCCCCTCGTCCAGCCCTATCGCGCCCAGCACGCCACCCGGCGCACCGACCGCCCCGCGCGGCGTACCGCCCGTACCGCCCGTACCGCCCGTAGCGGCCACCCCGGCCACCCCGGTCGTTCCGACCATGCCGACCACCAGCTCCCCCCCGTCTCGTCCCACGCCTCCGCGCGGCTTCCCCATGGCTCCCCACGCCGTCCCCTGGCCGCCCCCTGGCGGGAAGCGGCCACGGCGCGAACCCGCCGCGCAACATCATCACCGCAGTTCGTACCCGTCTGCCAGGGTGGCGCCACCGCAGATCCGACATCCGCCGGCCGACCGCCCTCCCCACCGGCGCCTCGGTCGCGCCGCGCGACGCGGCGGGACGGCCGGTGCTCGCCGCCGAACGACAGGGCGTCGACGGCCAGCAGCTCGGCCTCTCGGTGACCGGCCACGCCGGGTACGCGCCGGGCGCGCCGACCTCGGCCCGGCTCTCGTACTCCTGCGACGGCGAGCACTGGACCACGGCGCGGAGCAGGCGCAGCCCGACGGGCGGTGGACGACCGTGGTAGACCACCGTGGCGCGGCCGGGCGGCAGGTCACGCTGAAGGTGGAACCGACCGACGCGAACGGGGCTTCCGTCACCCAGACGGTCGTACGGGCGTACGACGTGCGGGCGTAGCTCGAACGCTTGGCCAGGGGGTCGTCCGGCGGGGTGCCCGGCGACCCCCGTTCCGCGTTTCCGGGCGCCCCGCGCGGCCCACAATAAGGGCATGAATCAGCACGGGACGGCCCCGGACGACTGGTGGCACAAGCTCTACGACGACCTCCTGGCCGACCCGCCCACCTCCAGGTCCGCCACCCCGGACGCCCCCGCCGGCCCGGCCACCGCCCCGCGCGGAGCCGCGTTCCTGCTGGCGCAGATCGGCGCGCACGCCGCCGCGCGCTTCGCCGAACGGGTCGGGGAACTCGGCCTGACCCCGCCGGACGTGGGACTGCTGCGGATGATCGCCGGGCAGCCCGGCCGCAGCCAGCGGTCGCTCGCGGAGGACCTGGGAGTGGTGCCGAGCCGGGTCGTGGCCCTCATCGACGGGCTGGAGGGCAAGGGCCTGGTCGAGCGGCGGCGCAGCGCCGAGGACCGGCGCAACCACGAGCTGCACCTGACCGCCGACGGCCGGCGCACCCTCGGCGCGGTCTCCCGCAAGGCCGCCGCCCACGAGGACGACCTGCTCGCCGCGCTGGACCCCGCCCAGCGGGCGCACCTGCACGAGCTGCTGGACCGCGTGGCGGCGGAGCAGGGACTGACCCCCGGGGTGCACCCCGGCTACCGCACGCCGGCGACGTCACCGCGCCGCCGGGGCTGAGCCGCCGAGCGGTCCGCCCGGACCCCCGCCCGCCCCGCTACGCGATCGACGTGTCGCCCAGGGACTCCAGCAGGGCGCGCAAGGTGACCGCCGCCGCCTCGGTCTCCTCGCGGTCGAGGGCGGTCAGCAGTCCGGCCAGGTTCTCGAAGTGGGCGACGACCACCTCGTCGATCAGGGCACGGCCCTGGGGGGTGAGACGGATCCGGACCTGCCGGCGGTCCGCGGGGTCGCGGACGCGCTCGACCAGCCCCTTGCCCTCCATCCGGTCGATGCGGTTGGTGATGGCGCCGGAGGTGACCATGGCCGCCTTGAGGAAGGCCCCCGCGGTCAGCTCGTAGGGCGGGCCCGAACGGCGCAGGCTGGTCAGGACGTCGAACTCGCTGAACTCCAGGTCGTACGCGGCGAGGAAGCTCTTGACCTCGCGCTCCACGATCCGGTTGAGCCGCTGGATCCGGCCCACGAGCTGGACCGGCCACATCCGGTCCGCCAGTTCGGGGCGTTCCGCCGTCCACTGGCCGACGATCGCGTCGATGGCGTCACTCACGCCGCATTCCTTTCAAGGTTGACCTTCTCAACGTTAAGAGACTTGACGCTGAAAGGATCTTCGAGTTCACTTATCTCAACGTTGAGATTATCAAGGTTGAGGAATCGGGGGGAGCGCCCATGCCGCTCGCACACGCACCGAAGAAGACGACACGGACGGCCGGGACGACCGGGACGACCGCCGGGACAGCGGCGAACGGGCCCGCACCGGCCGCCCCCGCCCCGTGGCTGGCCCTGCTGGCCACGCCCGCCGCGGCGGCGGCCAACGCCCCGGTGCTGATCCTGGACGACATCGCCGGCTCCTGGGGGGTCGGCACCGCCACGGCCACGTGGTTCGTCCAGGTCTTCGCCTGGGCCATGGCCGTCGGCACCCCGCTCGTCGGCGGCCTCGTCCGCCTGCGCGGGCCGCGGTACGCGCTCCGGCTGAGCGCGCTGCTGGTGCTGGCCGGCACGGTGGCGCTCGTGGCCGCGCCCTGGCTGCCGCTGGCCCTGGCCGGCCGGGCCGCCCAGGCCCTGGGCGCCGCCGGCCTGATCACGGTGGCCATGGGCCTGGCGGCGGGCGACGCCCGCCGGATGGGCGTCGTCTCGGCCGGGTTCGGGGTGCTCGGGGCGGTCGGACCGCTGCTGGGCTCCTGGGTCGCGGGGGCCCTGTCCTGGCGGATCGCCCTGGCGGTGTCGGTGGTCTCGCTGCTCGCCGTACCCGTGGTCGCCCGCTGCACCGCCGCGGGACGGCCCGATCCGGGGGCCCGCTTCGACGGGCGGGGCGCCGCTCTGCTCCTGACGCTGGTCACCGCGCTGGTGATGGTGCCGCGCCACCCGGCCCTCGCCCTGGCCGCCGCCGTGGTCCCCGCCGTCCTGCTGGTCCTGCACGTCCGCGCCCGCTCGGAGGGCTTCGTCCCGCTCGCGGTGCTGCGCGCCCCCGGATTCGTCCCGTCCGCCCTGCTCGCCGGCACCCTGTCCACCTCGTACTTCACCCTGCTGTTCGCGATCCCGCGGCTGCTCGCCGGGCGCACCGAGTGGTCGCCGGCGGCCATCGGCACCGGCCAGCTCGTGGCGCTCCTCACCGGATCCGTCGTGTCCTGGCTGCTGGCCGCCGCATCGGCCCGGCTCGGACACCGCCGGCTGCTGGCCGTGCTGGTCACGGCAGGGGCCGCGGCCCCGCTGACCGCCCTGCTGAGCCCGTGGGCCCCGGCGCTGCTCGGGGTCGCGGCCCTGGCGGTCTTCGCCACCGTCGCGGGCCAGGCCACCCTGTCCGTCCGGGCCGCCGCCCAGGTCGTCCCGACCCAACGCCCCGCCGCCATCGGCCTGTTCGCCCTCTGCTACCAGCTCGGCGGCGCCTTCGGCCCGGCCCTCGCGGTCCTGCTCCTCGGCTGAGCGGAGGACCGTCGCCAGGAGCGGCGTACGCGGCGTCGACCCGGCGCAGCGTCGCCGCTCCTGTCGGCGTGGGTGGGGGTGCGGGTCAGGACGTCTCCTGGAGGTGGGCGGCGATCAGGGCCACGTCGTCGGCGATGGAGATGACGCCCGAGACGTCGGTCGTGGCGGTGGAGGCGCCGTTGACGCCCGCGTAGAAGGGGTCGAAGCGGCCGGCGCCCTGGTCGAGGTAGCCGGCGATCGTGATGGCGCCGACGGCGAGGCGGTCGTTGACGGCGTCGCCGCCGACGGCCGCGCCGGTCTTGGCGAACACCTTGCCGCGTGCCGGGCAGTCGCGGCAGTTCAGGGCCAGCAGGCCGTCGACGCCGAGGATCGGCAGGGCCTCCCGGAAGCGCCGGGCGTCCGGGGTGCGCTGCCAGTACGCCAGCATCTGGACGACGGCCTGCGGGGTGGCGCGGTCGGCGGGGTTGCCGCCGCGGCCGTCCATGAGCTGCACCTGTGTGCGGTCGACGCGGGCCGTGTCGAGGAACCGTGCGAGCACCGGGAAGCCGGCCGCGCACCGGTCGCTGCGGGCGGTGACGGCCATCAGGCAGATGCCCAGGTTGGCGCCGAGGTTGTGGCTGACCTTGAGGATGAGCTTGGCGTACTGCTCGTACGGCGGTGAGGTGTAGGCCGCCACCCGGGGCCGGCCGGCGTAGTCACGGGGGAGGCGGGCGACCGGGTCGGGGCCGGTCGGCGCGGCGGTGACCCGCACGCCCGCGCGGGCCAGTGCCTCGATCAGCGCGGTGCGGCCGAAGGCGGCCGGGTCCGTGATCGGCGCGGTGCGCAGCAGCGGCCGGGCGTCGGCCGCGACGGTGCCGGAGAGCCGGATCCGGGTGCCGCCCGCCGTGGTCGTCACGGTGATGTCCGTCGGGCCGCCCGCCTCGACCGTCTTCACCGTGGACGTGACCCGGTACGGCGCGACCTGAGGCCGCCACGTGACCGTGGCGTCGGCGCCCGGCCGGTCCCCGGGTCCGGTCAGCAGGTCGATCAGGTTGTCGTTGACGATCAGCGGAGTGGGGACCGGGTCGAGTTCCGGGTCGGGCGCGAACAGCCGGGTGTCGACGACGACATCGCCCTCGACCCGGGTGATCCCGGAGGCGCGGACCTGCCGCGCGAGCTGGTCGATCCCGGCGAGCGGGTTCTCCGGGGTGAGGGTGGCGCCGGGGAAGTCGTTGGCGTAGGTGTGGTCGAGGTCGGTGTAGGCGACCGTACCGTCGGGCCGGGTCCGCCCGCCCAGGGTGAGGTCCCCCTGGGCGACGAGGTCGAGGTCGCCGGTCAGCGTGGACCCGCTGCGCCGGCCCACCGCGTACACGGGGGTCACGAAGCGGTGGTCCGTGCCCAGGGTCCGCCAGGTCGCGGAGACCGAGAACAGCTTGGCGACGGAGCCGGGGATGAAGAACTGCCCCGGGTACATGCTGTGCAGCACCCGGCCGTCGGCCGGCTCGGTCTGCAGCAGGCCCCACTGGGCGTTGCGGTACTCCGGCTTGGCCATGATCGCGGTGATCCGCGGATCCAGCCGGCCCGGGTCGCCCACCCCGGTCGGCCACGGCGTGGGCAGCGGCGTCGGGGAGGGCGCCGGAGAGGACGTGGGGGATGCCGGGGAGGAGG
>NZ_RPRY01000302.1 GCF_003949795.1 Streptomyces sp. WAC06614
CCCGCCCGCGGCGAGGGTGGTGGACACACCGGAGAACGACGCCGCGTCCCCGGCGAGCGGCCCGGTGACCAGCACCACCAGCGTCAGCGAGTAGTTGCGGCCGAACAGGGCGCTGACGCCGTTCATGGCGGCGAGTGCCACCAGCCGGGGCCGGGCGAAGAAGTGGCCGAGCCCGGCCCGTACGCCGGAGGGCTCCGGCTCCGCGGGCCCGGCGGCCGCGCCGGGGGGCGCGTCGGCCGCACCGGTGGCGCCGGCCGCGCCGGCGGCGGGCCTCAGGAAGGGGATGACGCAGGCGACGAACAGGAAGGACAGCCCGTTGACCGCGTAGGCGGCCGCCGTGCCGAACGCCGCCACCGTCACGCCGGCCAGGGCGGCGCCGACGAGCCGGCCGGCGCTGTGCACGAGCGAGCCGATCCCGATGGCGGACGGGACGTCCCGGGCGGGGACGAGACCGTTGCCGAGCAGCGAGCACGCCGGTCCGTCCACCGTGGCGACCACTCCGGTGACCAGGGCCAGGGCCATGAGGGCGGGCAGGTCCAGCCGGTCCGTCAGGACGAGCAGACAGGTCGCGAACGCCACCACCGCGAGCACGCTCTGGCAGACGGCGGCGGTGACCTTGTGCGACCAGCGGTCGACGACCGCTCCCCCGGCCAGTCCGAGCAGCAGGCCCGGGGCCGCCTGGAGGGAGACGGACAGGCCGGTGACGGCGGCCGAGCCCGTGATCTGGAGCACCAGCAGGTTCTGCACCGTGAGCTGGGTCCAGGTGCCGACGTTGGAGACGAAGTTGGCGGCGGCCCACCACCGCATACCGCGGTGGCGCAGGGCCCGCCAGGGCGAGCGGTCGGAGGACGACGGGGACGGGGACGGGGACGGGACCACGGGGGCAGCAGCAGGAGAGGGCACGAAGGAACCGGGGATGCGGGGCGGGGCGGGAGAAGGAGCGGGCGGGACGGAGGACCGGTGCGGCGGCACACCCGGCGCAGCCGGGAGGTCCGGCACCGACCGCACCCGGGGGTGCAGCGGTGGCCCACCTGCCCCGGGAGACCGGATGCGCCCGAACGCGACCGGGCGCCGGTGGTACCTCGGCGTTGCCGGGCACCGGCGCACGGCCCGGAACCGGCCCGGGCGGGCTGTCCGGTCGGGTGTTCCGGCAAGGCCGAAAGGGTGCGTGCGGGCGGGGGGCCGTCCCGGTGCGCCATGCTGACAGACCCGGCCCGGGGGCCGGGCGTGACCGCGCTCACTGGTGGCGGCGACAGCCGCCAAATCTGCCGCCGCCAAACCCGGTTGGACTTCACGTGGGCTTGCTCACACCCTCCGACCGGCCCCCCGTGGGCGCCGCCGCGTCGGCGCCACGTGGCCCGTCCCGAGGTGCCGCGCGGGCCCCGGCGGGCCACAGTGGGAGGGCACGGCCGACGCGTGCCGGCGGCCGCCGGCACGCGTCGTGGTGAGCGGCGACGAAAGGCTCGTGATCCGATGGACGGCTCGACGCAGCTGGACCTGCACGGCAAGCGGGCCCTGGTGACCGGTGGCGCGCGCGGTCTGGGCGCGGCGATCTGCCGCCGCCTGGCCGCGGCGGGGGCCTCCGTCCTGGTGGCCGACGTACGGCAGGACCTCGCGGAGGACCTCTGCGAGGCCCTCGCCGCCCGCGGCGAGCAGGCCCGCTACGTGCCGGTCGACGTCCGCGAGCCGGCGCAGGTGGCGGAGGTGTTCCGCGACCTGGACACGGCGGGGGACGCGCTGCACATCCTCGTGAACTGTGCCGCCGTGGACGTGTCGAAGTCGGCGGAGCACCTGACCGCGGACGAGGTCACGCGGGTGGTGACCACGAACCTGCTGGGGCCGATGTACCTCTGTCTGGAGGCCTACCGCCGCATGGTGGCGCGGGGCGGCGGACACATCGTCAACATCCTGTCCACGGCCGCGTGCCGTACCTGGACCGAGGCGGGCCCCTATTCCGCCAGCAAGTCGGGGCTGCGGGCGTTCACGCACACGCTGTTCAAGGAGGCGCAACGCGACTGCCTCGGCATCGGGATCACCGGGGTGATCGCGGGCGGTATGGAGACCGCCTTCATCATGGAGCGGTTCCCCGACACGGACGTCTCCTTGCTGCAGAACCCCGACATCGTGGCCGACACCGTGATGTACGCCCTGTCGGTGCCCGGCGGCAGCGGGGTGCCCGAAGTGGTGATCGTCCCCCGCCGGGAGACCTCCTGGCCCTGAGCCACGCCTCCGGCAGGGCACACTGGCCTGAACCCGCCCGGGACGGGTAGGCGCTCCGGCAGCGCGAGGACGTGGAACCGAGCGCGGCGGGAGCCGCGCCCCGTCCGGGCCCGGCGGGGGTCGCCTCCTACGAGGAACAGGGGACCGATGACCACCACCCAGGCCGTGCTGCCCCTCGCGCCGCCGGCCCGGCGGTCCTTCGCCGGCCGGGACACCGTGGCGGCCTGCGCGTACCTGCGCGCGGCCTACGGGGCGCGGGTCGGCCCGGTCCCCGGCGCCGAGGCGGTCACCCTGCGGCACAGCCGGCTCGACTGCGGCACGTACCAGCTCGACGAGGTCCAGCTCGGCGGCGGTCTCACCCTCGAACCGGATCCGGACGGCCAGGCCCTGGTCCTCCAGCTCCGCCGGGGCGAGCTCGCCGTGGTCCCCGGCTGTGTCCTGGGCGACGGCCGGCCCTACGTCTGCACGACGGCCACCGTGCCGCTACGGCTGACCGCGCGGTCGGCGGTGCTGGAGGTGACCTCCCTGACGGTCCCGCTGCTGCGGCAGGCGGCCGGGTCCCCCACGGAGCGCCAGCCGGTCCACGTCCGGTTCACCTCGCCCGGGGCCGCCGGCCCGGAGGCCGAGCAGCTGTGGCGTTCCAGCTGCGAGTACGCCCACCGGGTGCTGGTGGCGGCCACGGCCGTGGTGCCCCCGCTGCTGGTGGGCGAGACGGGCCGGCTGCTGGCCGCGGTCGCGCTCGCGGTCTTCCCCAACAACCTCGCCGGCGGCCCGGTGCCGGCCGACAGCCTGGACGCCACTCCGGACGCCCTGCGCCGGGCGGTGCTCTTCATCGACGAGAACGCCCACACGGACATCGGCCTGGGGCACATCGCCGCCGCCGCGCACGTGACCCCGCGCGCCCTGCAGTACGCCTTCCGGCGGCATGCGGGCACGACCCCCCTGGGCTATCTGCGCCGGGTCCGGCTGGACCACGCCCATCAGGACCTGCTGGCCTCGGACCCCGCGCAGGGCACGACCGTCAGCATCGTCGCCGCGCGCTGGGGCTTCGCCCATGCGGGGCGGTTCGCCGGGCTGTACCGGCAGGCGTACGGGGTCCGGCCGGGGGCCACCCTGCAACGGTGACCGGGCCGCGGCCGCGGTGTGGTCGCGCGCGGGAGGGTCAGGCCGGGTGGCCGGGGCTGAGGTCGTGCACGGCGCCGTAGCGCAGGGGCGGACCGGCGGGTCCGGGGGCCGGCGGGGAGCCGTCGACGGGCACGAGCAGGAAGCCTTCGTGGTCGCCGCCGGCGACGATCGCCTCGATCCGGCCGGTGAACCAGTGCGCCACGTCGTCCAGGACGGGAGTGCCCTCCCGTCCGGGCCGCCAGCCGGTCCGGGCGAACTTGTCGGTACGGTCCCCGGTGTGGCTGCCGAAGAGGCGCGCCAGCGCCTTCTGGTCCTCGCGCAGCACGTGCACGGTCAGATGGTGGGCACGGCGTGCCACCTCGTAGGTGTGGTTGGCGACGGAGAGCCACACCACGAAACGCGGCGGCTCGATCGAGCACTGCGAGGCGAAGCCGACGAGGCAGCCGCCGCGCAGGCCGTCCGCCGCGGCCGTGACCACGTACATCGGGCCGTCCTGCGCAAAGGCGAAGGCCCCCAGGTCCGGTTCCGGCATGATCGCTCCCGCCCTGTCCGTGGCGTCCGACGGCCCGGCTCCTGCCCGCTCGCCCGGCCGCCATGCACCTGTCCCCCGCCACCGACCCGTCCGGCCGTGTGTCACATACCGCCCGCGCCGCCGGGTAGACGCGGCCCCATGGACACGCTACGCACGTCACCGGGCCCGGGTCCCCTGCTCACCGCGGTGGAGCGCCTCGAACAGGCATCGCAGGCCGATGCCGTGATCGGCATCCTGCGCCGGGCGGTGCGGGCCGTTCCGCTCGGCCCGGCGCGCGATCTGCTCCACGGCCGTCCGCTCGGTCACCCGGCCCACCCGCTGCTCGTCCAGGTGCCCATCGGGACCTGGCTCTCGGCGGCCGTGCTGGACCTGCTCCCGGGGCAGCGCTGCGCCACCCGGGTCCTGATCGGGGTCGGGCTGCTCTCCGCCGCGCCGGCCGCCGCCGCGGGCTGGGCCGACTGGGCCGAACTGCCGCCCGAGCAGGCCCGTACCGGCCTGGTCCACGCACTGGCCAACAGCGCGGCGGTCGCGCTCTACACGGGCTCCTTCGTCGCGCGGGCCGGCGGCCGGCCGTGGCGCGGCAAGGCGCTGGCCATGGCCGGGCTCGCCACGGTGGGTGCGGCGGGCGCCCTGGGCGGCCATCTGGCCTACCGCCAGGCGGCCGGCGCCAACCACGCCGAGCAGGTCGAGCACCTGGTGCGGGACGGCTGGCACCCGCTGGGCGCGGTGGCCGCCTTCCCGGTGGGCCGGGCGACCCGCGCGCGGGTCGACGGCGTGGACGTGCTCGTGGTCCGCGAGCCGGACGGCACCGTCCGCGCACTGGCCGACACCTGTGCGCACATGGGCGGCCCGCTGTCCGAGGGCGAGCTGGCGGACGGCTGTGTGCGCTGTCCCTGGCACGGGAGCGTGTTCCGGCTGTCGGACGGCTGGAACGTCAAGGGCCCGGCGACGGCCCCGCAGCCGGCCTTCGAGACCCGGGTGGTCGAGGGCCGGGTGCAGGCTCGGCTGCGCCACGGCCACGACCGCCGGGGTCCCGCGGCGGGGCGGGCCGGGCCCGCCGCCGAGGAGGGGCGGTCCGGTGACGGCTAGGACGGGGCCCGTCCTGCAGTGGGTGCTGTCCCACTCGCACGAGGCGTCGGCGCGTCAGGTGCCGTCGCTGATCGACCGTGCGGCGCGGCGGCTGGGCCTGACCGGGACGCGGCTGTACCTGGCCGACGTGCAGCAGATGCGGCTGCTGGCCCTGCCGCAGCTCGCGGCCCGCCGGCCGGGCAGCGCGGAGGCGCGTCAGGCGGACCACGAGGCGCGGCCCCTGGACATCGACGGCTCGCTGGCGGGTCTCGCCTACCGCACCCAGCGGATCCAGTTGTCGAGGGACCGGACGACCGCCTGGCTGCCGATGGTGGACGGGATCGAGCGGATCGGGGTGATGCGGGCGACCGGTCCGGTGATGCTGCAGCGGGAGCTGGACGTGGGCCAGGCACTGGCCTCGCTGGCGGCCCTCGTCGTGGTGTCGAAGTCCACCCACAACGACCTGCTGGTGGTCAGGAGCCGCAGTCGGCCCATGACCTTGCAGGCGGAGCTGCTGTGGGCGTTCCTGCCGCCGCGGACGATCGGCACCACCGAGGTGACCTCGACCGCCGTGCTCGAACCGGCCTACGACATCGGGGGTGACGCCTTCGACCACAACTTCGCCGACGGGCTGCTGCACCTGGCCCTGCTGGACGCGATGGGGCACGACCTGGCGGCGGGGGGCACGAGCGCGGCCGGGCTGGCCGCCTGCCGCTCCACCCGCAGGTCGGGCGGCTCCCTGACCGAGATCGCCGACACCATCGAGCGGACCTTGCACGAGTGGATCCCGGACCGGCTGATGACCGGCATCCTCGCCCACCTGGACACCGACCGCGGCGAGTTCACCTGGATCAACTGCGGCCATCCGCCGCCCCTGCTGATCCGGGACGGCCACGTGGTGCCGGCCGCCCTGGAACGCCCGGCCGAGCTGCCGTTCGGCCTGGGCGTCCGCGACCAGGGGCCGCCCCGGCAGCACCGGGCGCGCCTCCAGCCCCGGGACCGGGTGCTGCTCTACAGCGACGGGGTCACCGAGGCGCGCTCGGCCCTGGGCGAACTGTTCGGCGAGGAGCGGCTGGCCGACACCGTCATCCGCTCCATGGCCGCGGGCACCCCGGCCCCGGAGGCCCTGCGGCGGCTGGTGCAGGAGCTGCTGACCCACCAGGACCAGCGGCTGCACGACGACGCGACCATCCTCCTGGCGGAGTGGCACCCCTCCGTCTGAGCCGTGGCACCTCGCCCAGGGCCCGTCGGCCCGTTGCCGGCCCGGCGCGTTCAGTCCGTCTCGCGCAGCAGGCGCAGCACGGCCCGTTCGATGGCGCCCTGGGTCGCCGGGCGGCCGTACCGGGCGTCCTCGCCGAGGCGGCCGAGGTCCGCGGCGATGGTGCGGCCGGCCTCGAAGCGCTCCACCACGACCGGGTCGATGTAGGACGCCCGGCAGACGGCGGGGGTGTTGCCGAGGTATGCGGAGACCTCGCGGACCGCCCGGGCGACGGCCCTGCGGCGGACGGTCGGGGAGCCGTCGGCGGCGCGCTGCGAGACGGCGAGGGCGACGGCGGCGAGGACGGTGGCGTGCCAGGTCCGGAAGTCCTTGGCGGTGATGTCGTGACCGGAGCGGTCGCGCAGGTAGGCGTTGAGGTCCTCGGCGTGCACGTCGTGCCAGGCCCGGCCGTGCCAGTACGCGAACAGCCGGTCCCCGGGGGCCCGTCGCCGCAGCAGGTCCCGTACGACGGTGAACGCGGGCCCGTCGACGAGGGCGCGGGTCTGTTCCCGGCCCGACTTGGCGGGGAAGTCCAGGCAGATCTCGCCCCGCCGGCACGCGGCGTGCTCGCGCAGCAGCGTGGTCAGGCCGTAGCTGTCGTTGTCGCGGACGTAGCGGTCGCCGCCCACCCGGAAGAAGCCGAGGTCCAGCAGCCGGGCGGCGCAGGCCAGGACCCGGTCCCGCCCGAGGCCACGGCTCGCCAGGTCCTCGGCGATCGCCTCGCGCAGCCGCGGCAGGCCGGCGGCCACGCGGCGTACGTGCTCGTGCTTGGCCGCTTCCTGCTGGGCGCGGAACCGCTGGTGGTAGAGGTACTGGCGGCGGCCCGCGGCGTCGGTGCCGATGGCCTGGATGTGGCCGTTGGGCCAGGGGCAGATCCATACGTCCCGCCAGGCGGGCGGGATGACGAGGGCGGTGACGCGGTCGCGTCCTTCCCCGGTCACCGGGCGGCCGGCCGTGTCGAGGTAGCGGAAGCCCCGGCCGTGGCGCACCCGGCGCCAGCCGGGGCGGGACGGATCGCTGGTGCGCAGCCGGGCGTCGGCCATGGTGGCTCAGTGGACGGGCAGGAGGTCGGCCGCGTGGCGCAGGGCGCTGCGTCCGCCCCGCCAGGCCGTCAGGACGTGGTCGGCGAGCCGCTGTTCGAGCAGGACGGTGGCGTCGCAGCCGAAGGCCACCTGGTCCTCCAGCCACGGTTCCTGGGCCAGCAGGCCGCCGATGACCTCGCGGCGGGCGACCTGCTCGTGGACGGCGTCCGCGGTGACGTGCTCGGCGTAGAAGTGGAGGGCGGCCGGACCCGCTCCGCAGGCGGTGAGCGCCTTGACCAGGCGGCGCGCACCCGGTGAGGAGACGGTCTCGACGCAGGCGAAATGGCCGACGAGGGCTCCGCGCCAGGCCCGGTGCAGACCGAAGAAGGACATCAGGTTCACGGTGGCCAGGGCGACGGCGGGGGCGTGGCCGAGGTAGCGGCCGTAGCGCGGGTCCAGCCCGAGTTCGGCCATGAGGTCGGCGAAGAGCTGGGCGTGCACGGCGTCGGGGTGGCCGGCGCCGAACTCGTCGTACTCGATGGCGGCGAGCGCGGCCTTGGGCCGGCCGGTCAGCCGGGGCAGCGCCCAGGCGTGCGGGTCGGCCTCCTTGAGCTGGTAGAGGGAGCGCAGGGCGGCGTACTCGCGTACGAGGTCCAGGTCGGCCCGCTCGCACAGGTACGCGCTGACGCTGCCGGTCGTGTCGGCCGGCTCGCTGAGCAGGGGATCGAAGGCGTCGGCGACCGTGCGCCCGTGGGGCAGGGCGGCGTCGAGGGCGGTGAGGAAGGCCCGTTCGAGCGCTCCGCGCAGGCGCAGCAGGTCGGGGTCCCACTCCAGGGCGTCGGCGACGCCGGGCAGCCCGCGGTAGTGCAGTTCGTACAGGAGGTACAGGGCCAGCTGGAGGTCCTCCCCGAGGCCGTCGGCGTCCTCGGCGGCGGTGGCGGCCGGCAGGGCGTGCTCCGCCGTGCGGCCGGTGAGGAGGGCGGTGGTGACGGCCGCACGGCGGAGC
>NZ_RPRY01000303.1 GCF_003949795.1 Streptomyces sp. WAC06614
GCCCAGGGGGCCCCGGGCCCCTGCCTGGGTCGGCCTGGTGGCCCCCGGGCCCGGGGCCCCCTGGGCGGCGGTGCCCGGTGCACGGGACGCCGACGACGACACCGGGCCGGCCGGACCGGCCGCGACCGCCGAGGGCCGGGCCGGGCCCGCCGAGGCCCAGGACCGGGCCCAGGACCGGGACCGGGACCGGGACCGGGCCGGGGTCGAGCAGCTCGACGCCCTGGCCCTGGCCGCCGGGCGGCCGCCGTTGCCGCGGCGGCGGGCCCAGTCCCACCTCGCCCCGCAACTGCGCGACGCCCCACCGCCCCGCCGCGCGGCGGGGGACGCCACCGGCGCCGAGCCACCCGTGCACGACCCCCACCTCATGGCGGCCTTCCAACGCGGCTTCGGCCGCGCCCAGTCGGAGAACCCGTAAGCGATGACCACCACTCCCCACGACGCGTACAAGGAGCACCTCCCCATGGCCGGCGAAGCGGTGACGACCACCAGTCAGCTGTCCGACCTCGACTGGCTGCTCAGCGGCCTGGTGCAACGCGTGCCGTACACCCGTAGCGCGGTGCTCCTGACCAACGACGGCCTGGTCACCTGCCACCACGGCCTCGACGCCGACAGCGCCGACCACATGGCGGCCCTGGCCTCAGGCCTGTACTCGCTCGGCCGCAGCGCCGGAGCCCGGTTCGCCGACGGCGCCGAGGTCCGGCAGGTCGTCGTCGAGCTCGACTCGGCCCTCGTCTTCGTCTCGGCGGCCGGCTCCGGCACCTGCCTGGCCGTCCTCGCCGACCGCGAGGCCGACGCCGGGGTCCTCGGCTACGAGATGGCGATGCTGGTCAAGAGCGTCCGCCCCTACCTCGCGGCACCGCCCCGCCGGCCGGTCGCCGCCCCTGAGCGATGAGTTCGACGACCGCCACGAGGGCGACCCGCGTCCCGCCCGGCCCCCGGGACACCCCGTGGCTCGACGACACCGCCGGCCGCGTCATGCGCCCGTACACCGCCACCTCCGGCCGGACCCGCCCCGACGTCGCCCTCGACCTGTTGTCGCTGGTCAGCGCCACCGGCCTACGGCCGCGCAGCGCGCTCGGCCCGGAGCACAGCCAGGTGCTCCGGCTGTGCGGGGCGGCCGCCGCCCCGTCCGTCGCCGAGGTGGCCGCGCAGCTGCGGCTGCCGGCCGCCGTCACCAAGGTGCTGCTGGCCGACCTGATGCGCCACGGGGCCGTCACGGCCCGGGCGCCCCGATTCCTGAACGATCCGGCCGACGACCTGTCGCTGCTGAAGGCGGTGCTCGATGGACTGCGCCGACGTCTGTGAGGCGGCCGGGCCCGGCACCCGGCGGCCCGACCCGCAGCCGCCCGGCCCGCAGGCGCCGCCCGCGACCCTGAAGATCCTGGTCGCGGGCGGGTTCGGGGCGGGCAAGACCACGTTCGTCGGCGCCGTCAGCGAGATCGAGCCGCTGAGCACGGAGGAACTGCTCACGGGCATCGGCGAGACCGCCGACCCGCTCGACGGGGTGGAGGCCAAGACGGCCACCACGGTGGCCCTCGACTTCGGCCGGATCACCCTGGACACCGGCCAGGTCCTCTACCTCTTCGGCACGCCAGGCCAGCAGCGCTTCTGGTTCCTGTGGGAGGAGCTGTGCGCGGGCGCCCTCGGCGCGGTGGTCCTCGCCGACACCCGCCGGCTGGCGGACTGCTTCCCCGCCGTGGACTTCTTCGAACGGCGCGGGATCGGCTTCGTCCTCGCCGTCAACGAGTTCGACGGCGGCCACCGCTACACCACCGACGAGGTCCGCGAAGCGGTCGGGCTCGGGCCCGGGGTGCCCGTCGTACGGTGCGACGCGCGCCTGGCGAGTTCCGGTACGAGGGCCCTGGCCGCCCTCGTCCACCATCTGCTGACCACGGCCAGGACCAAGGATCCGCGATCGGGGGGACCGACATGACGTACTACGAATCCACCGGACACCTGCTGCTGACGCCGGTGGACCGGGAGGCCCCCGCCCGGGTGCTCCGGCTGCGCGAACTGGGCCTGGGCGAACGGGTGGACGCCGACCTCGACGCGTTCGCCCGGCGCATCGCGCGCACGCTCGGCGCGCCGTACGCGGGGGTCAACTTCATCGACGAGGAACGGCAGTTCTTCGCCGGACTGCACCACGCCCCGGGCGCCCCGCCCAGCGGCTACCCGGCCCGGGTGCTGGCCCGCGACCACGGCTACTGCCCGCACGTGGTGGTCCGGCGGCGGGCGCTGGTGCTGGAGGACGTCCGCGACTTCGCCCGGTTCGCCGGCAACGCCGTGGTGGACGAGAGCGGCGTGCGCTCCTACCTCGGCGCCCCGCTCGTGGACCGTCAGGGCGTGGTGCTGGGGACGGTCTGCGGGGTGGACGTCGTCCCGCGCCGGTGGGGCACCGAGGGGCTCGGCACGATCAAATCGCTGGCCGCCGAGCTGGTCGCGGACCTCCACGCCCGGGAGGACGGCCTCCGCGCCGGCTGACGGGACGAGCGGACCGGCCGGGTCGGGCGGGTGGCCGAGCCGGGCCGGCCCGGCCGGACGGGGCCCGCGCCGTTCAGACGCCGGCGGTCGTGGTTCGCGGCGCGAGGAACCGGCCGATCCGGTCGCGCAGCGACCGCGGGTCCAGGCCGTGGGCGGCGGTGTGCTCCTCGACGGTCCCGTACCGGCGCAGTTCGGCGCGTCCCACGCCCAGGCCCAGCACCCGATGGGGGAGGTCGGCCAGGGCGTCGTTGGCCGCCGCCGTCGAGGTGCCCGCCAGGTACGGCTCGACCAGGACCACGTCCGCGGGACCGGTCCCGACCGCGGACCGCAGCGCGGCGGAGTCGAACGGGCGGACGGTGGTCGCGTAGAGCACGGTCACGTCCAGGCCCTCGGTCGCGGCCAGTACGTCGTCCAGCGTGGGCCCGACGGCCAGCACGACCCCGGCGGAGCCCTGGCGCACGGTGCGGAACCGGGCGCCGTCCACGGCCCGCGGGGCGGCGTTGGAGAGCTGGGACAGCCGGACGTACACCTTGGTGTCCCCGTCGGCGTAGGCGTGCCGCAGCAGCGCCTCGGCCTCGTCCGGGTGGCCGGGCACGTGCACGGTCCAGCCGTCGAGCGTGTCGAGCAGGGCCACGTCCCCCGGGGCCATGTGCGTGAAGCCGCCGGCCGGCCAGTCGTAGGAGGCGCTCGCGCTGACCAGCACACCGCCCGTGCCCTGGTGCCCGAAGTCGAGCTTGACCTGCTCGAACGGCCGCTCCACCAGGAAGCTGGCGAAGGTGTGCATGACCGGCCGCAGCCCGGTCAGTGCGATACCGCCGCCCACGCCGACGAGCAGCTGCTCACGGATGCCGACGTTGATCACCCGGTCCGGATGCGCCCGCTGGGCGGGCCGGAACCCGTCCATGCTGATCTCGGCGAGCACGAGCGCCAGCCGGGGGTCCTCGTCCAGCAGCCGCGACGTGACCGTGATGAACCGTTCCCGCATGGTGTCCACAGGTGATCCCCCTCAAGCCTTCTTCTCGACACGGGCGACGACGGCGTGCGGCCGGCCCGGGTGCGCAGCGGTGAAAGCGGCGTACAGCGCCGCGTGGTCCCGGCCGTCCACGGTCGTGGCCGACCAGCCGGCCGCCTCGAAGCGGGAGGCGATCCCGCCGCGCCAGCCGTGGGTGGCGGAGTCGTTGTCGATCACCACCGTGTGCAGCCGCTCCAGGCCCGCGGAGCCGGCGTAGGCGAGCGCCTCGTGGTTGCTGCCCTCGTCGAGCTCGGCGTCCCCGATCAGCGTCCACACCGCCGGCTCGTCCAGCCCCTGGGCCTTCAGCCCCAGCGCACTGCCGACGGCGAGCGGCAACCCGTGCCCGAGCGAGCCGCTGCCGATCTCCACGCCCGGGACCAGCGTCCGGTCCGGGTGGTGACCGAGCGGGGAGTCGTAGCCGCCGAAGCCGCTGAGCCACTCCACCGGGACGAAGCCCTTGGCGGCGAGGACGGCGTAGTACGCCATCGGCCCGTGCCCCTTGGACAGCAGGAACCGGTCCCGCCCGGGGTCGGTCGCGGTGGCGGGCGTCACCCGCAGCACCCGGTCGTACAGCACCCACAGCACGTCGAGCGTCGACGTGGCCGCCGGCCCGTGCTTCTCGGCGCCGGTCATACGGGCCATCAGCGCGCCCAGATCCTCGTGACGGAGCCCTGTGTCCGCCGTTGAATGCGTCATACAACGATCATCGGACCTCAACCGCAGTTGAGGTCAACCCCCGACCCGTACGCAAAAGGTGCGCGCGACCACCCTCCGAAGTGCGGTATTGTTCTCATGCGCGTTCGCCCGGGGGAAACCCCAGGTCAACGGCATCGGGACGTGGCGCAGCTTGGTAGCGCACTTGACTGGGGGTCAAGGGGTCGCAGGTTCAAATCCTGTCGTCCCGACTTGCTTGCACGCAGGTCAGAGGCCGTATCGGAATCATCCGGTACGGCCTCGAGATCGTTTTGGGGGCCGGTGGGCTGCCCTCGCAGGGTCCGGGAAGCAGCGGGATCCTGAAGGGGTCCTTCGATCCGGAAGGCAGGTGCCTCCCATGCGCACGTCGACCCGTATCGCCGGTGCCCTCACCGGCCTGACCCTCGCCCTCGGTGGTGCGGTCCTCGCCGCTCCCGCGGCCCGGGCGGACATCCCCGCCTGCACGCGGATGGCCGAAATGGCCGGTGCCACCGACTCCGCCTCCGTCGCAGCGGCCTGCAGCCGTGGTGTCTCCGGAGACCTGCAGAATTGCGTGGCCGGACTGACCGGGGCCGGAGTGGCCGACGGCGCTGCGAACGGTGCCTGCCGGGCGGCGGCCCACGAACCGCGCTAGCGGACCGCGCACCGGAGCGGCCGCCGGCGCCCGGCCTTGCCTCGCGGGCCCCGTGCAGGGCGCCCATGCTGAGGAGGAGGGCGCCGTCGTCGTGCGACCTGTCCTTTCCGAAGGCCGAACGGAGGCGCCTGAGAGGAGGAGGTCATGTGCATGCGAAGAATCCTGGGCCTCGCCCTGGCCGCGGCGACCCTCGTCGGCATGAGCGCCGTCGGCGCCGTGAGCGCCGGGGCCGCCCCGTCCCCGACCATCTCCCGGGACGAGTGCGCCGCCGCCGGCGGACAGATCGTGACACGCGCCTACGCCGGCTACGTCTGCGCCCTGCCTGACGGGACGACGCCGCCGATCACCTGACCCGCCGGCGCACGGCCGGGCAACCCCTCGGGCCGGACACCCGAGGGCGCCGTTGCAGCACGACCAAGGAGCCGACCGGCACGACACCCGCCGGTCGGCTCCGCCGTGCTCCGTGGCGACCCCGTCGGCCCTGGCGGCCCCGGCGGCCCCGGCGACGACTCCGTCGTTCGGCCCATCAAGGGAATCGGCTGCCACGCCGAAAAGGACCAAGCGGAGCCGCCCCACCCCCGCGTTCCGGTATTCCTCCGCGCCCCCGGCCGCCCGATGGCGGCCGGTTCCGTACCTCGGCCGAGAGGCCCGGAGGAGATCCTGCATGCGCGTCCTCGTCCCCCTGGCCGCCGTCACCACCGCGGCGCTCCTGCTCGTCACGGTCACCGGAGCGACTCCCGCCGCGGCGGACCGCAACCCCGACGGTACCCCTCTGGTCAAGGTGTCCCACGGCGACCCGTACGCGAACTGCACCATCGGAGCGAGGTCCCCCGAGAGCATCGTCCACCCGGGCACCGAGGTCGAGCCGTACCTGTCCGTCGATCCCCGCGACCCCGAGCGCGTGGTCACCGTGTTCCAGCAGGATCGCTGGAGCGACGGCGGCGCCCGTGGCCTGGCGGCCGCCTGGACCACGGACGGCCACACCTTCCACCGCAGCACGCTGCCGTTCAGCCTGTGCGCCCCGGGCGGCGCGGACTACGAACGGGCCTCCGACCCCTGGGTGAGCACCGGGCCGGACGGCACGGTCTACGCCGGCGGGGAGGGCGTCGACTTCACGAGGAGCACGCGCAGCGCCCTCCTGACCGCCACGTCCCGCGACGGCGGCCGCACCTGGCAGAACCTCACCACCACGCACGTCGACGAGCAGCCGTTCTTCAACGACAAGCCCTCACTCACCGCCGACCCCCTCCGCAAGGGCACCGCCTACCAGGTCTGGGACCGCCTCGACAACGACCCACCCGGCCCCAGCTCCCTCGACGGCCCCGGCTACATCTCCCTCACCCGTGACGGAGGCCGCACCTGGAGCAAGGCCCGGCCGTTCGTCCCCACCAGCGCCGTGCCCAACACCCAGACCATCGGCCATCTGATCGTCGTCGACCGGCGCACCGGCACCCTGTACGACTTCTTCGACCGGATCACCTACTCCGACGACCTGAGCAGCGTCGTCGAAGCCCGCTACGAGGTGGTCACCTCCACCGACGCCGGAGAGACCTGGAGCGCCCCGGTCACCGTGGCGCGGGACACCTCCGTACCGGAGGTCGACCCGAACGACCCCACGAAGCTGCTGCGCGCCGCGGCCACGCTGCCGAGCCCGGCCGTCGACCCCGGGACCGGCACGCTGTACATGGCCTACGAGGGCTCGGACTTCTCCGGCGGGGAGTTCGACTCCGTGCAGCTCGTGCGGTCCACCGACGGTGGACGCACCTGGGGTGCCCCGGAGCTGATCAGCCCCGAGGGCGTTCCGGCCTTCTCGCCGTCGATCGCGGTCACCGAGCGGGGCACGGTCGCGCTCACCTACTACGACCTGCGCTTCCTCGATCCCGGCAACACGACCACCCTGCCCACCGCCCACCACCTGGCCACGCTGCCGCACGGGAACCCGCAGCTGCGGACCGAACGTCGGATCTCGCGGATCTTCGACTGGCTGCAGGCGCCCTACGCCGGCGGCTACTTCCTCGGCGACTACCAGGGACTGGTGGCGGACGGCAAGGGAGTACGGGCGGTGCTCACCGAGACCCACTCCGGCGCACCACAGAACCGTACGGACGTGTACACCGGCAGTTTCCGCACCCGCTGACGCCACCGACGCCGGGGAAGCCTTCTGACCGCCGCGGAAGCCGTCGACGCTGCCCCACGCCGCGGGAGCGCCCCGCGGCGTGGGGCAGCGGGGCGCCGTGCGGGGTTCAGTCGACCGGCTCCCCGTCGTACGTTCCGCCCTTGCAGACGTTGGCCGTCAGATCGGCCGTTCCGCCGCCCTGCTGACACTCGGAGGGCGTGACGGTGGTCGGGACACCCTGTGCGGCGGCGGTGGCGGTGGCGGCGCCCGCGAGGCCGAGTCCCGCCAGGGCTGCCGTGGCGACGGCGGCGGCGAGGGTTCGTCGGATGCGCATGTGGTTCCCCTTTCGCGGATTGCCTCAAACCGGGGCACTAGCCAGTTTGATCTTCACCCATGTGGGTGGCACGTCATGTTCCGCCATTCGGGTGACAGCGCGGTCTGCGGCGGGGTCAGCGGCCGAGTCGCTCGTCGAGCCAGGTGGTGATCTCGGGGGTGACGGGGTCGGTGATGTCCGCGTACTCCTGGTGCCGGGTGAGGAACGAGGCCACGTACGGGCAGACGGGCACGATCCGCATCCCGGACGCGCGGACGTCGGTGAGGGCCTGCTGGACGAGGATCGCGGCGAGTCCCCGGCCGGCGTAGGCGTCGTCGATCTCGGTGTGGAAGAAGACCCGCTGGTCGCCGCGGTCGCGGTAGGCGGTCAGGCCGGCGAGGGTGCCCAGGAAGACCCGCAGCTCCGCGCCGTCGACGCGCAGCGGCTCGGGTGCGTGGTGCTGGAACGCGCGGGGCGCGTGGCGGTGTGCGTCGGGGAGGGCCACCCAGAGCTGGACCCCGTGGAGCACGGTGGTGCCGGGGGTGGAGACCTCCGTGTGGCTGATGCCGTGGCCCCCGGTCATGAGGTTGATCTCACCGGGCCGCACGAAGGCGTGGGTCCCCAGGCTGTCGCGGTGCTCGATCTCCCCGCTGAACAGCCAGCTGACGGTCTGCAGTCCGGTGTGCGGGTGCGGGGCGACGTCCATCCCGCCGGAGTCGGCGACGCGGTCGGGGCCGTAGTGGTCGGCGAAGCACCAGGCACCGATGAGCGTCCGGGCCCGCTGCGGCAACGTACGCCGCACGGTCATCGCCCGCGGCCCGCCCAGCGGCACGTCCCGGGCGGTGAGGACCTCGACCTCCGGGTGATCCATCTCCGGGCCCCTCTCGCACCAAATAGTTTCGTTTTCAACAACTATGCATGATCATGGTCGTGCCGACGGCCCGTGACAACAGCGAAGGGGGTCGGGGTGAGGTGGAGGGGG
>NZ_RPRY01000304.1 GCF_003949795.1 Streptomyces sp. WAC06614
GGGGCGGAGGAGCCGTCGCTCCATCGGACGCCCCTCCCGGTCCGCCGGCTCCTCCGCCGAAGCCGGACGGCCCGCCGAGGCCCGGTGGTCCGCCCATGCCAGGGGGGCCGCCGGGCCGGCCGGGGCCTCCGCCGAGGCCGGGCGGTCCGCCCAGGCCGCCGGGACCGCCGGGCCGGCCGGGGCCTCCGCCGAAGCCGGCGGGACCGCCGGGGCGGCCAGGGCCGCCGCCGAGGCCGGGGGGTCCCCCCAAGCCTCCGGGACCACCCGGGCCGCCGGGCCCGCCAAGACCTCCGCCGAGGCCGGGCGGTCCGCCCATGCCTCCTGGTCCGCCGGGCCGGCCGGGACCGCCGCCGAGGCCGGGCGGTCCGCCCATGCCTCCTGGTCCGCCGGGCCGGCCGGGGCCCCCGCCGAGGCCCGGTGGTCCGCCCATGCCTCCTGGTCCGCCGGGCCGGCCGGGGCCCCCGCCGAGGCCCGGTGGTCCCCCCATGCCAGGGGGGCCGCCGGGCCGGCCGGGGCCGCCGCCGAGGCCGGGTGGTCCGCCCATGCCAGGGGGGCCGCCCATGCCGGGGCGGCCCATGCCGCCCGCCGCGCCCGGTACTCCCGCCGGGCCGGTCCGGCCAGGTATCGGGGCCGCTTTGCCGACGTCGAAGTACAGTGCGCGGGCACGCTCCATCAGGCCGCGGGGGGTGCTGGCCTCCGCCTCGGCCTTGATCTCCTTGCGCTCCTCCTCGTCGAGGTCGAGCTCCACCTTCTGGCCGGTCCATTCGAGGAAGCTCCCGCAGGAACCGCAGAACGCGTCGTCCGCCTCGTTGTGGAACCCGCACTTGCGGCAGACGATCACCCCGGCAGGACCTCCACGGCATGGGGGAGGTGGGCCGGCTTGGCGGCCGCCACGAACCGCTCGACCGCCGCCCGGTCCACCGGCACCTCCGGTGCGATCCGCACGGTCAGCAGTGCGGCCCCCCGCTCCCGCAGCCCTGCGGGCCCGTGCCCGTCCGTCGCGGAGGGAGACGTCCGTACGGTCACCGCGGTGCCGTCCTCGACCTCCACCCGCCCCCCGAACATCAGCCACAGGTGGTCGCGCAGCCCGCTCGCCGTGCCCCGCCGCCGGTACAGGTCACCGGCCGAGGCCAGCAGCCGCCGGCGGCGCGCGGGGTCGGCGGGGCCGCCCAGGTCCATGTCGACCCAGCCCGCCAGCCACGGCAGGAAATCGGTCGGGGCGAGCGCCGGGTCCAGGTAGTGCTCCAGGCAGTCCAGCGTGGAGATCACCGGGGCCACCACGTCGTCCAGTCCGGCCGTGAAGCGCTGGACGAACTCGTCCTCCTGGAAGACGGCCGGGAGCATCTGCCCGATCGGGTAGGGCGAGGCCAGCCCCTCCACGGTGCCCCTCACGAGGTCTGCTCCACCCGGACGTGGTGCTCGTAGGAGAACACCAGGCTGGACGGGTCCAGCTCCAGCCGGTCGGTGGGCTCGCCGTGGGACCCCGTCACCGGGTTGGCGCTGTACAGCTTCAGTTCCTCGACCAGGTCGACCCCGTCCACGGCGTGCAGCCGGGCGTACAGGTCACCGGTCTGCACCGGCCGGCCGAAGGGCCAGCCGGTGCCCTCCGGGCCGCCGTCGATGGGGTCGAGGAAGCCGTACAGTGCCGCCGAGACGTCGTCGTGGACCTGGTCCGGGTCCGCCCCGCGACGCGCCCGGACCCGGGCGATCACCGTCACCGCCCGGTACAGCGGCGGCTCGATCAGCACGTGGGTGCCCAGCAGCCGCCGCGGCTCCAGGTGCGCCGCGATCCGCTCCAGCACCGCCTCCGGCGGCACCAGGTGCTCGAAGCGGATGTGCGTGCCGCCGGGCGGGGCGGGCACCACCAGCAGCTTCACCGATCCGGCCGGTACCCCGGGCTCGCCCGCGGCCAGGCACCGCACCCGGGCGATCTCCGGAGCGGCCTGCCGGGCCAGGACCTCGTAGTCCTCGGCGGTCACGGCCCGGTCCCGGGTGCGCAGCAGCAGCGGGGCGCGTTCGCGGAGGTCGGCCAGGCTCTCGCCGTCCCGCCCGCCGGCGGACGGCTCCAGGTTCTCCACGTCGGTGACGAACGGGACGGCCGAGGTCAGGGTCTCGATGGCGCCCGCGGCGACGTTGCCGCGCAGACCGCCGCCGGTCGCGTACGAGCGCAGTCGCACCTGGGCGTCCCGCTCGGGCACCGCGCCGTGCTGGCGCACCGAACCGTCCGGCTCGCGCAGCATCGGGCCGAAGCAGACCGTGCCCGCCGTCGGGTCCAGCAGGTAGTGGCGGTCCTGCGGGCCGCTGTCGGCGAAGTGCTCCACGCGTTGCCAGCGCACCCAGCCGTCCTTGCTGCTGGTCTCCAGCACCGGTTCGGACACGTTCAGCAGCACCGGCGAGCGGGTCAGGGACAGCCGCTGGCCCGGGGTGCCCTCGGCCGTACCGAGCATGTCGTCCTCGACGACCTCGGCGTGCACGGAGGGCACCGTGGCCCCGACGACGCCTGCGCCGAGCGCGGTGATCTTCGGGGAGGAGCTGTACGCCGGCACGTCCTGCGCGGCGGGCACCACCACGGCCCGCAGCCAGCCGGCGGTACGTCCCTCCAGCACGCTGGTCTCGTGCCGGGCCGGGAGCTGGAGGACGACCTGGCCCGGCCGGTTCAGCCCGCCGGTGGTGTCCTCGTGGAGCGCGCACTCCTGCCAGCTGCTGCCGTCCCACGCCTCCCAGGCCAGGGGCGGCCGGTCGGGGTCGACGCCGATGCCCTGGACCGTGCACTCGAAGTCCAGGCGCACCACGCACCGCGGGGCGACCTCGTTCAGGCCGATCAGCAGGGCGTCCCCGGGAGCCGGAGTGCCCTCGCCGAAGGCGTCGAAGTCGATGTCGAGGCGCAGGTGTTCCTCGCGCGGGACGAGCGCCCCGCGCGCCGAGTCGAGCGTCAGCAGGTTCTCCAGCCGGGCCGCGGGCATCGTCACCTCGCGCTCGGTGGAGAAGACCACCGGCTCCAGGCCGTCGCCCGAGTGGGTCGCGGTGCTCGTGCCCCGGGGCAGCACCACCGGAGCCGAGGCGGGAGCGGACAGCCAGAACGTCACCGCCGTACGGGCCGCGGTGGGCGCGGTCAGCCCGAAGCCCAGCATCTTCAGGAACGTCAGGTACAGGCGGTCGGGGACCTGGTTGACCCGGTAGAGCAGCTGGTCGGTCATGAAGGCGAAGGTCTCGATCAGCGTCACGCCGGGGTCCGAGACGTTGTGCTCGGTCCATTCCGGGCAGCGGCGCATCACCATGCGCTTGGCGTCGTCGACCAGGTCCTGGAAGCGTCGGTCGTCCAGGTGGGGGATCGGCAGGGACATCAGTAGTCGCCCTCCTCGGGGATGACATAGAAGGGGAAGACCAGGTTCCGCCGGTCGTTGGTGATCTTCACGGTGTACTGCACGTCGATGTAGAGCAGAGACGGACGGTCGGGCTCGTTCGTCACGTCCACGCTCTCGACGTCGATCCGCGGTTCCCACACGAGCAGGGCCTCGCGCACCGCGTTGGCCATTTCCGTGCGGGTCCGCCCGGCCGTGTCGCCGAAGACGAAGTCCCGCAGCCGACAGCCGAAGTGCGGACGCATGGGCCGCTCCCCGGGATACGTGGCCAGGATCAGGTACATCGCCTGCTCGATCTCGTGCCGGCCCCGGGCGAGCGCGATGCGCCCCTGTGCGTCCGTACGTACGGGGAAGGCCCAGCCGGCCCCGACGAAATCGGCCGTAGGAGGCCCACCGGAGCCGGCGGCCCGCCCACTGGAGGGAAGGGAGGGGAGAGGCATGACTGCGGCCGGCCTTTCAGTTCAGCTTGATCGGGGTACCGCTGACCTTCACCACGGTGCCCTTGATGTCGAGTTCGCCCTTGCTCGTCAGCGAGAGCTTGCGGCCGGCGGACACCGCGATCTCGCCCCCGTCGACCAGCACCTTGCCCTGCATGCCCGCCTTGACGTTGACGGTGCCGTTCGCCCCGGCGTCCACCGTGACGGCGCCGCCGTCGCACTGGATCAGCAGCTTGCGCGCGCCGCCGCGGCCCGAGGACGCCGCGTCGCACTTCAGCGTCACCGTCGAGGCCTGCTGGTCGATGACCAGGGCCAGGTTCCCGTCGGCGTTGGACAGCGAGACCTCGGAGGCCGCCTTGGACCCGCCCGCGTCGGTGAACACCAGCCGGTTGCCGGTGTCGGACACGAAACCGTGCCGGGCCACCTCCGCGGTCTTGCCGCGGGTCTGCACGGCCGGGCCGCCGAGCCCCTTGGCCGTGTACGTGCTGCGGGGATTGACCAGCGAGCCCAGCACCACCGGACGGCCCGCGTCCCCGAGCTCGAAACCGACCAGCACCTCGTCCCCCACGCCCGGCAGGAACAGGGCGCCGCCCTTGGCGCCCGCGCCGAACTGGGCCACCCGCGCCCAGTCGGACTCGTAGTCGTCGGCCAGCCAGGGCAGGTGCAGCCGGACGCGCCCCTGCTTCGAGGGGTCGTTGATGTCGCTGACCACGGCGCAGACCACGCCCTCCACGGCCGGACGCTCGCCCGTGCCGCTGCCGTGGGCCAGGCCGTGCAGCGAGCGGTCCTCGCTGCCGCCCGAGGTGAACCGGGTCCGGTAGCCGTCGTGCTTGCTGAAGACGTGGTGGGCCTGGGAGACCCGCCAGCGTCCGGCGAACGACTTCGGCACGTCCTGCACGTCGACCTCGGCGCCGGCCTGCACCCCGGGGTGGCCCATCAGCCAGCCCTCGGCCTCGCCCCGGGTGCCCGCCAGCAGCGTGGCCAGTCCCTTCGCCCGTTCGGTCAGGCCCTGGGCCGCCGCGGCGCCCACCGCCGGCGCGCCCAGGACCAGGTCCACCCGGTCCGGCTTGGAGGCGCGGCGCTGGTTGGACGGGGTCAGCGGACGGTCGAAGGTGTGGGTCACGGCCGCACCGGTGGGCCCCTTGCGCGTGTCGCGCACGTCCGAGGTGGCGGAGACGGCCCGCCCGCTCTGCGCGTCCCAGGCCCGGACCTCGACCTGGCGGGCCGGGCCCGAAGGATTCAGCCGGGGCCGGAACGACAGCAGATTGTCCCCGAAGGCCAGCGTGACCGGCCCGGACCCGCCGGACAGCAGCCCGCCGCCCGGTCCGGAGTTGGCGGGCGGCCGGAAGTAGAACTTCCCTTCCCGCACTCCCGTCTCCCAGCCGAGCGCGCGGGCCCTGCGGCGCAGGAACGCCCAGTCGCTCTCGGCCACCTGGGACACGTGCGCGTACCGCATGCCGTCCATGCGGACCTCGCCGATCGACAGACCCGCGTCCTTGGCCACCTGCTGGGCGATCTGTCCGTCGCTGGAGTTGAGGAACGTACGCGTGGACCTGCCCCGGTGCAGCCGGTGACTGGGGTCGAAGCCCCGGACGACGGTGTGCACGCTCATGTCCTGGCACACCGCTTCCACGGAGGTGATCTCCCCGGACACCAGCAGTGTCCCGGCCTCCTCACCGGTGGTCGCTGCGGCCAGGATCTCCACCGTGCAGCCGGGCTGGAGGGCGCGTTCGTCCGTGGCGGAGGAGTCGAGCGGATCCGGTTCGAGGAACGTGATCTCGAACATGTCGGGCAGGTGCAGGTGCGTGTCCACCACCACCCGGACGATGCGCTCGGCCAGGTCCGGCGCGAGGGCGGTGGGCCGGCTGCTGCCCGCCCGTACCTCGGGCAGGACCTGGAACGGACTGGAGCTCTGGGCGCTTCCCGCAGACCCTGCACCGGCGGACGCCCGCCCCGCGAACGGCAGCCGGACGCTCACCGGGCCTCCTCGGGGGCGAAGTCCTCGGGGTGGGGCAGGTACAGCACCTGACCCGGCTTGACGCGCAGCGGGTCCTCGATGTCGTTGGCCCGGGCCACCTCCCGCCAAGCGTGCGGGCTGCCGTAGCTGTCGAGGCCGACGGCCTGGAGGTTCTCCCCCTCGGTCAGGGTCCGGGTCCCGCGTCCGGGCAGGCCTCCCGAGGTCGGGTTGGTAGGGAGGGTGCCCAGGGGATTGGGCTGTTCGAGCATCTGGAGGGTGACCTTCGCGCGCACCGGGACGGCGTCCGCATTGAACCGGACGTACTTGATCGTGGCGGAGGTGAGCATGACCGAGTAGCAAAAGCCCATCAACGGCGGCCCCCACAGGAAGGTCAGCGTGGGCAGCCGGTTGGTGTAGTCGGTCCCGTCGTGGGCCTTTCTGGTCAGCATGCCGCCGACCATCTGTCCCAGCCCACCGCTGCCGGGATGCATCCAGTTCAGCAGTTGGTCGCACAGGGGCTTGGTTTCCATGCCGCGGATCGTGACGTCGCTCAGCGAGATCTTGGACGGTTCGGACCGTACGAACTGGCTGCCCATGTTGCCCTGCTTCTTCGCGCCGTGGTTCGTCACGCGGACGTCTCGCGAAAGGCTGATCGAATCCGGGTTCAGCAGGAAAGGCACCGTGCCGATCATCGGCGCCTGGGTGCATGTCAGCACCGCAGGGCCGTACACGTTCCCCAAAGTGGTCATGGCGCCTGGCCTCCTTGTCTCGCTTGTCGTGGTGCAGTCGGGCAGATGCTGTGGTGCAAGGCCGGTGACAGGGGCTACAGGAAGCCCTGGTGGATGAGTTCGAGCTGCTCCAGGGCGACGTTCCCGCTGGTGGCGTCCATGTCCGGGCCCTTCCAGGACTTCGGGTAGACGTTGCGCAGGGTCCACTGGAACGCCGGCTTGCTCAGATCTCCGGCGGTGTCCATCAGCGTGATCGTGGCCGTGCCGCCGCGGTCGCCGTCGTCCTCGCTGTTGAGCCACTCCTGCTGCATCTGCCGCAGCCAGGCCTGCACGGCCTTCGTACCGTCGGCGGTGATGGCGCGGGTCAGTGTCACGTTCGAGTACTTCAGGCGGGTGGGGAGCACCCAGGACTCGTCGTAGGAGCCGCCGACGTGCACGATCTCGTTCTCGAACTCGACGGCCAGCCCCTTGCAACTGGACCAGCCGCCGAGCTGGATCCCGTCGACGGCGACGTGGAACCGTGAGCTCAGTCCCATCCTCGTCCGGGAGGTCAGGTTCATTTGGCCGGCTTGTTTCCGTCGTTGAGGAAGCCGTTGTGCGTGAGCTCAAGCGTCTCCAGGGCCACCTTGCTCGTGCCCGCCTCGAAGCCGCCGATGGCCCACTTCACCGGCGAGACGGACTTCAGGTTCCAGCGGATGACCTCCTTGTTGTTGGGGTCGTACAGGATGATCGCTCCGGTCTGTGTGCCGGGCTTGTTCCCGAACGAGTTCTCCGAGAGCCATCCCTGGACCTTGGGCGAGTCCTGGCAGGCGGCGCGGGTCAGCTTGATGTTGGGGTACTCGGTGAAACCGGGGTAGAACCAGCGGTCGTTGCCCGCGTCGCCGGCCCGGTAGTCAGCCATCTTCCAGGTGACCTCGAGGCCCTGGCACTGGGCCCAGCTGCCGAGGTTGATCCGCCCCTCGTCGAGTTCGACGACGAACCGGTTGGAGAGGGCGAGCGTGGAGGTGTCGGCAAAAGCCATGTCGTTCCTTCTGGATCAGTGAGTGAGCGGATGAGTGGGTGAGTGGGTCGGGGGCACGGGGGTCAGAGGAAGCCCAGGCGCTGGTGGCCGGTCAGCAGCTCGCGGCGGAGGTCGTCCACGAGGAGGGGGTAGAGGCGCTCGGAGAGGAGCCGCAGCGACACCTCGTCCCAGTCCTCCACCAGCGCCGCCAACTGCTCCCGGAGGGTGTCGGCCGAAGCCGCCTCCGGCGCGCCGGTGTCGGGTGGTGCTGCGGCGGGTTCCGCCGCCGGGTCCGCCACAGGTGCGGGCGGCGGAGCGAGAGGGGCCGCCGCGGACGGGCCCGGGTCCGCCGCGCGCGTGGCGGTGGAGCGGCCCGGGGTGACCTTCGTGACGGCGCCCCGCGGAGAGGAGGCGGCCCGCCGCGGGGCGGGCGGCTCGAGGTCCTCATCGACCTCGTCGTCGTACGCGTCGTCCTCGTCCTCGTCCTCGTCGTCGAGGAAGGAGCGGTCGGCGGTGGGGCTGCCCCAGCCGCGGTCCACGGCACACTGCCGCCACTCGTCCCGGCTCTCCCGCTGCTCCTCGGCGCTGCGCGAGTAGAACGGCCGCATGAGGCCGCTGGTCACGGAGGAG
>NZ_RPRY01000305.1 GCF_003949795.1 Streptomyces sp. WAC06614
GGCCGGGTCGGCGGGCGGCGCGGGCTGGTCCGCGCGGGTGACGCTGCTGCTCATCTGCGGAGTGTACGCCGGGGGGCCGTGCGGTCAGCGGGCCAGGGCGCGCAGGTGGGTGCGGATGACCCGGACGGCGTTCTCGGCGTCGTCCACGGTGACGGTGAAGATCTTGCCGTCGTCGAGCCGCAGTTCGACGCCCTCACCGCGGCGGACGATCACGGCGGTGCCCTTCTCGGGGCGCCACCGGTAGCCCCAGCCGCCCCACTGGTGGGGGGAGACCCGCGGCACGAACTCGGCGGCGGTCACCTCGGCCAGCCGGATCGTGCACCGGGGCAGCCCGATGTGGCCGCACCGTACGACGAGGGACTCGGCGTCGACGGTGACGGCCACGTGGACGAAGGCCAGGGTGCCGAAGAGGATCAGCAGCCCGGCGGCGAGGCAGCCGACCACGGACATCACCAGGGGGACGATGCCCGAGGTCCAGTTGGAGGCGACGGCGAGCTGGACGCCCAGCACGACGAACGCGGCGCCCACGACGGCGAGCAGCCACTGCGCGCGGTTGGACGCGCGGCCGGTCCAGAGCGGACCCGGGGGGTGATCCCTCATGTGCAGCAGCGTACTCACGTTCCGCACGCGTGCCACCGCCTCTCGGCCACTCGGTGCGAGGGTGCTACGTCTGCCCGGCGCCGGCGGCGGCAAACACGCCGGCCGCGGCGCCGGCCGACGTACCGGACCGGGTGCTCCGTGCGGGTCCGGCCGGGGTCAATTGCAGGTCGTGCCCGGTGAAAGCGGCCCGCAGCCGCCGGTCGTGGGTGACGAGCACCACCGTGCCGGTGAACCGGGCCAGCGCCGCCTCCAGGTCCTCGACGACGGCGGGGGCCAGATGGTTGGTCGGCTCGTCGAGCAGCAGCAGGTCGAGCGGGCCGGCGGCCACCAGCCGGGCCAGCTCCAGCTTGCGGCGCCGGCCGGCCGACAGCTCGCGGACCGGCCGGGTGAGGTCTGCCGGGGTGAGCAGGCCGAGGGCGGTGACCCGCTCGGCCCCCGCCGGCCCGAACGCCTCGGTGACGGTCCGGGACTCGGCGGCCCACGGGTCGTCCTGCCGCAGCAGCCCGACCCGCGGGGGCCGCCGGAGCTCCCCGTGGGGCCGTTCGAGCGCATCGGTCCCGCCGACGTGGCCGGTCTCACCCGCCCCGCGGGCGAGCAGCCGCAGCAGGGTGGACTTGCCCGCGCCGTTCGGTCCGGTGACCAGGAGCCGGTCGCCCGGTTCGAGGCGGAACGAGACGGGCTCCAGCCGCCCGGGCAGGGCCAGCCCGTCGGCCACGACGGGGCCGGCTCCGGCCGTGTCCTCGCCGGAGTCGAACCGGCCGGTGAAGCGGAGCGGTTCGGGCGGCGGGGCCACGGGGTCGCGTTCGAGCCGCTGGAGCCGCTCGCGGGCGTTGCGGATCCGGCCCATCGCGCCGTGGGCCCGGGACCGGGCGCGGAAGGCTCCGGCCCCGCTGAACCCGCGCGGCCCCTTGCGCGGCACGGCGGCCAGGTGAGCGCTGTGGGAGGCGGCGAGCCGCTGCGCCCGGGCGTGCTCCTCGCACCACTGCTCGTACTCCCGGGCCCGGCGGGCACGGTCGGCCGCGAGCGCGGCCAGGTGGCCGGCGTAGCCGTTGCCGTGGCGGCGTACGGTGCGCCGGTCGGGGTCCACCTCCAGGATCGTGGTCGTGACGCGGTCGAGGAAGAGCCGGTCGTGGGTGACGGCGACCAGCGTGCCGCGGCGCGCCCGGAGGTGTTCCTCCAGCCAGCCGACGGCCTCGTCGTCGAGGTCGTTGGTGGGTTCGTCGAGCAGCAGCAGCTCGGGCTCGGCGGCGAGCGCCCCGGCCAGGGCGAGCCGGGAGCGCTGGCCGCCGGAGAGGGTGCCCAGGCGCCGGTCGAGGTCGAGCGGTGCGCGTTCGCCGAGCCGCCGCAGCACGGCCGCGACCCGCCGGTCGGCGTCGTGGCCGCCGCGTGCCTCGTGGGCGGCGAGCAGGGCGTCGTAGGCGGCGAGGCCCTCGGGCCCGGCGTGGGCGAGGCCGGCCTCGGCGGCGCGGATACGGCGTTCCAGGGCGCGGAGGTCGGCGAGCGCGAGGTCGACGGCGTCGCCGACGCGGGCGGCCGGGGACAGGCCGAGGGTCTGTGCCAGGTACCCGGTGCCGCCGGGCGCCAGCACGGTGACCTGCCCGTGCTCGGGCTGCTCCCGCCCGGCGAGCAGCCGCAGCAGGGTCGACTTCCCCGAGCCGTTGTCCCCGACGACGCCGACCCGCTCACCGGGCCGGACCGTGCCGCTGACGCGGTCGAGGACGACGTGGGTGCCGTAGCGCTTGGTGACCTCGGACAGGACGATCTGGGTGGTGGCGGGGGACGGAGTGCGCAAGCGAGGTCCTTTCGCAGGGGACGCGGTGGGGCGCTGTTCGAGACGAGTCGTCTCGTCTCGTTATGCAGGCAAAGGTAGACCACCGACGCCGGACATGCAAGACGCTTCGTCTCGCCGATCCGGCGGTCGGGCGCGAGGGGGGAAAGGGGGAGTTAGTCGTCGCCCTGGTGATCGGCCCAGACGTAGCTCTCCGGCAGCAGCTCCGCCACGGGCACGGCGCGCATGCGGTCGCCGTGGCCGACGATCACGCGGAGGCCGGGGTGGAGGTCCAGCAGGACCTGGCGGCAGCGGCCGCAGGGCGGGACGACGCCCCGCTCCCGGTCGCCGACCGCGACGATCGCGACCAGGTCCTGGATCCCTTGGGTGACGGCCGCGCCGAGCGCGACCAGCTCGGCGCAGGGGCCGCCGGTGAAGTGGTAGACGTTCACGCCGTGGACGAGGCGCCCGTCGCGCGCCCGCGCGACGGCGGCCATGGTGTGGTGGTCGCCGTGGCAGCGGGTACGGGCCAGGGCGGTGGCGGCCTCGACGAGCTCCCTGTCCTCCGGGCTCATCGGACCGGGACGCCCGCCAGGGCCTGGCCCTCGGGGTAGGTCAGGGCGGCCGGCGGGAGTTCGGCCTCGCGGCCGCAGGCCAGCACGGTGAGGCCGCCGGTGCGCGGCAGCTCCGGCTCCGGGTGCGCCCCGATGCGCCGCAGCGCCTGGAGGGCGACGGGCTCGGCGGAACCGTGGAAGACCGCTTCGGCCGCGGTGGCGCCGCGCAGCGCCAGGGCCGTGCGGATGGTGTCGGCCACCAGCTCGTAGTGGGTGCAGCCGAGCACCAGGTCGGTGATGTCGGCCGGGGTCAGCGCCGCCGCGGCGGACACGGCCCGGGCCACGGCCTCCTGGTCGGCGGCCTCGACGGCGTCGGCGAGGCCGGGGCACGGGACCTCGGTGACGTGGACGCCGCCCGCGAAGTCGCGGATCAGGCCGCGCTGGTACGGGCTGCCGGTGGTCGCCGGGGTGGCCCAGATGGCCACGCGGCCGCCGGCGGCCGAGGCCGGCTTGATCGCCGGGACGGTGCCGATGACCGGGATCGCGGGCTCCAGCTCCGCCCGGAGGGCGGGCAGGGCGTGCACGGTCGCGGTGTTGCAGGCGACGATGAGCGCGTCCGGGCGGTGGGCGGCGGCGGCCCGGGCCACCATGAGCGCCCGCTCGGTCAGGTCCTCCGGGGTGCGCGGGCCCCACGGCATGCCGTCGGGGTCGGAGGAGAGCACGAGATCGGCGTCCGGCCGCAGCCGCCGCATCGCGTCGGCCGCCGCGAGGAGGCCGATTCCGGAGTCCATGAGCGCGATCTTCACCTGGTCACCTTAATCGACCACCCCCGACCTGGTCTCCGGCCTGGCCGCGGCCGGGTACCGCACGGTGTGCATCGGTGGCGTGGGCTTCTTCAACAAGCAGGGCGCGCTGGGCGACGTCCTGCCCGGGATGTTCCAGGAGAGCCACTGGGAGCCGGCGTTCGGCGTGGCCTCCCCGACCTCCTTCGAGGCGCAGGTCGAGCGGGCCGAGCAGGTGGTGGCCGGGCTGCCCGCGGACCAGCGGCTGTTCCTCTTCGTCAACGCCTCCGCCCTGCACCAGCCCAACTGGTTCCACTCCCCCGGCGCCACCCGCGCCGCCGGGGACACCCGGGCCACCCATGCCGCCGCGCTGGAGTACGTCGACCGGCACGTCGGCCGGCTCTTCGCCGCGATGAGCGCACGGCGCCGCTGCTTCGCGATCGTCTGCTCCGACCACGGCACCACCTACGGCGACGGCGGCTACACCGGCCACCGCCTCGCCCACGAGGCCGTCTGGACCGTGCCGTACGCCCACTTCTTCCTGGAGCCGTCCGCATGACCGCCGCCGTCCGCCCGTACGACAGCTACGTCTACGCCTACCCGCACAAGACGGCCTACCGGCCGCTGCCGGACCGGCCCGCCCTGCGGGACCTGTGGCGCGGCGAGGCCAAGGACGCGCTCTCGCTGTACCTGCACATACCGTTCTGCGAGGTCCGCTGCGGCTTCTGCAACCTCTTCACCCGGATCGGCGCCCCCGGCGGTCTCACCGGCCGGTACCTGGACGCGCTGGAACGCCAGGCCGTGGCCGTCCGCGCGGCGCTCGACGAGGGTGACGGCGGCCGCCCGGTGCGGTTCGCCAATGCCGCGTTCGGCGGTGGCACGCCGACGTTCCTGACCGCCGACGAGCTGGTCCGGCTCTGCGACATCGCCGAGCAGCGCATGGGCGCCGACCTGCGGGCCGTTCCGCTGTCCGTCGAGGCCTCGCCGGCCACCGCGACCGCCGACCGGCTGGCCGTCCTGGCCGAACGGGGCACGACCCGGCTCAGCCTGGGCGTGCAGAGCTTCGTCGACGAGGAGGCCCGGTCCGCGGTGCGGCCCCAGCGGCGCGCCGAGGTCGAAGCCGCGCTCGGGCGGATCCGTGCCGCCGGGATCCCGGTGCTCAACATCGACCTCATCTACGGGATCGACGGCCAGACCCCCGCCACCTGGCGGGCCTCGCTGGACGCCGCGCTCGCCTGGCGGCCCGAGGAGCTCTACCTCTACCCGCTGTACGTCCGCCCCCTGACCGGTCTGGCCCGGCGCACCGCCCACTCCGACCGGGACTGGGACGAGCAGCGCCTGGACCTCTACCGCCGGGGCCGCGACCACCTCCTCGCCCAGGGCTACGAGCAGGTGTCGATGCGCATGTTCCGCCGGGCCGGCGCGGCCCCGCAGGGTCCGGACGACCACGCCTGCCAGACCGACGGCATGATCGGCCTCGGCTGCGGCGCCCGCTCGTACACCTCGGCGCTGCACTACTCGTTCGACTACGCCGTCGACATGGGCGAGATCCGGGCGATCGTCGACGCCTACACGGTGACCTCCGCCGAGGACTTCGGCCGGGCGCAGACCGGCCGGTGGGTCGAGGGCGACGAGGCGCGCCGGCGGCACCTGTTGCAGTCCGTCCTCCAGGCGCAGGGCATGCCGGTCGAGGAGTACCGCGAGCGGTTCGGCAGCGATCCGTGGGCGGACTTCCCCGCCGAGCTGGCGGCCTTCGCCGCGCGCGGCTGGCTCCAGGAGGGCGGCACGGGGCCGTTGCTGCGGCTGAGCCCGGAGGGGCTGGCGCACTCCGACGCGCTGGGCCCCGCGCTGTTCTCGCCGGCCGTCCGGGCGGCGATGGCCGCCTACGAGGCGAAGTAGCCGCCGTGGACCTGACCTTGCTGTACCGCGGTCCGCTCGCCTCCTGCGACTACGACTGCCCGTACTGCCCCTTCGCCAAGCGGCGCGACTCCGCCGAGCAGCTCCGGGCCGACCGGGCCGCGCTGGAACGGTTCACCGGCTGGGCCACGGCGCCCGACCGGGCCGGTGACCGGCTCTCGGTCCTGTTCACCCCGTGGGGCGAGGGCCTGGTCCGCTCCTGGTACCGGCGGGCCCTGGTCGAGCTCTCGCACCAGCCGCACGTGGCCCGCGTGGCGATCCAGACCAACCTGAGCTGCCGTACGGACTGGCTCGCCGAGGCCGATCCGGGCACCGTGGCGCTGTGGTGCACGTACCACCCGGGGCAGACGCCGTACGAGCGGTTCCTGGCGAAGGTGCGGGACCTGGCCGACCGCGGCATCCGGTACAGCGTCGGCATCGTGGGCCTGCCGGAGAACCTGGAGCCCGCCCGGCGGCTGCGGGCCGACCTGCCGGGCGGGGTCTACCTGTGGGCGAACGCCGCCGAGGGGCACACGTACACGGACGGGGAGGCGGCGGCCTGGACGGCGCTGGACCCGCTCTTCCCGTACAGCCGGCACCCCCACCGCTCGGCCGGACTGCCCTGCCGCGCCGGGGAATCGGTGGTCTCCGTGGACGGCGAGGGCACCGTCCGCCGCTGCCACTTCGTCCGGGCCGAGCTGGGCAACCTCTACGACGGCTCGTACCGCGCCGGGCTGGCCCCGCGGCCCTGCCCGCTGGCGGTGTGCGACTGCCACATCGGGTACGTCCACCTGGAGACGCTGCCGCTGTACGACGTGTTCGCGGGCGGGGTGCTGGAGCGGATCCCGGCGGACGGGGTCCTCGAACGGATCCCGGTCGGCGGGGTTCCGGCCGGGGCTGCTCCGGTGCGGTCAGGCTGACTGCGCCGTGAGCCGCCCGGCGGCGATCGCGTCGAGCAGGGCCCGGTGGTCGCGCTCGTTCTGGTCGGCGTAGCGCTCGGCGAAGCCGACCATGGCCTGGTCGAAGACCTCGCCCCGGCCCAGGTAGGCGCCGATGGCCACGCGGTCGCCGGAGCGGGCGTGGGCGCGGGCCAGAGTGGCGGCGCAGACCTCGCCGAAGGTGCGCATGCCGCGGGGCACCATCTCGGCCGGGTCGGTGCTGCCCTTCCAGTCGCGCAGCTGCCGGACGTAGAAGTCCCGTTGCCGGCCGTCGATGCCGTTCACCCGGGTCCAGCCGAGGAAGATGTCGGTGGCCGCCTGCATCAGCCGCTGCCCGGCCACCACGCGTTCGCCCTGGTTGCGGTGCTCGGCCGGGCCGGCGTAGGGGGCGAGCACGGACTCGCCGGCCTCCTTGGCCTGGAGGACCAGCGGGTCGCTGCCGTCGCGGCCGAGGAGCAGGACGATCCAGCAGCGGGTGCCGACGCTGCCGACGCCGACCACCTTGCGGGCCATGTCGACGACGTGGAACTGCGACAGCAGATGGCGGCGGTCGGAGGGGAGGGTGAGCGCGTACTGCCCGATCAGCTCGGCCATCATCGCCTCGAAGGCCCGCTCCTCGTCGCGGGGCATCAGCTCGCTCAGCGGGGTGACCAGGGGCGGGTCCGAGACGAACCGGTACTCCCCGTCGACCAGTTCCGTCAGCTTGTCCAGGGCCTGGCGGCTGTCCCGGCCGCGGGCCTTCTCCAGTGCCTCGGCCAGCGCCTTGCGGCCGCGGCGGCGCAGGTCCTGGTCGGCCAGTTCGCGCAGCCGGTCCTCGTCGACGCGGGCGTACCAGACGTCGAGGGTGCGCTGGGTGGCGAAGTACCGCATCGTCTCGCGGTACGAGCGGGCGGCGCCGCGGACGATCTCGGCGCGCTCGTCGTCGCAGAAGCCGTTGTCCCGGCCACTGATGGCCAGGCTGGCGACCAGCCGTTTGACGTCCCACTCCCAGGGGCCGGGCAGGGTCTCGTCGAAGTCGTTGAGGTCGAACAGGAGGTTGCGTTCCGGGGAGCCGAAGAGGCCGAAGTTCATCATGTGGCAGTCGCCGCACAGTTGGGTGCGCAGGCCGGAGTCGGGGGTGCCGGCCAGGTCGGCGGCCATGACGGCGGCGGCGCCGCGGTAGAAGCGGAACGGTGATTCGGCCATCCGGCCGTAGCGGATCGGCAGGAGCTCGGTGAGCCGTCCGGCGGCCTGCTGTTCGAGGACGTCGACGGGGTCGGGCCGGTCCGGGTCCGGCGCGAAGTCGGCGTGGGCGGAACGCGGAGCCCGCTGCCGGGCGGCGCGGCCGACGGCCGCACGTTCCGCGGGGGTGAGCATCGCCATGGCGGTCCTCCTGGCGACGGGGCTGGTGCCGTGCAGCACCAGGATGGCACCGCCGCCGGGAGGCCGCCGGATGTGCGCGGCGGCGGGGGCGGTGCTGGAATGGTGGAGGAGGGGAGGGGATCCCGC
>NZ_RPRY01000306.1 GCF_003949795.1 Streptomyces sp. WAC06614
ACCCCGACCAGCTCGACCCCGCCACCGCCCGGCCCGGACCGCCGGTCGTGGCCGCCCGGGGCCCCGACGGCCGCGGGGTCGTCCGCGCAGCCGGGGAGCGGGGCCGGGGCGGCCCCGGCCGGGGAGTGGTCGGCCCGGTGGAGGAGCTCGGCCACCCGGTCGGCGGCCTCGCCCGCTTCGGACAGGGCGTGGGCGGCGTCCCGCAGCAGGGCGGTGCGCAGGGCGCCCGGGACGTCCGCGGCCAGGGCCAGGCGCAGCGCCGGATGGCGGAAGCGGAAGGCGCGGCCGGTGTCGTGCAGCAGGCCGGCCGCCAGCGGTTCGGCCAGGTCCGTCTGGAGCTCCCGCGGCGGCCGGGCCCGTACGAGACCCAGCTCGCGCACGGTGAACTCCTCGCCCAGCAGCGCCGCATGACGCAGCGCCCCGTACGCCGGGCCCGCCAGGAAACCGAGCGCCGACCGGGCCAGGGCGGCCGGGGGAGCGGGCAACTCGGCCGGTCGCAGGGTGAGTTCGGCCGTTCCACCGCCCACCTCCAGCAGTCCCCGCGCCGACCAGTGCAGGGCCAGCTCCCGCAGCCAGCGCGGATTGCCCCCGGCCAGTGCGGCGGCCTCGCGCAGCCGCGGCCCGGGCGCGGCGCCCAGCAGCTCGCGCAGCGCCGCCACCGCCTCGTCCTCGTCCAGCGGGTCCAGCCGCAGCGTCCGGGCGCCCCGCTCGGCCAGGCCCCGGCAGAGCCGGTCCACCTCGGGCCGCCGGACGTCGGCCCGCCGCGCCGCCACCAGCAGCAGCGGCAGCCCGGCGGCGGTCCCGGCCCCGGCCAGCCGCCGCCACAGCAGCAGGCTCGCCGGATCGGCGGCGTGCACATCGTCCAGGGCCACCACCACCGGCCCCTCGGCGCACCACCGCCGTACCTCGGCGACCATCAGGTCCAGCGCCGCCAGCACCCCGGCCGCGCCGCCCGCCCCGCCGGGGCGCCCGGCGGCCCCGAGCAGCAGCGCCGTCACGCTCTCGCGCACGCTCCCGCCGTCCGGGTGCAGACAGTCCAGCGCGGCCCGCAGCGGCAATGACGTGCCCAGGCCGTCCGCCGAGCCGGAGCGGACCCGTAGGCCCAGCCCCTCGGCCTGCGCCACCAGCGCCGCGAGCACCGCCGACCGGCCCGTGCCCGGCTCGCCCTCCACCAGGACGCAGGCGCCGCGGCCCGCCGCGACCCCCTGCACCAGGTCCCTCAACTCGCCCGGAAGTTGTGCCCGCCCGACCCGCACGTCGGCGACCCCCTCAGTCAGGTGCCCTCCCGGGCAGTGGCGATGCCGGAGCCTGCGCCGCTCCTGCCGGTGCCGGTCCGGCGCGTGATCCGGTTCTGTCCGGAACACGCCCGGGCGAGCAGCACGGTTCAACCGGCTGAACCGTGCGGCTCGCCGGGAGCACCGGAAACGCCGGAAGGGCCGGGAGCACCGGAAACGCCGCAGCCACCGCCCCGGTGCGGCCGGCGCTCAGGGCCCGGCCGGCGGGAACGAGGAGTGCACGCCCGCCCGGTACTTGGGGATCCGCGCGGTGATCTTCATGCCGGCGCCGATCCCCGTCTCGATGACCAGCCCGTACGCGTCCCCGTACACCTGCCGCATCCGCTCGTCCACGTTCGGCAGTCCGATCCCCGACGACCCGCGCACCCGCTCCCCGGCCAGGATCCGGCGCAGCAGCGCCGGGTCCATGCCGACCCCGTTGTCCTCGATCGTGATCAGCGCCTCGGCGCCCGCGTCCTGCGCGGCGATGGTGATCCGGCACTCCCGGGTGGAGTCCTCCAGGCCGTGCTTGACCGCGTTCTCCACCAGCGGCTGCAGGCACAGGAAGGGCAGCGCCACCGGCAGCACCTCGGGCGCCACCTGGAGCGTCACCGTCAACCGGTCCCCGAACCGGGCCCCGGCCAGCGCCAAGTACTGCTCGATGGACCGCAGTTCCTCGGCCAACGTGGTGAAGTCCCCGTGCCGGCGGAAGGAGTAGCGGGTGAAGTCGGCGAACTCCAGCAGCAGGTCCCTGGCCCGCTCGGGGTCGGTGCGGACGAACGAGGCGATCGCAGCGAGGGAGTTGAAGATGAAGTGCGGGGAGATCTGCGCGCGCAGCGCCTTGATCTCGGCCTCCATCAGCCGGGTCCGCGACCGGTCCAGCTCGGCCAGCTCCAGCTGCACCGACACCCAGCGGGCGACCTCGGTCGCCGCCCGCACCAGCACCGCCGACTCCCGCGAGCCGTACGCCACCAGCGCCCCGAGCATCCCGTCCTCCCCGGTCAGCGGGGCGAACACGGCCCACTTCAACGGGCAGTCCGGCCGCTGGCACTCCGTGCGCACGCTCGCGCTGCGGCCCGACCGCAGCACCTCGGCCACCCGCGCCATCGCCCGCCGTTCGTGGTGGTCGGCGCCCGGGCCGTCCCAGGCCAGCACCGCCTCCCGGTCGGTCAGGCACAGCGCCTCCGTGCCCAGCAGCGAGCGCAGCCGCTTGGCCGCCTTGCGGGCGGCGTCCTCGGTGAGCCCGGCCCGCAGCGGGGGAGCGGCCAGTGAGGCGGTGTGCAGGGTGTGGAAGGTCGCCCGCTCCACCGCGGTGCCCAGGTCCAGGTCGAGCCCGGCCCGCCCGGGCCGTCCCGCCGCCCTGCGGCCCAGCGCGTACCCGGCCACCAGGGCCAGCGCCGCCACCCCCGCGACGAGGAGCGCCAGGGCGCCGCCGCCGGTCACCGCCGTGCCCCGGGCGGGGTGTGGGCCGCCACGTCCTCGGGCAGGTGCAGCCGGGCCAGGGTGGTCGCCGTACCGGGCGGTATCCGCGACCGGGTCGCCAGGGACACCGTCACCATCGTCAGGAAGCCCAGCGGCACCGACCAGACCGCCGGCCAGGCCAGCAGCGTGTGCACCCAGCCCGCCGGGGCCAGTCCCGTACGGGTGGCCAGCACCGCGCTCAGGGCGGCGCCGCCCCCGGTCAGCAGGCCCGCGACGGCGCCGGGCGGGGTCAGCCCGCGCCACCATATGCCCAGGACCAGCAGCGGGCAGAACGACGAGGCCGACACCGCGAAGGCCAGCCCCACCGCGTCCGCGACCGGCACGTCGGTGGCCGCCAGGCTCCCGGCCAGCGGCACCGCCATCGCCACCAGCGCCGCGATCCGGAACGTGCTCACCTTGCGGGCCCGGCTGGGCAGCACGTCCTGGTGCAGGACGCCCGCCACCGCCATGGTCAGCCCCGAGGCCGTCGACAGGAACGCGGCGAACGCCCCGCCCGCGAGCAGTGCCCCCAGCAGATCGCCCAGCGTCCCGCCGAGCATCCGCTCGGGCAGCACCAGTACGGCGGCGTCCGCGTCCCCGGTCAGCGACAGCTCCGGCGCGTAGATCCGGCCCAGCGCCCCGTAGACCGGCGGCAGCAGGTAGAACGAGCCGACCAGGCCCAGCACCACCAGGGTGGTGCGGCGCGCCGCCCGCCCGTTGGGGCTGGTGTAGAAGCGCACGGCCACGTGCGGCAGCCCCATCGTGCCCAGGAAGGTGGCCAGGATCAGCCCGTAGGTGGCGTACAGCCGGTAGCCGTCCTGGTCCCCGGACAGCGGCTGGGACCAGGAGGAGACGCCCATGCCGGCCGCCGGCCGGGTCTGCGGGACGGAGCTGCCGGGCAGGAACTCCAGCCGGGTCGCCGCCCGCACCGCGTGCCGTCCGGTGGCCAGGGTCACCACCCGGTCCTCGTACGCCCGCCCGTCGACCGTGCCGGTCACCGTGAGGGTCAACGGCGCCTCCAGCGACATCCGCACGTCCTCGGCGACCGTCACCACCGTGTGGGTGCGGAAGGCGGCCGGGGCGTCCAGGGTGGCGCGCGGGGCACCGTCCCCGGCCCAGGCCGCCAGCAGGAAGAAGGCCGGCACCAGCAGGGCGGTCAGCTTCAGCCAGTACTGGAAGGCCTGGACGAAGGTGATGCTGCGCATCCCGCCGGCCGCGACGGCGGCCGTCACCACGCAGGCCACCACCAGCCCGCCCACCCAGTGCGGCGCCCCGGTGAGGATCTCCAGGGTCAGCCCGGCGCCCTGGAGCTGCGGCAGCAGGTACAGCCAGCCCACCCCGAGCACGAACAGCACCGCGATCCGGCGCACCGCCCGGGACTGCAGCCGGTCCTCGGCGAAGTCCGGCAGGGTGTACGCGCCCGAGCGGCGCAGCGGGGCCGCCACCAGGACCAGCAGCACCAGGTACCCGGCGGTGTAGCCCACGGGGTACCAGAGCATCGCCGGTCCCTGGAGCAGCACCAGCCCCGCGATGCCGAGGAAGGAGGCGGCGGAGAGGTACTCGCCGCTGATGGCCGCCGCGTTCAGGCGCGGCCCGACCGTGCGCGAGGCGACGTAGAAGTCGGAGGTGGTCCGCGAGATCCGCAGGCCGAGCGCGCCGACCAGGACCGTGACCAGGACGACGACGGTGACCGCGGTCAGCGCGTACGTCTGGTTCACCGGGCAGGTCCTTCGGCAGGCGGCGGGGTGACCGGAGTGTACGCAGACGCGGGCGGAGTGCGACAGGTGGGTTCCGGCAAGCCTGCGGGGCGTCAGAGCACCGGGTCCCGGTGCTCCCCGCAGTCCCGGACGGCGATCTCCAGCTCCACGTAGGCCTGTTCGGCGCGGTGGAAGGCGGCCATCACGGCGGCCTCCGCGCGCGGCGGCAGGTGCTCGGAGGCACGGCCGGCCTCGTAGAGCACGTCGGCCCAGCGGGCGGCGGCGCTGCGCAGGCGCGCCAGCATCGCCTCGGCCTCGTCCCGTCCCGCCGGGCGGGTCCGAGGCAGGGCGGTCAGTTCCTCGACCAGCGCCTGGATGTCGGACATGTCACTCCCTTTCGCCCGGCGGGTCCACGATACGTGCGGGCCGGTTCCCCGGGGCCCGTCCGGCCGGTCGCTGCGGCCGACGGCCGGGACGGTCGCCGGGCGCACGCACCCGCGCGACGAACGGCATCCCCCGTGCGCCGAGCGGCCCCGCTGCCGCGCCGGACGGCCCACCGCACCGCGCACCCGGCCCGCCCGTACGACGGCGGACGGCGGCGAACGGCCGGAAAGACCCGCCGGACCGGCCCGCAGGCCCGCTCCCGCCGGACCGGCCGGGGCCCGGAGCGTCGGGTCAGCCCGTCGCCTGGCGCATCAGCAGGTCGCGCAGGGCCCGGGCATGACGGCGGCTCACCTGGAGCTCGGCCGTGCCGACGCGGACGCTGGTGGTGCCCGCGTCGAGCCGGAGCTCGTCGATCCGCCCCAGGGCGACCAGATGGCGGCGGTGGATCCGGACGAACCCGCGGGAGGCCCAGCGTTCCTCCAGCGTGGACAGCGGGATCCGGACGAGGTGGCTGCCCTCGTCCGTGTGGAGCCGGGCGTAGTCGCCCTGGGCCTCGACGTAGGCGATGTCGGCGATGGCGACGAACCGGGTGACCCCGCCCAGCTCGACCGCGATCTGCTCGGTCGTCCGGTCCGCGATGGTCACCTCCGGGCGGGGCCGGCGCGGTGCCGGGACCGCGGCCGGCGCCGCCGGCTCCTCGGCCGGGGCGGACTGCCCGAGGTGTTCGCAGGCCCGGCGCACCGCCTCGGCCAGCCGCTCGGGGCGGACCGGCTTGAGGACGTAGTCCACCGCCTTGAGGTCGAAGGCCTGGACCGCGAAGCCCTCGTGCGCGGTGACGAACACGATCAGCGGCGGCCGCGCGAACCCGGCCAGCAGCCGGGCGATGTCCAGCCCGGTCAGCCCTGCCATGTGGATGTCGAGGAACACCACGTCGATCCCGTCCGGGCCGTCCGGCCCGGACTCCAGCGCCCGGGTCACCCGGCGCAGCGCCTGCGTGGCGTCCGAGGCACCCTCGGCGCTCTCCACCCGGGGGTCGGAGCGCAGCAGGTAGAGCAGCTCCTCCAGGAGCGGCTTCTCGTCGTCGACGGCCAGGACGCGCAGCATGGGCCCAAGCTACACAAGGGGTAGGGGAAAGCGCGGCCTCCCCGGGGGAGGGGGGAGGCCGCGCTTTCCGAAAGCCGTCACTGCAGGGTGATCAGCTTTCCGTCGGGCGCGACGGCGTACCACGTACCGCCGACGCCCTGGCCGTTGGTGTCGCCGGGCTTCTTGTCACCGGTGAAGGTGTAGACCGGCCAGCAGTCGATGGTCTGCTGCTTCTTGCCGTCGGGGCGGTCCAGGACGAGGTAGTTCCGCTCCGTGATGCCCTTGGTGTTCGCCTTGTCCACGGGCTCCACCACCGGCCACTTGGCCAGGCAGTCGCCGGTGCACTTGGAGACCATCGGCCACGCCGTGTCCGGCTTGAACCGGTACACCGTCATGCCGTTCTTGTCGACGACGTGGTCGCCGAGCTTGGGGTCCTTGGCCACCGACAGTCCGGGCAGCGCGGCGGGAGCGGCGCCGCCGGCACCGCCGTACCCGTCGCCGGAACCGTACCCGCCGTTGCCGTTGCCGTTCTGCGCGCCCTCGCCCGTCTTGGCCGCCTTCTTGCCGTCCGGGGCCAGGGCGAACCAGGTGCCGCCGACGCCCTGCCCCTTGGTCTCGCCGGGGGCGGTGTCCTTGGCGAAGCGGTACGCCGGCCAGCCGGCCACGGTGAGCTGCTTGGTGCCGTCCTTGCGGACCACCTCGCCCAGCAGCGAGGCGTCCGTGCCGGCGGCGGCCTTGGCGTCGGCGGCCGGCACCGGCGGCCAGGCCTTGGCGCAGTCCCCGTCGCAGTTGGACGTCGGCGGCTTCGCCGTGTCCTTGTCGAAGCGGTACAGCGTGAAGCCGGCCGCGTCGGTGAGCACCGGCCCGAGGGTGGCGTCCTGGCGCACCGCGAGCTGGCCGCCGGCCTTCACCTCGGCGCCGGCCGGCGCCTGGGCAGGTGCGGCGGCGCCGGTTCCGGCGCCCTTCGCCGCGTCACCGGCCTTGTCCTCGTCCCCGCCGCACGCGGTCGCCGTCAGGGCGACGACGATCGCGACGGCAGCGAGGGACGTTCCGCGCAGTGCACCCATGATGATCTCTCCCACATTCCGATCCGTGTCACCCGCCGCCGAGAGGCGGGCAATGTGCCGATGACACGGGGTCCCGGACGGGATCTGTTCAACGGATCCGGTGTGGGGTGGTTCACTCACCCGCCGGTGAACCCGGCCCGCCGCAGGGCCGTGGCCACAGACAGGCCGAGGCGCGCGTGCCCGGCGTCGTTGGGGTGCAGCCCGTCCGCGAGGTGCTCGGGGCCCAGGACGTCCCGGCCCGGCAGCAGGGCCAGCCGGTCGTCACCGGCCGCGATCCGGTCCCCGACGGCCCGCTCCATGGCGTCGCGCAGCGCGCCGAGGGTGGCGCCGAGCCGGTTCGGGGTGCGTTCGGCGTCGGGCCGCAGCACGGGGGAGACCAGCAGCAGCGGGGTGCGCGGGTGGCCCTGGCGGACCAGTTCGAGGAAGGCGCGGGTGGTCTCGTAGAGGAGGGGCGCCGAGTGCGGCACCCGGGTCCAGCAGTTGGTGCCGAAGGCGAGGGTGAGGGCGTCGGCGGGCAGGCTCGCGAGCTGCTCGGCGACGGCGAGTTCGCCGCGCGCGGCGCCCGCGTAGCCGAGGTTGACCGTGTCCCAGCCGAGGGTGCGCCCGGCGACGGCGGGCCAGCCGTGGGCGGGCCGGGTGGACCACCAGCCCTCGGTGATGGAGTCGCCGTGCACCACCCAGCGCGGCGCGGCGGGCGCCGGGGCCAGCGGGCCGCCGACCCCGCGCAGGCCGAGGACCAGCGGGGACTGGGCCTCGGGCGGGTGCACGGTGTACGGGCCCTGGCCGGGCGGCAGACCGATCCGTACGACGGCCTCGGCGGCCGGCTCGGTGAACACCTCGGCCAGCAGTCCGGCGCGGTTCCACAGCGCGAAGCCGTGCGCGAGGTCGCGCAGTGCGTCGGTGGGGCCGGGCACGGTGGCCCGGTAGCGGATCTCCACCGCGGTGACCTCCGGCGCGGCGGTGAACTCCAGCCGCACCCCGATCGGCAGCGTGGCCCGCTCCCCGGTGTCCCAGGGCAGCCGCTCGGTGTCCCCCGGATCGGCACGGACCACCCG
>NZ_RPRY01000307.1 GCF_003949795.1 Streptomyces sp. WAC06614
AGCACGCACTCCGCCGGGCACTCTCCTGAGCGAAGCGATCTCGACAACCGTCCCCGCCACCACGACCTGCGGTAGCGGGGACGGTTGTCGAGATCGCTTCGCTCAGGAGAGTGCCCGGCGGAGTGCGTGCTTGTCGGGCTTGCCGATGCCGCTGAGCGGGAGGGCCTTCAGGACGTGGAACGTGTGGGGGACGTGGAGATCGCTCGTGCGGGCGGCGACGAAGCGGCGCAGCTCGTCGACGTCGGTGCTGTGGCCGCGGGCGGGCACGACGGCGGCGTGGACGTGCTCGACCGTGTCGTCATGACGCATGCCGAAGACGGCGCACTGGGCGACGGCGGGGTGGGCCGTCAGCACCTCCTCGATCTCGCTGGGGTAGACCCGGGTGCCGTCGACGGTGATCGTGTCGTGGCCCCGGTCGGCGAGGAAGAGGTAGCCGTCGTCGTCGAGGTAGCCGATGTCGCCGGTGCGCACCCAGCCGTCGTGCAGCACCCGGGCGGTCAGTTCGGGCTGCTTCCAGTAGCCGTTCATGGCGCTGTGGGCGCGGGCGTGGATCTCGCCCTCGCCGCCGCTCGGGAGGACGCTGCCGTGCCGGTCGACGACGCGGAGTTCGACGCCGGGCATGGCGCGGCCGACGGTGATCTGTCCGTGCCGGCCGACGCGGTCGTGCTCTTCGGGGCCCACTTCGGTGAGCCCGAGCGTCTCGTTCTGTCCGTACCAGCTGTGCAGCACCTTGCCGAAGACGCTTTCGGTCTGCCGCAGCCTGGACGTCGACGCGGGGCTGCCGCCGTAGGTGACCTGCCGGACGCTGGAGAGGTCGGTGGCGGGCAGCGCGGGATGATCGAGGAGCTGGTGCAGGAGGGGCGGCTGGAGGAACAGCCGGGTGATCCGCTCGCGTTCGATCGCCGCGAGGGCCTCGCCGGGATCGAACGCGGGCTGCAGGACGACGGATCCGCCTTGGAGGAGCGCCACGTCCGCCCAGAGTCCCGCGATGTGCGTGAGCGGCGTACATGCCAGATAGCGAGGCGGGGCGCCCACGAGGGAGCACAGGTGGTCCAGGGTGCGGCGGTACGGGCCGTGCTTCATCTGCAGGCTCTTCGGCAGGCCGGTGGTGGTGCCGCCCGTGTGCCGGATGCACCAGTCGTCGTCGGCGCCGACGGGCACGGTGACGGGCGCAGGCGGCTGCCCGGCCGCAGCCGCGCAGATGTCGTCGGCGCGGGGATGCGGGCCCAGCGTCGCCAGCATCGGCACGTGGACCAGTGGCTCCAGCCGGTCCAGGTCCGCGTACCGGGTCGGATCGACCAGCAGCAGCTCGGTGTCGGCGACGTCCACCAGGTGTGCCAGGGCGTCCGCGTTCAGCCCGTCGTACAGGGGTGTCACGCGCGCCCCGGCCAGGTTGGCCGCGTAGCGCGCGACGAGCGCCTGAGGGGTGTTGCCGGTGAGCAGGGAGACGGTCCGCCCGGGCCGGACGCCGCGCGCGATCAGCTCTCGGGCGAGCCGGTGGATGCTGTCGCGCAGCTCGCCCGCGGTGATCCGCCGACGGTCGGGGCAGATGATCACCGGCAGGGCAGGACGGCGCGCCAGGGTGCGCAGGAGGGCGTCCGTGTAGGTGACGAAGCCGTGGTCGGCGGACTCGGGCGTCGCGGCCGTCTCGGGCCGGAGGTCGGACATCGGTGTCCCTTGAGAGGTGGGCGGCAGGAGTGCGGTGGCGGACCGGTGGCCGTGGGGCGCCGGGGAGCCGTCACGGGACCAGGGCGGCCGGCCTGGCGTGGTGTTCGAGGGGGGTGACGTACGGCAGGTCGTCGAGGGATCGATCGGTGAAGAAGCGATCCAGCAGGTCGGACATCTCCCACGGCCGTTCGAGATGGCAGAGGTGGTCGGCGCCCCGGATCAGGGTGAAGACGCTTCCGGCGATGGTGGCGGCGACCTCGCGTCCCAGGTCGGGGTGGGTGAGGCTGTCGTGTTCCCCGGTGAAGACCAGCGCCGGAACGTCCCGGACGCCCCCCGGCCGTACCCCCTGCCAGTCGATGACACGGTAGGTCGAGGCGAGATGCCGGGGGATGTCGGCCTGCGTGACCGATCCCATCGTGCGGGCGAGGACGCGGGTGACGACCGCGCGCTTGTGGACCTCCCGCTCGGCGGGGGACAGCAGGGCCGCGATGCTCATACGGGCGTAGGCTCCGGCGTCACCCGACTCCAGGGCGTCGGCCATCGTCCGCAGCGCGGCGCGCTGGTCGGGCGGGTAGACGGGAGCGGCGCCCACCAGGGCCAGGCGGGCGACGCGCTCAGGATGCCTCTGGGCCAGGCCGTAGGCGATCGGCATGGCGTAGGAGGCCCCGAAGAGGTTCACCCGCCCCACGCCCAGCTGGTCCAGCAGGTCCGCCAGCGCGCCGGTGAGGAAGTCGAAGTCGTACGAGGCGGGCAGCACGTCGGCCGCGCCCGATCCCGGCAGGTCCACGCTGACGACGGTCGCGGACGCCGCCCAGCGCGCTTCGAGCCGCTGGTAGGCGTACATGTCCTGGAAAGCGCCGCCGAGGACGACGACGGGCTCGGTGGTCGGGGCGGCGTTCTCGACGATCCGGCACCGGTAGCCGAAGCCGTCGAAGGTGAGGTGACGGATCCTCTCAACGTTCATGCCCGGTCAACAGGGACGTGCGGGCATAGGTCACGGGACGGGTGATCATCTGACCGGTCCCGGCACCAGAGGCGCCGGGGCCGCGGTGCGGTGACCGGGCAGCAGTGCGGCCGCGATGACGGCGCAGAGGGCGAGGGCGGTCGTCAGGCCGAAGGCCTGGGCGAAGGCCTGGGCGGTGTGGCCCCCGCGCTGGAGCAGGACGGCGAGGGCGGCGATGCCGAAGGAGCCGCCGAGTTGCTGGAGGATGCGCGTCGTGGTGCTGGCGTCCGCCACCTGGGAGTCGTCCAGTCCCCGATAGGCGCCGACCGTGACGGCGAGGTTGACGGCGCTGGTACCGAGACCACGGAAGAACAGGGCGGCAGCGATGACCGAGCCCGCACCCACCGAGGTGGCGAAGGGCCACGTCGCGACCGCGCTCAGCAGCAGACCGGTCACCACGACCGGACGGGGCCCGATCCTGTCGGTGAGCACGCCCGCCACCCGCGCCGCCAGCGCGCCGACGCCCTGCGGCACGAGAAGGAGACCGGTGGCGACGACGCCCCTGTCGAGCACGAGCTGGCAGTACAGGGGCAGCAGGAACATCCCGCCGTACATGGTCGAACCACCGACGAACATCAGCACCGACGTCGCGGCGAAGGAACGCAGCCGAAACAGACGCATGTCGATGAGGGGCGCGCCGCTCCTCAGGCTCCGTCCGACGAACGCGACGACCAGGACGACCCCCGCCGCCACCGGCAGGAGCACACGCCCTCCTCCTGCACCGTCCTGGCCGCCGCACTGCGAGAGCCCGTACACGAGCGCGGTCAGGCCCGGGCAGACCAGCACCAGCCCCACGACATCGAGGCGGGAAGCCCGCTGCCGGGGATCCGGGGGCACACCTCGCCAGGCGAGGAACAGCGCGAGCACGCAGACGGGCAGGTTGACGAAGAAGATCCAGCGCCAGTCGAGATGCCCGAGCAGCAGCCCGCCGCACACCGGTCCCAGGACCGGGCCGAGGAGAGCCGGCAGCGAGACGACCGCGACGAGCCGCCCGACCTGTCGGCCACCGCTGGCCCGGACGACGATGGTCTGCAGGACCGGCATCATCAGTCCCCCACCGGCCCCCTGCACACTTCTGAACACGACCAGCGACCCGGCGCTCCAGGCGCAGGCGCACAGCAGGGAGCCGACGGAGAACAGGACCAGCGCGCCCAGCCAGACCCGCCGCGTCCCGAACCGGTCCCCGGCCCAGCCGCTCACCGGCATGACCATCGCGAACGCCAACAGGTAGGCGGTGCTCACCCATTGCACGGTCGTCGTCGGGGCACCGAGGTCGTCGGCGAGGGCGTCGACCGCGACGGAGACGATCGTGCTGTCGAGCAGCGGGGCGAAGGCACCCACAGCGAGAACGCCACACAGCCTGAGCAGGGCGGGATCAAGGCGTTCCTTGGGCATGTGCCCCCCTCGCTCGACACGGGTGCGCTCCGGCGCAGCGACCGCCCGCCGACGCCGCGGAAAGGATGCGCCCCGACAACGACCGGAAGACCGGTGCCGTCACGGGCACCGGGGGCGATCGCTCGTCCTGCATGACGAATGTGCGGATATCTGGGTTCGCGGGAAGAGATTTTGACCGGCGCCCCCGGGAGAGTTTTTACCGGCGACACACGGAGCAAAAAACCGAACCCGCGCGGACTGCACCGGCGTGCTACTGTCGAATCAGTTGCAGTTTTGGTACCCGAAAACCGAAGTGTTTTGCATTCCGGTCATTTTCCGGACGGGGCATCATCGCGGCGACACAGAATCCGTAAAGTGCGGGTTCTGCTGCACTGCCCCAAGGAGATATGACATGGCTGCTGGCACCGTGAAGTGGTTCAACGCGGAAAAGGGTTTCGGCTTCATCGAGCAGGAGAGTGGCGGCCCTGACGTGTTCGCCCACTACTCGAACATCGCGACCCAGGGATTCCGCGAGCTCCGGGAGGGGCAGAAGGTATCCTTCGACATCGCGCAGGGCCAGAAGGGTCCGACGGCCGAGAACATCGTTCCCGCCTGAATCTGACGCGTCATGCACGGCTGGGGCCCGCATCCTTCGGGGTGCGGGCCCCAGCCGTATGTATTTCTGCACCCAGGCGCGAACCGCGCGGCTCTCGCATTCCATTCAGCGTGCCGCACCACGAAAGGTTCTGAATTGAACCCCACATGCACGAACGGCTCGGCCCCACCGCAGGTCTGCGACGACATGACCGTGGAAGTGGCCTTGGCCGTCATGGCCGGGGCCCACACCGGCCACCTGCGCGTCTGCGACAACGACGATCAGTGCACCGGCCTGGTGACCGGGGCCCAGCTCACCACCGTCCGTGACAGCGCCGCCTACACGGACCAGCTCCGGCTGCGCGACCTCTCCCCTCACGGGCCGTCCGCCTCCTCCACGGCCCCCCGCACCTGAGCCGGCCTTCCCTCTTCCCGTCTCTCCTTGTGAGGCATCGTGCGCTGTGTCATCGCCCGTTTCCCCTTCGACCTCACCAAGGCCGGCGTCCTGGATTCCATGAAGGGCGCCGAACCCGAGGAGATCACCGGCGAGTCCGTGATCATCGGTCGCCGCGCCTACCCCGTCAAGCAGGTCGGCCAGGTCGTCACAGGCCAGGACCGCCGGGACTTCACGGCCGGTGAAGTCGTCCGCGCCATGACCCGACTCGGCTTCACCTGTCGCAGCCTCCCTCGGCGGATGAGCTGACACCCGTCGCTGCACGAAAAGGACCCCACCGGCACGTCTGCCGGTGGGGTCCTTTCGTGGGTCAGTGGTCGGAGTAGCTGACGTCGCCCATGGTCCAGGCGCTGATGTCCGCGATCGAGACGCGGTACATCCCGCCCGTCTCCGGGATCCCCACCGTGCCCTGGAGGATCCGCGCCAGGTGGAAGTGCAGATGTGTGGGCGGTCCGTCCTTCGCCGCCGCGGCCGCGAAGACGGCGGAGAACTCGGCCAGCCGGTCGGAGTCCGCCAGGACCTCCGCGACCCGCTGCCGCCACACCGCTTCGGGGGCCAGGCGACCGGTGATGACAGCGCCCCCGGTCACGACGGTCAGGGACATCTGGTTGCTCTGCCCGGACTCCACCAGCCTGGCGACGTCGACGAGCAGCTCGTCAATCTTCGACATGACACCCGATCCTACGGGGCACCCCGCCCCGTCCACAGGTCGTCCTACCGGGCGGAAGGCCGCCGTCCGGCGGCAGGAGCCGACTGTCCACCCGGCCGGGACACGAAAATCTATGTTCACCGGAGTAGATATCAGGCCGTGGTTGAGGTATGTTTTCTCTCGTAACCACAAGAGACGGCAGAAGCTGGCGGAGACGAACGGCCGGCAAGCAGCAGGAGAAGTCGATCATCGAGGAAGGAACGGAGGAACACGGCGCCATCAGGATCGCCCGGACGGAAGTCTGGAGTCCGGGTACCGCGGGACATCGATAGCGAGGTGGTCTTCGGTCGAGCAGCTGCGATCCCCGCACCGACGGCAACCACCATGCCGGGGGTGCGGACACAGAAGGCCGGCGCTTCATCAGGGCCGGCAGGTGGTGTAGTAGTTCCTTCAGGGCCCTGGTGCCAGTACTGGCACCAGGGCCCCTCTATGCGTTTCACGGAGAGGTGCCCATGACAGCAGACGACTCGTACGACCGTCTCGACGACGACGACTACCCCGCCTACACCATGGGCCGGGCCGCCGAGATGATCGGCGCCACCCAGGGCTTCCTCCGCGCCATCGGCGAAGCCCGCCTGATCACCCCGCTGCGTTCCGAGGGCGGCCACCGCCGCTACTCCCGCTACCAGCTGCGCATCGCCGCCCGCGCCCGCGAGCTCGTCGACCAGGGCACCCCGATCGAGGCCGCCTGCCGCATCATCATCCTCGAGGACCAGCTCGAGGAGGCTCAGCGCATCAACGCCGAGTACCGCCGCGCCGCCGAAGCCGGCACGCCCCCGGAGCATGCTTGAGGCGAGGACGCCCCTGCCCGCGGCGGCCGACCGCAGCAGGCAGCAGGCAGATGCCCGCACCGGCCGTCAGGACCCGTACGCGGCCGCTCCCCTGCACAGCCCCAGGTCAGCGACCTGGGGCTTGTTTATTGTCCAGATCCGGATCTGTCGGGGCCCGGGCGGGAGCGATCCGGCGCGCCATCGCCGAGGGTGAGTGCGTGCCGGGCCCCGAGTTCGCCGTGAGCGTCGACGACGCCGAACGCGGCGCCGCACTCGTCAACGCCCTCCGCTCCGCGGCCTGAACCCCGCGACCTTCAGGTCGCGGACGCACCGCGGCCCCCGCGCGCGGAGCTGGTGCGGGCGCGGGGGCCTGGGTGGTGGATCTCAGGTGCGGGTGCCTCAGGTGCGGGGCGGGTTGTCCTGGGGGCGGTCCGTGCCGAGCTGGCGCTTCAACTGGTCCTGGGCGGTGTCGACCTGGCTCTGGTACTTGTTCTGCGTCCTGTCGTCCACGAAGTCGCCCGCCTTGTCGATGCCCTGGCCGGCCTTGTCCTCGTGGCCCTTCAGCATCTGCTTGAGCTTGTCCATCATCGACATCTCGGCCCTCCTAGCCGTGGCCCCCTGTGTCGGCATCCAGCATGGCGCCCCGGGGCGCGCGGCGCATCCGCAGGAGCGGCTCAGTGGTAGGCGTGGGCCACTGCGTGGCCCTTGCCGCGGCCGATCATCCACTTGTTGACCGGGGTGGTGACCAGGAAGGCGATGACGAAGCCACCCAGCAGCGCCGCCCAGAACAGGGCCTCGTCGAGGTGCGCGTCCATGGCGCCCGGGACCAGGGCGACGATGCCGTTGTCGACCAGTTCCATCACCGCGATCGAGACCGTGTCGGCCGCCAGCGCCACCTTGACCGCCGCCCGCAGGTCCAGGCCGCCGCGGCGGACCGCCAGCAGCGTCAGCGAGTAGCCGAAGACGAAGGCCAGCACGATGGCCAGGATCATCGTCGGCACGTTGCCCCAGGCCAGGGCGGTGCCGATGACCATGCCCAGGATCTCGCCGATGGCGCAGCCGGTGAGGCAGTGGAGCGTGGCCTTCGCCGCGGCGCCCCAGGTCACAACGCCGTGGCCGTGGCCCCCGTGGCCCTCGTGGCCGTGCCCGTGGCCCTCGTGGCCGTGCCCGTGGCCCTCGTGGCCGTGCCCGTGGCCCTCGTGGCCGTGCTCGGCGCCGGTGTGGTGTGCGTGTGCCGTGTGGTCCATGACCGTCGTCCCCGTTCCCTTTTCCGTGCCGTCCCTCTCCAGGGTGCGCCCGGCTCCCCGGGCTCACGAGTCGCAACGGTATACCCCCCGGGGGTATTCCGCCAGACGGTCGAACCCGTTCCGAGGGCCACGCAGAACGCCACCACCGCCCGGCCGTGGCGTTCTGCGTGGCCCTCGGAACGGGTTCGACCGTCTGGCGG
>NZ_RPRY01000308.1 GCF_003949795.1 Streptomyces sp. WAC06614
GTGGCGGGTGGCGGGGGGGCGCAGCAGCCCGCGGGGCGGCCAGGGCGGGCGCGGCGGGGGCGACAGCGGCAGGCGGTGTGCGGGGGGCGGCGGGCGGCGGTGGAACCCGCGGAGGGGGGGGTGGGGGGGGGGGTGGGCGGTGGCGCGGCCACCCCCGACCCCGCCTTCGACGTGTTCGACGGCGTGCCGCTGCCCGCCGAGGACCGGGTGCCGTTGTCGTACGCGCAGCGCCGGCTGTGGTTCCTCGCCGGGCTGGAGGGCCCCTCCGCCACCTACCACCTGCCCGTGGTCCTGCGCCTGGACGAGGTGCCCGACGCCGAGGCGCTGGCCGCCGCGCTCGGGGACCTGGTCGAGCGGCACGAGGTGCTGCGCACCGTCTACCCGGCCGTGGACGGGGAGCCGTACCAGCACGTCCTCGACGCCCCGCCGGTCCCCCTCCTCGTCCGGACCTGCCCGGCCGGCGCACTCGACCGCGAGGTGGCGGGCTTCACCGCCGCCACCTTCGACCTGTCACGCCAACTGCCGCTGCGGGCTGCCCTCTTCCTCGGGGCGCCGGAGGACGACAAGGCGGGCACCACCACCGCGACCCTGGTCCTGTCCACCCACCACATCGCCACCGACGGCTGGTCCGTCGGCCCGCTGCTGCACGACCTCGGAACGGCCTACGCCGCCCGCCGGGCCGGCCGGGCGCCCGAACGGGAGCCGCTGCCGGTGCAGTACGCCGACTACACCCTGTGGCAGCAGGAGCTGCTGGAGGACCCGGCCGCGCTGCTCGCGCACTGGCGGGCCGCGCTGGACGGCATGCCGACCGTGCTGGACCTGCCCGCCGACCGCCCCCGCCCGGCCGAGCCGACCGGCACCGGCGCCACCGTCACCGCCCGGCTCGACGCGGACGCGCTGCGCTGGCTCACCGCGCTCGGCGACGCGCACGGGGCGAGCCTGCTCATGGTGCTCCAGCCCGCGCTGGCCCTGGCCCTGGCCGCCGTGGGTGCCGGGGAGGACCTGGCGATCGGCACCCCGGTCGCGGGCCGCGGCGACGAGGCCCTGGACGGGCTGGTGGGGTTCTTCGTCAACACGCTCGTCCTGCGCACCGACGTGTCCGGGCCGGCCGCCTCGTACGCCGAACTGGTCGAGCGCGCCCGGGACGCCGACCTCGCCGCCTACGCCCACCAGGACCTCCCCTTCGACCTGCTGGTGGAACACCTGGCCCCGCAGCGCGCCCTGGCCGTGAACCCGTTCTTCCAGGTGATGCTGACCGCCGACCAGGAGGACGGATCCGGCGCCGGGGCCACCGGACCGCTGTCCGGCCGGTTCGCCGAACCGGGCCTGGAGGCGGCCAAGTTCGACCTGAGCGCCTCCTGCGTGGCGCTGCCGGGCGACGGCGGGCTCCAGGTGTTCTGGCAGTACGCCGCCGACCTGTTCGAGCCGGACACCGCCCGGCTGCTGCTGGACCTGTTCGTACGGGCCCTGGAACGGGCCGCCGCCGACCCCCACGCCCCCGCCACCCCCGACGCGGCGGAGCTGCTGACCGCCGACGAGGCGGCACGGGTGGCCGCCCTGCGCGCGCAGGTGGCGCAGGCCCGCCAGGAGGAGGCGGCCCGTGCGGCCCTCGTCGCCGCGGCCGGCCCGGGCGCCGGGCAGCAGGACGCCGAGGCGCTGCTGCGGACCCTGTTCGCCGAGGTGATCGGCCGGGACGAGGTCGGCCCGGACGACAACTTCTTCTCCGTGGGCGGCCATTCGATGTACGGGGTGCGCCTGGTGAACCGGATCCGCGCCACGCTCGGCGTGGAGGCCCGGATCCGGGACCTGTTCCTCGCCCCCACCCCGCGGGAGCTGGCGGCCCGCCTGGCCGGCCAGGCCGCGCCGTCGCGGCGCCCCGGACCGGCGGCCGTGGCACCGCAGCAGCGGCCGGAACGGATACCGCTGTCGTACGCGCAGCGCCGGCTGTGGTTCGTGGACCAGCTGGAGGGGCCGAGCCGCTCGTACACGATCCCGTTCGCGCTGCGGCTGGACCGGCCACTGGATCCGGCCGTGCTCGCCGAGGCCCTGGCCGATGTGGCCGGCCGGCACGAGGTGCTGCGGACGGTCTACCCGGCGGTCGAGGGCGAGCCGTACCAGCAGGTGCTGACCGGGGACGCCGCCCGCCCGACGCTGGACCTGGTCACCTGCCCGGCCGACGGCACGGAGCAGGCCCTGGACGCGGCGGCGGGGCACGTCTTCGACCTCGCGGCCGACCTGCCCCTGCGCGCCACCCTGATCACGGAGCAGGGCACCGACGGTGACGTTGACGGTGACGGTCAGCGTCAGATCCTCGTCCTGCTGGTGCACCACATCGCCGCCGACGGCTGGTCCACCGGGCCGCTGCTGCACGATCTGGCCACCGCCTATGCCTCCCGGGCGGACGGCGCGGCGCCCGCCTGGCGGCCGCTGCCGGTGCAGTACACCGACTACACGCTGTGGGAGCAGGCCGCCCTGGGCGGCGAGGCCGCCGAGGACCACGTGGCGTTCTGGCGGCAGACCCTGGCCGGCGCTCCGGAGGTGCTGGAGCCGACCCCGGCCCGGACCCGTCCGGCCGAGGCCTCCCGGCGCGGGGCGGCGGTGCCGGTCGCCCTCGACGCGACGGTGCACGCCCGGCTGGAGCAGCTCGCGCTGGAGCACGGGGCGACCCTGTTCATGGTGGTGCAGGCGGCGCTGGCGGCGGTGCTGACCCGGCACGGCGCGGGCACCGACCTGCCGCTGGGCACGGTGGTCGCGGGCCGTGACGACGAGGTGCTCGACGACCTGGTCGGGTTCTTCGTCAACACCCTGGTGCTGCGCTGCGACACCTCCGGCGACCCGGAGTTCGGGGAGCTGCTGGACCGGGTCCGGCAGACGGACCTGGCGGCCTTCGCCCACCAGGAGCTGCCGTTCGACCTGCTGGTGGAGCGGCTCAACCCGGCCCGCTCCACCGCCCGCCACCCGCTGGTCCAGACGATCGTGCAGGTGCAGCCGGCCGAGCCGGAGACGGTGGCGGGCTCGGCCCTGGCGGGCACCCCGCTGGGCACCGAGTCGGGGTTCACCAAGTTCGACCTGACCGTGTCGCTGCGCGAGACCCGGGCCGGGGACGGCTCCGCCGCCGGGCTGGGCGGCGTACTGGAGTACGCGACCGATCTGTACGACGCGGGGACCGCCGCGATGCTGGCGGCGCACCTGGAGCGGACGCTGCGGGCGGTCGCCGAGGACCAGGCGCAGCGGATCGGGGACATCCGACTGCTCTCCGCCGAGGAGGAGTTCCGGCTGCTGGCCGAGTACAACGACACGGCCGTGCCGTCGGCCGCCTGCGGGCTGGTGCACGAGCGGTTCGCGGAGCAGGCCCGGCGCACCCCGGACCGGGTGGCGCTGTCGTACGGCGACGAACAGGTCACCTACGCCGAGCTGGACGCCCGGGCGAACGCCCTGGCCCACGCCCTGCTGGACGCGGGGGTCGGCCGGGACGGGGCGGTGGGCGTCCTGATGGACCGTACGCCGCTGCTGCTGGTGGCCGCGCTGGCGGTGCTCAAGTGCGGGGCCGCGTACGTGCCGATGGACCCGCGGCTGCCGGAGGCGCGGGTGCGGATGATCGGGGAGGACACCGGGGCGACGGTGCTGCTCACCCTGGAGGCGCACCGTGCCTCGCCGTCGGTGGCGGCGGAGGCCGCGGCCGGGGTGCGGGTGCTGGCGGTGGACGCGCCGGGCGTGGTGGACCGGGACCGCACCGGAGACCCGGGCGTCCGCGTCGGCGAGGACGCGCTGATGTACGTGATGTTCACCTCGGGCTCGACCGGCCGGCCCAAAGGGGTCGGGGTGACCCACCGCAACGTGGTGGAGCTGGTCACGGACCGCTGCTGGAACCTGGAGCACCACCGCCGGATGCTGGTGCACTCGGCGATCGGCTTCGACGCCTCGACGTACGAGCTGTGGGTGCCGCTGCTGGGCGGTGGCCAGTTGGTGATCTGCCCGGGCGACGGCACGGACCTGGCGGAGATCGACCACACGGTGCGCGCGTACGGGGTGACGGCCGCGTACTTCACGATGGGCCTGTTCCACATCATGGCCGACGAGGGCCTGGACACGCTCAAACTGCTCGACGAGGTGTGGACCGGTGGTGACGTGGCCTCGCCGAGCGCGCTCCAGCGGGTGCTGACGCACTGCCCGGACACGGTGCTGGTGCACAGCTACGGTCCGACGGAGACCACGTTCGCCTCCCACCAGCAGCGCTTCACCGTCGCCGAACGCACCGTGCAGGGCGTGTACTTGGGTGCGGCGCTGGACAACACCCGGATCTACGTGCTGGACGGGCGGCTGCGGCCGGTGCCGACGGGCGTGGCGGGCGAGATGTACATCGCGGGCACCCAGGTGGCGCGCGGCTACATCGGCCGGCCGGGGCTGACGGCCGAGCGGTTCGTGGCCGATCCGTTCGGCGGTGACGGCGGCCGGATGTACCGGACGGGCGACCTGGTGTGCTGGACGCCCGAGGGCGAACTGCGCTTCCTGGGACGGGCCGACGGCCAGATCAAGCTGCGCGGGTTCCGGATCGAGCCGGGCGAGATCGAGGCCACGCTGGCCCGGCACCCGGGGGTGGGGCAGGTCGCGGTCGTGGTGTTCGAGGACGGCCCCGGCGGCAAGCGGCTGGTGGCGTACGCGGTCCCGCGTGCCGGGTACGAGCTGACGGGCGAGGGCCTGCTGCGCTGGGCGGCGGACGAACTGCCCGAGCACATGGTGCCGTCGGCCGCGGTGCTGCTGGACGCGATCCCGCTGACCGTCAACGGCAAGCCCGACCGCAAGGCGCTCCCCGCGCCCGCACCGGCCGAACGGGCCGCCGGCCGGGGCCCGCGCACCCCGCGCGAGGAGCTGCTGTGCGGGCTGTTCGCCGAGGTGCTCGGGGTGGAGCAGGTCGGGATCGACGACAACTTCTTCACCCTGGGCGGGCATTCGCTGCTGGGCGTGCGCCTGATCAGCCGGATGCGGGCGGTGCTCGGCCTGGAGCTGGGCGTACGGGACCTGTTCCGCACGCCGACCGTGGCCGGTCTGCTGGCGGACGAGCCCACCGGTTTCGACCCGATGGGCGTGGTGCTGCCGCTGCAGACGAAGGGCACCCGGCCCCCGCTGTTCTGCCTCCACCCGGGCACCGGCGTCGGCTGGACGTACGCCGGCCTCACCCCGCACCTGGGCCCCGAGCAGCCGCTGTACGCCATCCAGGCGCGGGCGCTCGGCGAGCTGGGCCACTCCCCCGCGTCGGTGGAGGAGATGGTGGAGGACTACCTGCCGCTGATCCGCGAGGTGCAGCCGCACGGCCCGTACCGGTTCCTCGGCTGGTCCTTCGGCGGTACGGTCGCCCACGCGCTGGCCGTCCGGCTGGCCGAGCTGGGCGAGCGCACGGACCTGCTGGCGATGATGGACGTGCACCTGCTGCCGACCGAGCCGGTGCGGCGCCGGATGACCCCGGCGCAGAAGCGGGACATGCTCGTCGGCGACGCCTCGGACGAGCCCGAGGACGCCCCCTTCGACGTGGCGGCGCTCATCGACCTGGTCCGGCTGAAGGACCCGGTGCTGGGGGCCTTCTCCGACGACGAGATCCGCTCGGTGATCGGCGCCTCCATCAACCACGCCGAAATCATGAACCTTTATGCGCCGCGCCCGGTGAAGACCGATCTGGTGTTCCTGGCCGCACTGGAGGACGGGGAAACGGAGAACACCCTCGTAGAGAATTGGATTCCTTACGTCGACGGCACCGTCGAGAACCACATGATCGGGGTTCCCCACACCCGAATGGGAGAACCCGAACCGCTCGCCCTGATCGGCCGTATCCTTTCCGAGAAATTGAGGAGCCTGTCATGACCAATCCCTTCGACGACACCGAGGGCACCTTCCACGTCGTGGTCAACCACGAGGGCCAGCACTCCCTGTGGCCCGTCTTCGCGGACGTTCCCGCAGGCTGGGACATCGTCTGGGGCCCGGGCCCGCACGCCGGCGCCCTGGAGTACGTGGAGCGGAACTGGACCGACATCCGCCCGCTGAGCCTGCTGGCCCAGTACGCCTGACCGTCCGGGAATTTCTGTCCCGACACCCGCCGGCCGTGCCCCGCGAATTTCGCGGGGCACGGCCGTTCCCCTTTCCCGGGCCGCCCCGCGCACCGCTCAAAAAATCCCTCTTCATTCCGCCATACTGCCGCCGGAACTTCCCCTCGGGGGGTCCGGCGGTTCCTATATTTCTGAGCATGCGACGACGGAATGTGAACATCCTGCTGGCCGGAACGGCCTCGGATTCCCATACGTGGAACCTCGTCTACCTCCAGCTGTTCCTGGAGGAGCTGGGCCACCCCGTGGACAACCTGGGCCCGTGCGTCACCGACGACCTGCTGACCGCGGCCTGCGCGGCGCGGCGGCCCGATCTGGTGGTGCTCAGCAGCGTGAACGGCCACGGGTACCGCGACGGCCTGAGCGCCGTCCGCGCCGTGCGGGCGGCCGACCCGCACCTGCCCGTCGTCATCGGCGGCAAGCTGGGCGTGGCCGGCGCGGCCGATCCCGGGCAGCGCGAACAACTGCTGGAGGCCGGCTGCACGGCCGTGTTCGACGACGGGGACACCGGCGCGCTGCGCCGCTTCCTGGACACCGCCTTCGACCGGCTGGCCGTCGCATGAGCACCGCCGCCACCCTTCCCGCACCCGTCGTGGCCCCGTCGTTCGGGGGCTTCGTCGCCGCCGCGGCCGCCGCCGGCCGACTCGTGGTCCAGCCCCGGATGGGGTTCTGCGACCCGCGCCGGATGCGGGCCGGGCTGGAGCGGACCCGGGCGGCCGTGGCCACCACGGTCGGCACCCTGACCATCGACAGCTACACCCGGGTCGGCGACCTCGCGGCCGCGCGGGCCGCCCTCGTCGAGGGCACCCCGCTCAACGGCTACCCCATCGCCACCCACCCGGCCGGGCTGACCCGGGACGTGCTCGACGGGGTCCTGGACCCCGGCTTCCCCGTCCAGGTCCGGCACGGCTCCTCGCGGCCGGAGGCCATCGTGCGCGCCCTGGCGGCGGCCGGGCTGGACTCCACCGAGGGCGGACCCGTGTCGTACTGCCTGCCGTACGGGCGTACGCCGCTGGCGGAGTCCGTGGACAACTGGGCCCGCTGCTGCGAACTGCTCGCCACCCTGGTGCCGGCCCCGCGGGTGCCGCACCTGGAGAGCTTCGGCGGCTGCATGCTCGGCCAGCTCTGCCCGCCCGGCCTGCTGGTGGCGCTGAGCCTGCTGGAGGGGCTGTTCTTCGTCCGGCACGGCATCCGCAGCGTCTCCCTGAGCTACGCGCAGCAGACCGACCCCGGGCAGGACGAGGAGGCGGTCCGGGCGCTGCGCCGGCTGGCCGACGAGTTCCTGCCCGCGGACGTGGACCGGCACGTGGTGCTCTACACCTACATGGGGGTGTTCCCGCACACCGAGCACGGCGCCACCCGGCTGCTGGAGGCCTCGGCCCGGCTCGCCGTACGGGCCGGGGCGCAGCGTCTGATCGTGAAGACGGCCGCGGAGGCGCACCGGATCCCCACGGTCGAGGAGAACGTGCGGGCGCTGGAGACGGCGGCGGCCGTCGCGGCCCTGACCGAACGTCAGGAGGACGCCCCCGGCGCTGCGTCGGAGGACGTCGACGACAGCGAGGTCTACCGCGAGGCCCGGGCCTTCGTGGAGGCCGTGCTGGAGCTGTCCGAGGACCCCGGGCGGGCGCTGCGCTCCGCGTTCGCGCGGGGCGTGCTGGACGTCCCGTACTGCCTGCACCCGGACAACGCCGGCCGCAGCCGCAGCTTCCTCGACGCCGGCGGGCGGCTGCGCTGGTCGGACGTCGGCGCGATGCCCGTCGTGCCGTACGTGGCACCCGGCGGGCGTACCCCGATGACCGCGGACGGCCTGCTGCGAGCCCTGTATGCGGTCGCCGGCCGCTACGACGGGCCGCCACCGCCACCGGTCGGACCGGCCCCGTGAACACGTCGCTCCCCCGGAGCACCCTCACCC
>NZ_RPRY01000309.1 GCF_003949795.1 Streptomyces sp. WAC06614
GTGGGAACGCGTCCCCCGGCACCAGGCCGGCGCGGAGGGTGGGGCAATGCGGCCCCGTCGCTAGGTCGTCGGGGTGTGGCGGCGGGCTCTCAGGGCCAGGCTCAGGGAGAGGACGGTTTCCGGGTCGTCCAGGTCGGTGCCCAGGAGTTCGGCGATGCGGGCCAGGCGGTTGTACAGGGTCTGGCGGTTCAGGTGGAGTTCGCGGGCCGTCTCCGCCTTGCGGCCCGCATGGGCCAGGTACGTCTCCAGGGTGGGCAGCAGCGGGGGGCGGGAGGTGGTGTCGTGCACGCGCAGGGCGCCGATCGCGCGGTCGACGAAGGCCGCCAGGTCCGGGTGCTCGCGCAGCCGCCACAGCAGCAGGTCGATGTCCAGGCGGCGGGCGTCGTACCAGGGGCGCGGCGGCAGCCCCTGGGCGGCGGTGGCGGTCTCGGCGGCGTGGCGCAGGCCCGAGGAGGCCGCGGCCCAGCCGCCGGCCACGCCGACCACCACCGCGGGCGGGGAGCCGGCGCGGTGCAGGCCCGCCCGTTCCACCCCGGCCCGCAGCGCCGCAGCGACCCGGTCGGCCACCGCCGTACGCTCCGACTCCGAGCGCAGCGCCACCAGCAGCGGGACCCGGCCCTCCACCGGGCGCACGCCCAGCAGGACCGGGACGCCCACCGAGGACAGCTCCTCCGAGACCGCCCGGGCCAGCACCGACCAGTTCCCCGCCGCGCCCAGGTCGGACGCCAGCCGCATGACCACCGGCAGCAGCGGGCCGGTGCCGGGCTTGAAGCCGAGGACGCGGGCCTGGGCCGGTGCGTCCTCCGCCGAGATGCGGCCCTCCGCCAGGTCGCTGAGGAAGTCGCCGCGGCCGCGCGCCGCGAGTTCCTCCTCCTGGCGGGCCTGCATCAGGACCACCGCCAGGACGCCCGCCGTGCGTTCCGCCGCCATCCGGTGCACCGGCAGCAGGGGGGCGGAGACGCCCAGCAGCACCAGCCGGGCGCGGACCGCCGCCGTGCCGGGACCGCCGCCGGGGACGTCGACCACCACGGCGTTCGACGGCGGTGCCTCGCCGCGCTGGCCGCGCAGTCCCTCCCAGACCTGGAGGGGGTCGGCGCCCGGGTCCCCGGCGCTGCTGCCCGCCGCGTAGAGCAGCTGGGCGTCGGGGGTCTCCAGGAAGACCGGGTTGGCGGTGAAGTCGGCCAGGATCCGCAGCACCTGGGGGATGCCCCCGCCGCCGAGCAGCGCCTCGGTGCAGCGCCGGTGGACCTCCTCGGCGCGCTGGAGGAGGGCGTAGTGGCCGTTGACGATCTCGGTGTGGACCTCCTCGGTGACCGCCACGAACGGAACCTCGCGGTGCAGCTGGACCAGCGGCAGTCCGGCCGCCCGCGCGGTGTCCACCAGGGTCGCGGGCAGCCGGGTGAACCGCGGGCCGAGTTCCACCACCAGCGCGGCGATGCCCCGGTCGGCGAGCCGGCGCACGAAGGCGCGCTGCTCGGCGGGCCGGGTGCCCAGGCCCAGCCCGGTGGTCAGCAGCAGTTCGCCGCCCTTGAGCAGGGACGCGATGTTGGGGACCTCGCCCGCGTGCACCCACCGCACGGTCCGGCCCAGCCGGTCGGCGCAGGCCACCACCTCGGGCAGCCCGCTGCGCAGTCCGGGCAGCTCAAGAGCTCGTTGAACGGTGATCCCGCCCTGGTTGTCCATGTCGCGGGACGGTACCTTCCGGCCGGTTCCGGCCGCTACAGGGGTGTGATGTTGTGGTTGAAACGGAAGACGTTGTCGGGGTCGTAGGTCCGTTTCACCTCGCCCAGGCGCCGCATGTTCTCGCTGCCCAGCCCCGCGACCACCCGGTCCCCGCCCTCGTCCCCGGTGAAGTTCAGGTACACCGCGCCGGTGCTCCACGGACGGACGGCGCGCCGGACGTCCGTGACCCAGTCGCGGACGCGGTCGTCGTCCGCCGGGTCGGCCCAGACTCCGAACGGGTGGACGCCCCACGGGGCGTCCCGGTACGGCACCGGCCAGTCGGCCGGGCCGTCGGCGATCGCGCCGCCCTGCGGGAACACCAGGTGCTGGCTCGCGGTCGGCCACGGCATCTCGGTGCCCAGCGCGCAGAACACGTCGACGAACGCGTCCGGCGCCCCGGTCAGGTACTCGGCCGACCAGTAGTTCCGCATCCCCGGCGGGTCGTCGAACATGCACTGCAGGTCGGCGTACGGGGTGGGCACGACCAGCTCGACCTCGTGCGGGATCGCCAGCAGCGGCTGCGCCAGCTTGCGCATCTCGTCCTCGGGGCCCGCGTACGTCAGGATCGCCCCGGCCAGCAACTGCCCGACCAGAGGCGGCGGTACGAAGTCCTCCGGCGGGCCGGTCAGGTACACCACGGCGCCGCTCGCCTCGGCCGGGCCGGCCTCGATGAGGTCCCGGTAGGTGCGCAGCACCTCGGGGCCGTGCTCCGGCAGGTACAGCAGGAACGCCACCGACATCTGCGGCAGGGCGTGCAGGCGCAGCGTGATCGAGGTGGCCACGCCGAAGTTCCCGCCGCCGCCGTGCAGGGCCCAGAACAGCTCCGGCCGGTCCTCGGCGGTGGCCGTGACCTGCTCGCCGTCGGCGGTGACCAGGTCCACGCCCAGCAGGTTGTCCACCGCCAGCCCGCACTTGCGGTCCAGCCATCCCGAGCCGCCGCCCAGCACGAACCCGCCCACCCCGGTCGTGGAGACCCGGCCCCCGGTGGTGGCCAGTTCGTACGGCTGGCAGGCCCGGTCCAGATGGCTCATCGTGGCCCCGCCGCCGACCCGTACCGCGCGGGCCGCCGGATGGACCGTCACCTCGTTCAGCCGGCGCAGGTCCACCACGAGGGCGCCGTCGCCGAGCGCGGAGCCGGAGACGCTGTGCCCGCCGCCGCGCACGGCGACGGGCAGGTCCAGCTCCCGCGCGAAGCGCACGGCCGTGACCACGTCGGCCTCGCTCGCGCACTGCGCGATCACGGCGGGCCGCCGGTCGACCATGGCGTTGAAGACGACCCTCGCCCCGTCGTACCCCTCGTCGCCGGGGGCGAAGACGTCGCCTGAGAGATCCTCGCGGAGCGCGGCCAGTGCCGCGCCCGCCTTCGAGCCAGACATACCTTCAGGCTAGTCAGCCCCCGTACGCCCCGCTCGCCGTGAGCCGCAGGGCGGTGTCGATCAGGGGGACGTGGCTGAAGGCCTGCGGGAAGTTGCCCACCTGCCGCTGGAGCCGCGGGTCCCATTCCTCCGCGAGGAGCCCGAGGTCGTTGCGCAGCGACAGCAGCTTCTCGAACAGCCGGCGTGCCTCGTCGACCCGGCCGATCATCGCCAGGTCGTCGGCCATCCAGAAGGAGCAGGCCAGGAACGCGCCCTCGTCGCCCTCCAGGCCGTCCACGCCCGCCTCGTCGCCGGCGGTCGGGTAGCGCAGGATGAACCCGTCGGGGGTGGACAGCTCGCGCTGGATCGCCTCGACGGTGCCGATCACCCGCTTGTCGTCGGGCGGCAGGAAGCCGACCTGCGGGATCAGCAGCAGGGAGGCGTCGAGCTCCTTGGAGCCGTAGGACTGGGTGAAGGTGTTGCGCTCCTTGTCGTAGCCCTTCTCGCACACGTCCCGGTGGATCTCGTCGCGCAGCTCGCGCCAGCGCTCCAGCGGGCCGTCCGCGTCCCCGGACTCGATCAGCTTGATGGTGCGGTCCACGGCCACCCAGGCCATCACCTTGGAGTGCACGAAGTGCCGGCGCGGGCCGCGGACCTCCCAGATGCCCTCGTCGGGCTGGTTCCAGTGGGCCTCCAGGTAGCGGATCAGCTTGAGCTGGAGCAGGGAGGCGTAGTCGCTGCGGGCCAGGCCGGTCATGTGGCCCAGGTGCAGGGCCTCGGTGACCTCGCCGTAGACGTCGAGCTGGAGCTGGTGGGCGGCGCCGTTGCCGACCCGGACCGGCTGGGAGTTCTCGTACCCGGGCAGCCAGTCCAGCTCGGTCTCGCCGAGCTCGCGCTCGCCCGCGATGCCGTACATGATCTGGAGGTTCTCCGGGTCGCCGGCGACCGCGCGCAGCAGCCACTCGCGCCAGGCGCGGGCCTCCTCGCGGTAGCCGGTGCGCAGCAGCGAGGAGAGGGTGATCGCCGCGTCGCGCAGCCAGGTGTAGCGGTAGTCCCAGTTGCGCACCCCGCCGATCTCCTCGGGCAGGGAGGTCGTGGGCGCGGCGACGATGCCGCCGGTCGGGCCGTACGTCAGCGCCTTGAGGGTGATCAGCGAGCGGATCACGGCCTCCCGGTACGGGCCGTGGTACGTGCAGTGCTCGACCCACTCGCGCCAGAACTCGGCGGTGGCCTCCAGGGCGGCCTCGGCGTCCGGGGTCTCCGGGGGCTCCTTGTGCGAGGGCTGCCAGCTGATGCAGAAGGCGATCCGGTCGCCGGGGCCGACGGTGAAGTCGGCGTACGTGGTGAGGTCCTTGCCGTACGTCTGCGCGTCGGTGTCCAGCCAGACCGAGTCGGGGCCGGCCACGGCGACGGTGCGCCCGTCGACCTTGTGCACCCAGGGCACCACCCGGCCGTAGCTGAACCGCATGCGCAGGGCCGACCGCATCGGGACCCGGCCGCTGACGCCCTCCACGATGCGGACGAGCTGGGGGGCGTGGTCCTCGCGGGGCGGCATGAAGTCGATCACGCGGACGGTGCCGCGGGGGGTCTCGAACTCCGACTCCAGCACCAGCGAGTCGCCGCGGTAGCGGCGGCTGGTCGCCCGGGGGATCTCGCTGCCGGGCGCGTACGCCGGCCCGATCCGCCAGAAGCCGTGTTCCTCCGTGCCGAGGAGCGCCGCGAAGACGGCATGGGAGTCGAAGCGTGGCAGACACAACCAGTCCACCGAGCCGTCCCGGCAGACCAGTGCGGCGGTCTGCATGTCCCCGATCAGTGCGTAATCCTCGATGCGCCCGGACACGTTGCATCTCCAGTCGAACGGCCACGTCCGCCCCGAAGGGCGCTTGCATTGCGCGGTTGTGCGCGGTCCTAGGGTCCCCCGCGCGAGCTCCGGTTGTCGTGAGCGGCTGGGTGCTGCCGTCACGGGACGAGCCGGACTGCTCGGGCGGCGATGTGGAGCGATATCCGAGCAGGATATGTCGGCACCCTAGTGATCTCCTTAAGTCTTGGAACAATGAGGCTCCGCCAAAAGAGTGGCGAGTATTGGTGTGACCAACGGTCTTGCCACCACCTGGTTGGCGGACACCCCGGCGCGCGCCCGCGCGCCCCGCGCCCCACGGGCCCGCGGGCGGCCCCGCGGCCCCGCCCCGGGGCCGCCCGCACACCCGCCCCGGGGCGGGTGTGCGCACCGGCCGCGGGCGTGGCCGGAGGCGGACCGTCCAGGTCGCTGATAGGCTGGTACCCCGTGGACCGGGAGTCCGCCTGTGCGAATCAGCGGCCCCGAAACCGCAGCTTCGGCACCCCCGGAAACGGGAGAGACGGCCGGACGCACCTCACCTCGCGACCACGGGAGCCCCCTCTTGGCGATGCCGCCCAAATCCATGACGACCAAGCACATCTTCGTCACCGGGGGTGTCGCTTCGTCCCTCGGCAAGGGCCTGACGGCCTCCAGCCTGGGTGCCCTGCTCAAGGCGCGCGGCCTGCGGGTCACGATGCAGAAGCTCGACCCGTACCTGAACGTCGACCCGGGCACGATGAACCCGTTCCAGCACGGCGAGGTGTTCGTCACCAACGACGGCGCCGAGACCGACCTGGACATCGGCCACTACGAGCGCTTCCTCGACGTCGACCTCGACGGCTCGGCCAACGTCACCACCGGCCAGGTCTACTCGCAGGTCATCGCCAAGGAGCGGCGCGGCGAGTACCTCGGTGACACGGTGCAGGTCATCCCGCACATCACCAACGAGATCAAGCACCGCATCCGCCGCATGGCGACCGAGGACGTCGACGTCGTCATCACCGAGGTCGGCGGCACGGTCGGCGACATCGAGTCGCTGCCGTTCCTGGAGACCGTCCGCCAGGTCCGCCACGAGGTCGGCCGCGACAACGTCTTCGTCGTGCACATCTCGCTGCTGCCCTACATCGGCCCCTCCGGCGAGCTGAAGACCAAGCCGACCCAGCACTCCGTCGCCGCGCTGCGCAACATCGGTATCCAGCCCGACGCCATCGTGCTGCGCGCCGACCGGGACGTCCCCACCTCCATCAAGCGCAAGATCTCGCTGATGTGCGACGTGGACGAGGCCGCGGTGGTCGCCGCGATCGACGCCAAGTCGATCTACGACATCCCGAAGGTGCTGCACACCGAGGGCCTGGACGCGTACGTCGTGCGCAAGCTCGACCTGCCGTTCCGCGACGTGGACTGGACCGTCTGGGAGGACCTCCTCGACCGCGTCCACAACCCCGACCACGAGGTCGAGGTCGCGCTCGTCGGCAAGTACATCGACCTGCCCGACGCCTACCTGTCGGTCACCGAGGCGCTGCGCGCCGGCGGTTTCGCCAACCGCGCCCGCGTCAAGATCAAGTGGGTCACCTCGGACGACTGCAAGACCCCGGCCGGTGCCGCCGCCCAGCTGACCGGCGTGGACGCGATCTGCGTGCCCGGCGGCTTCGGCGACCGCGGTGTCGACGGCAAGGTCGGCGCGATCACCTACGCCCGCGAGCACAAGATCCCGCTGCTGGGCCTGTGCCTGGGTCTGCAGTGCGTGGTCATCGAGGCCGCCCGCAACCTCGCCGGGATCCCCGAGGCCAACTCCACCGAGTTCGACGCCTCCACCCCCCACCCGGTCATCTCGACCATGGAGGAGCAGCTCGCCTTCGTCGAGGGCGCGGGTGACCTGGGCGGCACCATGCGCCTGGGCATGTACCCGGCGAAGCTCGCCGAGGGCTCCATCGTGCGCGAGGTCTACGGCGACCAGGCGTACGTGGACGAGCGCCACCGCCACCGCTACGAGGTCAACAACGCCTACCGCGGCGAGCTGGAGAAGAAGGCGGGCATCGTCTTCTCCGGCACCTCCCCGGACAACAAGCTCGTCGAGTACGTCGAGTACCCCCGCGAGGTGCACCCCTACCTGGTGGCCACCCAGGCCCACCCGGAGCTGCGCTCCCGCCCGACCCGCCCGCACCCGCTGTTCGCGGGCCTGGTGAAGGCGGCGATCGAGCGCCGGCAGACCGCCGAGTAGGGTTCCCGCATACCGTAGGCAGCCGGGGTACGACCGTGTACCCCGGCTGTCGCGCGTTCGCAGGAGGGTCTGCCGTCATGGACATCAGGGATACGCCGGAGAGCTGGGAGGTCGTCTCGGTCGAGCGCCCCTTCCAGGGTGCGAAGACGGCCGTCTCCTCCGACCGGGTGCGGATGCCGGACGGATCGACGGCGCGCCGGGACTACCAGGTGCACCCCGGTTCGGTGTGCGTGCTCGCCCTGGACGAGGAGGACCGCGTCCTGGTGCTGCGCCAGTACCGGCACCCGGTCCGGCACCGGCTGTGGGAGCTGCCCGCCGGACTGCTCGACGTACCCGGCGAGAACCCGCTGCTCGCCGCCCAGCGCGAGCTGTACGAGGAGGCGCACGTCAAGGCGGAGGACTGGCGGGTGCTGGTCGACTTCTACGCCTCGCCCGGCGGCTCCGACGAGGCGATCCGGATCTTCCTCGCCCGCGGGCTCGCCGAGGCCGAGGGCGAGCGCTACGAGGTCGCCGAGGAGGAGGCCGACATGGAGCTGGCCCGGGTTCCGCTCGGCGAGCTGGTCGGCAAGGTGCTCGCCGGCGAGGTGCACAACCCCGGCCTGGTGACCGGTGTCCTGGCGCTGGCGGCCGCCCTCGCGGGCGGCGGCCCCGACGCGCTGCGCGGCCCGCAGGCCCCGTGGCCGGCCCGCCCGTACGAGGCCTGACGGGAGGGACGGGCGCGGCGGGCCACGGGGCCTGCGGGCCGCGCAGCGCGTCGGGG
>NZ_RPRY01000310.1 GCF_003949795.1 Streptomyces sp. WAC06614
GGGGTCGGGGCGGGGGTCGGGGCGGGGGTCGGGGCGGGGGTCGGGGCGGGGGGTCGGGGCGGGGTCGGTGCGGGGGGTCGGTGCGGGGGGTCGGTGCGGGGATCCGGCGGCGGTCCGTCAGCACGGCTCCGGCGGGAGACATCTGACGGGCCGACGGCTAAGGTGTGCGCGCACGTCCGCCGATCCGACCGCGCAGGGGGTACCCGTCATGGCTCGCGCACTGCGGCCCGTAGGGCTGGACTTCGCCGGGACCGCTCCGGTGCGGCTCGCGTTCGAGACACGGGTGACGGCGGCGCCGCAGGCGGTGTACCGGGCGCTGGCCGAGGACGTGGCGGGCTGGTCGCAGTGGTTCGGCGCGGTGTCGCTGGCCCGGCCCACGCACGGCGGGGCGGGCCGGGAGGTGGTGCTGCGCGGCGGCGTCCGGTTCCAGGAGACGGTCATGGCGGCGGAGCCGGAGCGCCGGTACGCCTACCGGGTGGACACCACCAACGTGCCCGGGGTGCGCGCCCTGTTGGAGGAGTGGCGGCTGACCGCCGCCGCTGGGGGCACCCAGGTCCGCTGGACCTTCGCGGCCGACGGTCCGGCCCCGTTCCGGCTGGCCCTCGCCGCCGCCCGGCCCGGCCTCGGCCTGTCCTTCCGTACGGCCGTCCGGACGCTCGACGCGCGGCTGGCGGGGCAACGGGCGTAGGCGGCCGCCCTGCGGCCCGGAGCCCGGAGCCCGGACGGCCGGCACGCGGACGGCCGGACGGAAGGTGGGTGCGCGGACGGCCGGCCCCCCGGACGGGCCGTCCGCGCACCCGGGACCGCCGGTCAGGCGGTCGGCTCGCGCCAGACCCCGGTCGTCAGCAGGGTCTGCAGGGTCGCGGCGTAGGGGGCGATGTCCAGGCCCTGCGCCGCCAGCCAGTCGTCGGAGTAGTACTTGTCGAGGTACCGGTCGCCCGGGTCGCACAGCAGGGTGACCACGCTGCCGCGGCGCCCCTCCGCCACCATCTCGGAGACGATCTTCAGCGCGGACCACAGGCCGGTGCCGGTCGAGCCGCCCGCCTTGCGGCCGATGGCCTGCTCCAGGGCCCGGCAGGCGGCCACGCTGGCCGCGTCCGGGACCCGCATCATCCGGTCGATCGCGCCGGGCACGAAGCTGGGCTCCATGCGCGGGCGGCCGATGCCCTCGATGCGGGAGCCGCAGTCGCCGATGACGTCCGGGTCGTGGCGGGTCCAGCCGTCGAAGAACACCGAGTTCTCCGGGTCGGGCACGCAGATGCGGGTGTCGAACTGCATGTAGTGCACGTAGCGGGCGATGGTGGCGGAGGTGCCGCCGGTACCCGCGGTCGCCACGATCCAGGTGGGCTCCGGGAACCGTTCCAGGCGCAGCTGCTGGAACATCGACTCGGCGATGTTGTTGTTGCCGCGCCAGTCCGTGGCCCGCTCGGCGTACGTGAACTGGTCCATGTAGTGGCCGCCGGTGCGCTCGGCGAGCGAGGCCGACTCCTCGTACATCTTCATCGGGTCGTCGACGAAGTGGCACTCGCCGCCGTGGAACTCGATCAGCCGGCACTTCTCCGGGCTGGTGGTGCGGGGCATCACCGCGATGAACGGGACGCCGATCAGCTTGGCGAAGTACGCCTCCGACACGGCGGTCGAACCGCTGGACGCCTCGATGACCGGGCGGCCGGGCCGCACCCAGCCGTTGCACAGGGCGTAGAGGAACAGCGAGCGGGCCAGGCGGTGCTTGAGGGAGCCGGTGGGGTGGGTGGACTCGTCCTTGAGGTACAGGTCGATGCCCCACTCCTCGGGCAGCGGGAAGCGCAGCAGGTGCGTGTCGGCGGAGCGGTTGGCGTCCGCCTGCACCTTGCGGACGGCTTCCTTCAGCCAATCGCGGTACGCCGCGTCGCTCCGGTCGACGTCCACGGTGACGGCGGTGGTGGTCGTACTCATGTGCGGTGCTCCTTGCTGTGTTCCAGCCCCCTCGCTTTTCGCAATGTACCCCTCCCACCTGCACAAACAGTCACTTTGGGGTTCCATATGGATCCCTTTCGGTTGCGCCGGAGGGGCCCCTGGGCAACTCTGATGGAGTCGTCACTGAGGGTGCAGCACCCGTAACACCAACGTCGGGGAGTCGCAGCCGTGATCAGTCATTCCCGCAGGCACTGCGTCGTGGAACTCCACGCCCTGCCGGCGCGTATCGGCCAGGTACGCCGCATCGTCGCCGCGCAATTGCGCTATTGGCAGCTCGATCCGCTCATAGACCGGGCCGCGCTCGGTGTGACGGAACTGCTCAGCAACGTCCATGCCCATGCCCAGCCCGACAAGGCCTGTGTGGTGGAGCTCGAACTCCTCCTCGGCCGGCTCACGGTGTCCGTCCACGACAACGACCCCCGGCTGCCCGTGCTGAAGGCCGCCGACCCGCTGGAGACCTGCGGGCGCGGGCTGGCGCTGGTCGAGGCGGTCAGCGAGGCGTGGGGGGCCCGGCACCGGGCCGGGAGCGCCGGGAAGGTGGTCTGGTTCTCCCTGCGCGCGGCGCCCGCGCCGCGGGCGCCGGGGCGGCCGGTGCGGTTCCGGGCGACGCCGGTGCGCGAGAACGCGCCGCCGCTGGTGATCGCCACCGCCGTGGCCCGGCCCGACACGGTGACGGTCACGGTGACGGCCTGACGGCCTGACGGCCTGACGGCCTGACGGCCTGACGGCCGCGGCTCACGGCGGCCGGCAGCCGGCGGACGGCGGACAGGCCGGCGTGCCGGGCGGCTGCCTGGCGCCGCGGTCAGGCCGCCGGGCCGCGGTCAGGCCGCCGGGCCGTGGTCAGGCCTCCGGGCCGTGGTCAGGCCTCCGGGCGGCCGTGGTCAGGCCTCCGGGCGGGCGCGGTCAGGCCACGGGGCCCAGGGCGCCCAGCGGGTCGTCGAGGACCGGCTGCCAGGCGAGTTCGGCCGCGCCGACCAGGCTGTTGTGGTCCAGGGTGCACGGCAGGATCGGTACGCCGCCGCTGCGGCCCCACAGGCTGCGGTCCGCGACCACGGCCCGCAGCCGCTCGGGGTCGGCCTGGAGCAGCTCGCGGTGCAGGCCGCCCAGGATGATCCGGTCCGGGTTGAGGATGTTCACCAGGCCGGCGAGCCCCAGCCCGAGCCGGTCGATCAGCTCCTCGGCCGCCGCCCGTACCGACGGGTCGGCGTACTCGCCGCGCAGCAGCTCCCGGGCCTGCTGGAGCAGCGAGACCTCCGGCCCGGGGGTGCGACCGGCCGCCGTGAGGAAGGCCAGCGGGTCCGCCTCCACGTCCAGACAGCCGCGGCTGCCGCAGTGGCAGGGCCGACCCTCGGGGTTCACGGTGAGGTGGCCGACCTCCAGGGCCAGGCCGGCGCTGCCGCTGTGCAGCCGGCCGTCCAGGACCAGGGCCCCGCCGACACCCCGGTGGCCGGTGGCCACGCACAGCAGGTGCTGGGCGCTGCGGCCGGCCCCGTGCCGGTGCTCGGCGAGCGCCGCGAGGTTGACGTCGTTGCCGGTCATGGCCGGCCCGTCGATCCCGGCGGCCTTGACGCACTCGGCGAAGACGGCCCGTACCGGCGAACCGGGCGGCCAGGCCACGTGCAGCGGGTTCAGGGCCGTGCCCTCCGGCTCCGCCACCGCCGAGGGGACCGCAAGGCCCGCCCCGATGCAGCGCCGGCCGCTGGCCGCCAGCAGTTCCGCGCCGGCCTCGACGACCGCGCCGAGGACCTGGGCCGGGTCGGCCGAGACGGTGACCTGGCCGGGGGCGGTGGCGACGATCCTCCCGCCCAGCCCGACCAGCGCGGCCCGGAAACCGTCCGGGTGGACCTGGGCGGCCAGCGCGACCGGGCCGTCCTCGGCCACCGACAGCCGGTGCGAGGGCCGGCCCTGGGTGCCACCGGCACCGCGGGGGCTGGAGTCCACCCGGATCAGCCCGAGCGCCTCCAGCTCGGCGGCGACGGCTCCGGCCGTGGCCCGGGTGACGCCCAGCTCCGCGGTGAGGACCGCGCGCGTGGGGGCCCGGCCGGTGTGCACGAGCTCCAGCGCCGGGCCGAGGGCGCCACGGCCCCTCTCCAGCTTGGTGCGCGTGTACGCCGTGGACGCCGTGGTCCCGTCCCCCACCCGTCGCGGGGCCGCGTTGCCGTTCATGACAGCGATCCTCGCATGATCGGCCGGTGTCCTACGGCCACCCCCTGTCCTACCGCCCCCCCTGCGCCACGGCCCCGGCCGGGTGCGCCCGGGCCCTGGCCCGGTGCGCCCGGCCCCGGCCCGGTGCGCCCGGCCCCGGGCCTGTGCGCCCGGCCCCGGCGCGGTCAGCCGAGGCCGCCGACCCGGAGCGTGATGTTCAGCCGCCCGGTCAGCCCGAGCTCGGGCGGCGCCGTGCCCGGCAGCACCTTGGGGACCCCGTGGTAGGCGCGGCGGGCCGGGCCGCCGAAGACGAACAGGTCGCCGCTGCGCAGTTCCACGTCGTGGTACGGGCGTCCGCGGGAGACGGTGTTGCCGAAGCGGAAGACGCAGGAGTCGCCGAGGCTGAGCGAGACCACCGGGTCCTCGGCGCGTTCCTCGGCGTCCCGGTGCATGCCCATGCGGGCGTCGCCCTCGTAGAAGTTGACCAGCGCGATGTCGTACGCGGGACCCGGCTCGCCGGGCGGGAGCCCGTAGGCCTCGGCGACCGCCTGCCGTCCCAGGTCGGCGAGCCAGGCGGGCATCGGCTTGACCGGGGCGCCGTCGCCGTCGACGGCGGTGCGGGCGTAGCCGTACGGGTACCAGTGCAGCCCGAGGCACACCTGGCGGGCCGTCATCACCCCGCCCCCCGGGGTCCGTACGGTGCGCAGCCCGGCCGGCGGGCGGGCCCACTCGCGGCAGGCGGCGAGCAGCTCGCGCTGGCGCGGAAGGCCGAGCCAGTCGGGCACGTGCACCGCGCCCGGTGCGACCTCGGCCCGCTCGCGCGGGAACAGTTCTCCGTGCATGGCTCCCCAGTCTGCCCCTCGGCTGCGACACTCGCCCCATGGAGATCATGGATGTCAGCGACTACGTGAAGACGCTCGACCGGGAAGGCCGGTTGCTCGCGGACACCGCCGAGCGCGCGGGGCTGGACGCCCATGTGCCGGCCTGCCCGGGCTGGCGGGTCACCGACCTGCTGCGGCACACCGGCTCGGTGCACCGCTGGGCGGCCGGCTACGTCCTGGAGGGGCACCTGGAGCCGATGCCGTTCCCCGAGGCCCCGGAGCTGGTGGGCACGGAGCTGCTGGCCTGGTTCCGGGAGGGCCACGCCGACCTGGTGCGCGCCCTCGCCGGGGCGCCGACGGACGTGCAGTGCTGGACGTTCCTGCCGACCGCCCCGCCCTCGCCGCTGGCGTTCTGGGCGCGGCGGCAGGCCCACGAGACCGCGATCCACCGGGTGGACGCGGAAGGGGCGCTGGGCGGCGCCTTCTCCCCCGTGGAGGCGCGGTTCGCCGAGGACGGCGTGGACGAGCTGCTGACCGGCTTCCATGCCCGGCCGCGCAGCCGGGTGCGGACCGAGGAGCCGCGCACGATGCGGATCCGGGCGGCCGACACCGGCGCCGTGTGGACCGTGCACCTGTCGCCGGAACCGCCGCGGACGGTGGCGGGCGACCTGGGTCCGGCCGACTGCGAGATCGTCGGCACCGCGCAGTGGCTGTACACGGCGCTGTGGAACCGGCAGCCGCTGGCGGGCCCCGAGGTGACGGGTGACGAGTCGCTGGCCCGGCTGTGGATCGAGAACGCGGGGATCTGACGCCACGCCGGACCGGGCCCGACCGTCCGTTCGGCACGGCCGGGCCCGCGCGGTGTGACCGTGGGTGCACGAGGGAACACTGTGTGCATGGGGCGAGGGACGCAGGGACGGCCACCGAAACGGGCACGAAGACGCACACAGGAAGACCGGGACGCGATCACGGTCGAGATCGGCTACGCCGTGTTCAGCGGGGCGCTGGCGGCCGCGCTGGTGTACGGCGCGGTCGCCGGCCCGGCCGTGTTCCTGACCCTGCCGCCCCGGGTGGAGCCGGTCCTACGGATCTCCGGCGGACTCCTGGCCGCCACGGTGTTCGCGCTGCGCGCCACCCACCTGCTGTGGCGCTTCGCGCGCCGCCCGGAGGACGACGGCGGGCGCTAGCGGGGTGGCGATCCGGCGGCCGGGGCAACGGGGGTTCAGCGGGCCGGGAGGCCGGTGGCGTGGGCGAGCTGGCCGGCGGCGTGGGTGAAGAACGTCTCCCGGTCCACAACGACGTTCTGGAACTGCCCGAACAGCTCGAACGAGATCAGCCCGATCAACTGCGCCCAGGCCGCCACCAGCGCGGCCGTCACCTCCGGCGGCAGCCCCTCGGCGAAGTCCGCAGTCATCCGGACGGCCTCGGGACGCAGGTCGGCGGGGAGCGGGGGCAGACCGATACCGGGGCCGGCATGGGCGGCCCGCAGGACGGCGATGAAGACGTTGCCGACCCGGGAGGCGGGGCCGATGGTGTCCTGGGGCGCCGCGTAACCGGGAACGGGCGATCCGTAGATCAGCGCGTACTCGTGCGGGTGCGCGAGCGCCCAGGCGCGCACGGCCCGGCAGACGGCGATCCAGGACCGCCGCGGCGTTTCGGACTCGGTGCGGGCGCGGGCCTCCTCGGCGGCCGCGCCGACGCTGTCGTACGCGTCGATGATCAACGCGGTCAGCAGGTCGTCCCGGCTGGGGAAGTACCGGTAGAGGGCCGAGGAGACCATGCCGAGCTCGCGCGCGACGGCGCGCAGCGAAAGCTTCGCCGCGCCCTCGGCGGCGAGCTGGCGGCGCGCCTCGTCCTTGATCGCAGCGGTGACCTCGACACGGGCCCGCTCCCGGGCTCCTCGCACGGTACTCATGGCGATCAGTGTGCCACGGGCGCGGAGCACTGCTCAAGAAACGGAGCGCCGCACAGTGAACTGATCGACGCTCCAGGATCGGAGCAGTGCTCCATTTCGGGTCAACGCTTCACTTCCGGAGCAGCGCCCCACTGCGGATCGGGGCTCCGCTCTCGGAGCAGCGCCCCACCGCGGATCGGGGCTCCGCTCCCGGAGCAGCGCCCCACCGCGGATCGAGGCTCCACTCTCGGAGCAGCACTCCACTGCGGATCGAGGCTCCACTCCCGGAGCAGCGCTCTACAGCTGATCGCGGCTTCACCCCCCGAAGCGCCGCTCCACTCGGAGTGGGCGCTCCGCTCTCAGGGCGGCGCTCCGTCGGCAGAGCACTGCTCCATTCCCGGGTCGACGCCCACAAACAAGCCTCCCGCACCATTGCGAGAGCACCGCTCTTGCCATGGTGCACCGATCCGTGCACACTGATCTCAGACGAGAGCACTGCTCTCGCAATCAATCAACCACTCCCACCAGACGCCGGAGGAACTGCCCCATGAGCGCGAACAGCCCCTACTACGTCCAGGCCAAGGGCTTCGACCTCAAGCTCAACGCGTTCATCGGCAAGCTGGCCCGCTACGGCATCAGCCTCGCCGGCACCCGGGAACTGTCCGTCCGCGGCCGGAAGTCCGGAGCGATGCAGCGCATCCCCGTCAACCTGCACCAGCACGGCGGCGACCAGTACCTCGTCTCGGCGCGCGGCCACTCCCAGTGGGTCCGCAACATGCGGGCCGCCGGCGGCGGCGAGCTCCGCGTGGGGCGGAAGGTGCGGACGTTCACCGTCACGGAGATCACCGACCCCGCGGAGCAGGCCGCCGTGCTGCGTACCTACCTGGCCCGGTGGGGCTGGGAGGTCAACCGGTTCTTCCGCGGCGTGACCGTGAAGTCCTCCGAGGAGGAGCTCCGCGCGTCCGCCGCCGACCACCCGGTCTTCCGCCTGACCCTCACCGACTGACCGCCACCCCGCCCTACCGCCGGCCCTTGCCCACTGTCCTCCCGCCCCTGCCGGGCCCTGCCCTGCCC
>NZ_RPRY01000311.1 GCF_003949795.1 Streptomyces sp. WAC06614
GGGGCGGCCGGAGCCGCCGGTCCCACCGGCCCCGCGGCTCCGGCCGCCCCGGCCGCCGGCCTCAGCCGTCCCGCCCTGCTCGTCCTGTGCGCCTGCGTCCTGGTCGCCCAGGGCATGGTGGCCGCCGTCAACCTGCTGATCCCGCAGCTCGCGGCGTCCACCCTGCACCCGACGCCGAGCCAACTGCTCTGGGCGGTCGACGCCTACGTCATCGTCTTCGCCGCCCTGCTGATCCCCGCCGGTGCCCTCGGTGACCGCTACGGACGCAAGGGCGCCCTGCTGGCCGGCCTCGCCCTGTTCGCCGCCGGCGCCGCGCTCAGCGCCCTCGCCGTCTCACCGGCCGTGCTCGTCGCCGGCCGGGGCGTGTGCGGCGCCGGCGCGGCCCTGATCATGCCCGCCACCATGTCGATCCTGGTCCACCTGAGCGCCCCCGAGCGCCGTGGCCAGGCGTTGGCCACCTGGACGCTCTCCGCCGGACTCGGAGGCCTGGCGGGCAACGTCGGGGGCGGACTGGCCGCCGAACACGCCACCTGGCGCGCCCTGTTCTGGGCGGTCGTCCCGCTCGCCGTGCTGCTCGCCCTCGCCGCGGTGCGGATCGTGCCGCGCATCCCGCGCCGGCCCGAGGCCGCCATCGACCCGTTCGGCGCGGTCCTGCTCACCGCAGCCCTGGTCGGCATCGTGCGCGGCATCATCGAGGGCCCGTCGTACGGCTGGACCTCTGCCCAGGTGCTCTCCAGCTTCGCCGTCGGCGCGCTGCTCCTGGTGGTCTTCGTGCTGCGCGCCCTGCGGGTGGCCCGGCCGCTGTTCGACCCTCGGGTCTTCCGCTCGCGGCGGCTGCGCGCCGGCACCCTCGGCATCGGCGCCGCGTTCTTCGGCCTGTTCTCGCTGTTCTTCGTCAACGCCCAGTACCTCCAGTACGCCAAGGGCTTCTCGCCCGCGCAGACCGGCTTCGCGATCGTCCCGCTGACCGTCGGCATGGCCCTGGTCCCCAAGCTGGGCGCACGGCTCCAGGACCGGTTCGGGCCCCGGCTGCCGGTCACCGCCGGACTGGCCGTGATCGCCGCGGGGCTGTTCCTGGTCTCCACCGCCGACGCGGGCACCCCGTACGCCCTCTACGCCGTCCACCTGCTGGTGCTCTCCATCGGCACCGGGCTGTGCGCGCCCTCGCTGACCCTCAGCGTGGTCGCCGAACTCCCGCCCCACCAGGCCGGACTGGGCTCGGGCCTGAACACCGCGGCCCGGGAGGTCGGCGCGGCCCTGGGCGTGGCCGTGGTGGGCACGATCCTGGCCTCGCGGTTCCACGGCACGCTCCAGGACCCCGCCCACGTCGCCGAGTTCACCGCGGCGATGTCCACGGGTCTGCGGACGGCGTCCCTGGTCGTGCTGGCCGTCACCCTCGTGGCCGCCTTCCTGTACCGCCCCGGCCGCCGCACGGGGACCCCGGCGGCGGCCTGACGGACGGGCGGCCGGCTCAGGCCAGCGGGGCCTTGCTCCGCAGGATCCCGAGGAACTCCCGCATCCACGCCGGGTGGTCGGGCCAGGCGCGGGCCGAGACCAGGGTGCCGTCGACCACCGCCTCGGAGTCCTCGAAGGCCGCGCCGGCCGTCCTCATGTCCGGTTCCAGGGCCGGGTACGCCGTCACCCGACGGTCCGTGAGACCGCTGGTGGCGGCGGTGATCAGGGGGCCGTGGCAGATCTGGGCGACCGGCTTGTCGGCCTCGGTGAAGGCGGTCAGGATCCGCTGCACCTCCGGGTCGTTGCGCAGGTACTCCGGGGCCCGGCCGCCCGGCAGCACCACGGCCGCGTACTGCCCGGGGTCGACGTCGGCGAAGGCCACGTCGGCCGGCCAGGTGTAGCCGGGCTTCTCGGTGTAGGTGTCGAAGCCGTCCTCGAAGTCGTGCACCACGAACCGCAGTTTCTTCACCGAAGGGGCCGCGATGTGGACCTCGTACCCCTCCTCGCGCAGGCGCTGGTAGGGGTAGAGGACCTCCAGCGACTCCGCCGCGTCGCCGGTCACGATCAGGATCCGCACTGCCATCGGCTGCTCCCACAAGGTCGTTCGCGTGACGGACACAGGCCTTCGGGTTCACCCGGGCCTGCGGTCACCGTGCCCGTCCGGCGGACTCCTGCCAAGAGGGCCTCGTCACGACCGAACATCCGTGCTTCCGACATGTTCTCTTCATCTGTACGGCACATGACAATGTGAGCCTCGCTCTGCCACCTGACACCCCGCCACGACCCGGGCGGGAGCGGTGCGTGCGGAAAGGTGCACCCCCCCATGCCCACGTTCTCGCGCTACGTCCCCTGGGCGGGCGGACTCGCGGCGGCCGCGGCCGCCGCGCTGCTGCTCGTGCCCGCCGCCACCGCCTCGGCCGGCCTGCCGCCGGCCGCCGCTCCGGCCCCCGCCGGAAACCGGACCACGGCCGGGACCGCCGCCGGTGCCGCCGCGGTCGCCGACTACTACGCGGCGGCCCAGGGCAAGACCGGCCCCGCCCTGAAGACCGCCCTGCACGGCATCGTCAAGAACCAGTCGAAGATCACGTACGACCAGGTCTGGAACGCCCTCAAAGTCACCGACGAGGACCCGAACAACCGCAACAACGTCATCCTCGTCTACTCGGGCCGCTCCCAGTCCAAGTCCACCAACGGCGGCGGAGCCAACGACTGGAACCGCGAGCACGTGTGGGCCAAGAGCCACGGGGACTTCGGCACCGCCACCGGCCCCGGCACCGACCTGCACCACCTGCGCCCCGAGGACGTCACCGTCAACAACACCCGCGGCAACAAGGACTTCGACCGCGGCGGCAGCCCCGTCTCCGAGGCCCCGGGCAGCTTCACCGACGCCGACTCCTTCGAGCCCCGCGACGCGGTCAAGGGCGACGTCGCCCGGATGCTGCTCTACATGGCCGTCCGCTACGACGGCGACGACGGCTTCGCCGACCTGGAGATGAACGACCGGGTGAACAACGGCTCGGCGCCGGCCATCGGCCGGATCAGCGTCCTGAAGGAGTGGAACCGGATCGACCCGCCGGACGCCTTCGAGCAGCGCCGCAACCAGGTCATCTACGACACCTACCAGCACAACCGCAACCCGTTCATCGACCACCCGGAGTGGGTCGACCAGATCTGGTAGCGGCCCACTGCCGCAGCAGCCGCTTGTCGGGCTTGCCCCGGGAGGTCAGCGGCAGCTCCCGCTCCCAGAACACCGCCGTCGGCCGGTGGTAGGGCGCCAGCGCCGCGACCACCCGGTCGCAGGCCTCCGCGGCCACCCGGTCCCCGGGCTCGTACCCGGGGGCCGGCACCAGGAAGGCGCAGACCTCCTCCCCGGTGAGGTCGCTGTGCCGGCCGACGACGGCGGCCTCCGCCACCGCCGGATGCCCGGTGAGCGCGGCCTCCACGGGCAGGCAGTAGACGTTGTCCCCGTCCACCATCACCACGTCCTTGACCCGGTCGACGAGGTACAGGTAGCCCGCCGCGTCGAGCCGGCCGAGGTCACCGGTGCGCAGCCAGCCCCCGCGCAGCACGCCGGCGGTCAGGGCGGGCTGGTTCCAGTAGCCGGACATCATCGCCGCCGACCGGGTCCACACCTCCCCGGTGGAGCCGGCCGGCAGTACCCGGACCCCGTCCGCGTCCCGCACCTGGACCTCCACCCCGGGCGCCGGCCGGCCCACCGAGGCCAGCAGCCCGGGCCGGTCCCTGACCGCCGCGTCGTGGTCGGCGGGGGAGAGCCGGCAGATCACCGCCGCCTCGTTCATGCCGTAGCCCTGCCGCCACCGGCCGCCCCAGCGGGTGACGGCCTCGCGCAGCCGCCCGGGGTCGATGGGCGAAGCCCCGTACGAGACGGCCCGCAGCCCGGGGACGCCGTCGGCCGTCGCCGGATGGTCCAGCAGCCGGTACACCATCGACGCCATCAGGTACGTCGAGACCGGCGCGAGGCGCCGGCAGGCGGCGGCGAACTCCGGCGGGTCGAAGGACTCCAGCACCTCGACCCGGCCCCCGGCCCGCAACTGCTCCAGGCAGCGCCCGCCGGCCCGTTCGGCCAGCGAGGTGACCGAGAGGTGGACAGCACCGGCCGCCTCCGGGCGGTCCACCGACCGCGCGGCCATCGCGCCGAACGTCGAGGCCACCCCCTTGGGCAGCCCGGTCGTCCCGCTGGTGTACGTCACCCGGGCCACGTCGTCCTCCCGGGCCCGCACCGGCACCGGCACCGGGTCGCGCACCGCCGCCCGCGCCACGAGCTCGGCGAGCGCGAGCCGCGGCACGCCCGTCTCGGGCACCGGCATGTCGTGGACGACCAGGCCGGGGCGGCAGTCCTGGAGCAGGAACTCCAGACCGTAGGCCGAGGGGCCGCCCACCACCATGGTCAGCCGTGCCCCCAGCAGGTGCGCGGCCAGCCGCACCAGCAGCAGCTCGGGCCGGTTCCCCGCGACCACGCAGGCCAGGCCCGTACCGCGGCCCGCACCGGCCTCCGCCAGGGCGCCGGCCAGCCGGTGGACCTCGTCGAGCGCCTCGGAGAAGGTCAGCAGCGCGGCTCCGCCGCCGATCGCGGGCCGGCCGGCGTACCGCTCGAACGCCTCGACCAGCTCAGTGACATACCGCGCGGCCATGCCACGCCCACCGCCTCTCCGTACCCTCGCCGCGACGGTACACCGGGCGCGGGGCCGGCCCGGCATGATGGCGGTATGACGACCGGATCCCGTGCTCGTTCGTTCAGCTCCGCGGCCGCCCGCTACGCCGAGAACCGCCCGTCCTACCCGCCCGCCCTCTTCGAGGCCCTCCAGGACGTGGCCGGATTCCCCCTGCGCGGCGCCCGGGCCGCCGACGTCGGCGCCGGCACGGGCATCGCCACCGCCGCCCTGCACGCGCGCGGCGCCGTGGTCCTCGCCGTCGAACCGGGCGAGGGCATGGCCGCGGAGCTGCGCCGCCGCCGTCCCGACGTCCCCGTGGTGCGCGGGGACGGCAACCGGCTCCCGCTCGCCACGGCCTCGCTGGACCTGCTCACCTACGCCCAGTCCTGGCACTGGACCGACCCCGCCCGCTCGGTGCCCGAGGCACTGCGCGTCCTGCGGCCCGGCGGCGCGCTCGCGGTCTGGTCGAACGACCCGGACACCTCCCTGCCGTGGATCGCCGCGCAGGAGGCCCGGATCGAGGAGCGGTTCGGGCCCGGCTGGTACATCAACGCGCGCACCCGCTCCGGACACGGGGCGGTGTTCACCCGGCGCCGGGTCACCTGGTCCCGGTGGGTCCCGCTCGACACCCACCTGGCCAAACTCTCCACCCACTCGCTGTTCCTCGTCGGCACCGAGGGCGCCACGGCCTTCCTGGCCGAGGAGCGCGAGCGGCTGGCCGCGCTCTTCCCGGACGGCCGGATCGAGGAGCGCTACGTGACGGAGCTGAGCGTGGCGCACCGCCCTCAGTGACGGGAGGACGCGCAGCACGCCGCCCCGAGCAGCAGGATCGGGGGCGGGCGCCGGCCGGAGGGGGCGGAGGGGGAGGGGAAGGGCGCGGGCCGGGACACGGTCGGCTCCTCGGTCTCGGGGTCGCTGGGTGTGCCGGAGGTGTAGCCCGCGGCCCGCACCCTGCCCCCGCCCCGGCGGCCGTGAGCTGAATCACAGCGGAAAGCGGGTCCGCGGGGCGGGGGACGTTCGGCGGCCGCCGCCTAGGAGGAAGGTCGTGAGGCGATACGCAGGAACCGCCCAGACCGCCGTGACGCAAGGGAGCGGATGTGCCGACTGAGCTCGAAGGCGAAGGCATCGCCGTCCGCCCACCGCTGCACGCGACCCAGCTCGCCGACCCGACGGCCCCGCACACCGCGGCCGACGCCGAGGACGGCGAGGACGCCGAACGGCGCGCGGCGCGCCTGCTGGCCGACGCCCGGGTCGTGGAGATATTGCGGCACGACGGCTTCACCGGGCCCCGCTACGACCGGTTCGTCGAGCGACTGACCGGCTACGCCTGGACCACCATGGTCAAGTGGTGCGCCAGCGGCGAGATCTTCCGCCGGGCACTGGAGGCGGACCGCCCGGTGCCCCGGCACATGATCGTGTCCCACTGGACCCAGGACGACCGCCTGGAGGTCTCCACCGACAGCGTCATCAACGGACTGCTGGTCTTCCGGAGATACGGGCTGGTGGAGGGGCGTTGGAGCCCGGAGGGCGGGGCGAACCTGACGACGTACTACATGGGCGCCGTCATCCGCGCGTTCACCCCGGTCTACCGGACCTGGTACGAGGACCGCCGGACCGGCCAGGCCGAACTGTGCCGGCCGGCCCACGACGAGGACGGGGACGGCGACCCGATGGCCGCCATCCCCGACCAGCGCGCGGCCGACCCCTGCCGGTCCGCGGCCGTGCACGACGAGATCCGGCGGCTGCTGCCCCGGCTGACGGACCCCCAGGTCCGCGAAGGCCTCGGCTGGTACGCCGTCGGATGCACCCAGGCGCAGGCCGCGCAACGCGTGGGGCTGACCCGCAAGGCGCTGGAGCGCCGCACCCACCGACTACGCGCCCGACTGACCGACGACGGTGGGCGGCAGCAGGAGCCCGGGGAGGGAGCAGCACGATGAGCCTGCGACGTGAGGGATCCATGGACCCCCTCGTCCCGACCGTGACACCGGTCGGGGCCGCCGACGAGGACCTCGACTTCGAGGCGCTGCTGGATGCGTCCAGCCTGGGCGCCCCCCATGTGAGGGGGGTGCTCGGGCAGACCCCCGAGCCTTTTCGGCGACGCATCGCGGCGGCGGCCGCGGGCGCCGCCGTGGGCGCGGACGGTCCGGTTCCGGGGGAGGAGGAGCGGACCGGGCAGGAGCCGGCCGTGGTCGAAGTGGCCCAGGTGGCCGATGGGGAGCTGGTCGACGTGCCGGGAACGGGCGAGCTGGAGCCGCGGCGTGCGGGCGCGGCGGTGCGCCGTGAGCCGGTCCGCACGCCCGACCTCCGGTACGCCTTCGCCCACCGGTCGTTCCTGATCTACCTCTCCGTGACGGGCAGACTGGGGGGGACCCGGCACGACCCGCCCGTCCTCGCCCCGGCCGAGCGGTACGGGCAGGGCACCGGCGGGGGCCTGCCGCGCGGGCTGCGCAGCTGGCGGGAGCGGGACGGGGAGTACGAGGTGCTCCGCGCCGACGTGCTGGCGCGCCTGTACGAGGACCCGGCCGACGGCGCCCTGCTGCGGCTGACGGTCCGGCTGACGTACCGCCCCTCGGACCCGTACGCGGTGGAGGCGGTCTTCCGCTCCGGCCCGGACCGGGTGGCCTGGGTGTTCGCGCGGGAACTGCTGGTGGAGGGGCTGCGGGCCAGAGCCGGTGCGGGGGACGTCACGGTGTGGAGCGACGACACCGACGTGCGCAAGGAGGCCCGGCGGACCTTCATCGAGCTGAGCCCGCCCGAAGGCACGGCCCTGGTGGCGCTGCCGAGCGGTGAGGTGGCCCAGTTCCTGGACGAGTCGGAGCGCATCGTCGCGTTCGGCGCGGAGGACGAGCACCTCATGCGCAGACTCGACGAGCTGGAGGAGGAGTTCAGCCAGCTCACGGCATCGCCCGGCAGTAAGGACTGACCCCGCGGGGACGGGCGCGGACGGGTGGATTCCGGACAGGTTTCCGGAACCGGTCCGTCGTGCCGGACGGCGGGTTGTGGTGGGGGAGGGGCGCGCGGTGCGCCCGGGCCGGCGCGGGGCTCGCGCCTCCGGCGGTGGCGAACGGGTCGAAGGGCCTCGGCGGTGGCCGGATGCCACCCGTGGGACGCCTGGCCGATATGTGACCCGTGATATCCGTTTTGACGGTTTCCGTGACGCGACGGTCATGTCCGTACGCTACGGTAACGTCGCTGTCCGTCATCAGCGGCGTCCTGACCAGGCGCACCTACGGCGACCCCCCTCTGCCACCCCC
>NZ_RPRY01000031.1 GCF_003949795.1 Streptomyces sp. WAC06614
GTAGAGGCGGCGCCGCGGCCCCCAACACCCACACCCCGCCCCCCCGCGGCGCCCCGGCGCCGTCCCCGCCCCCGGGCGTGGGGGCCCCGGCCGCCCACCTCCCCCCCGCCGCCCCCGCCCGCGGCGGGGGCGCGGTCGGTTCCGAGGGTCCGGCGGACCGCCGCCCGGGGGTCGCCTCACGGTCATCACGTCCCGCCTCCACCCCCCGCTGCGCAGATCAGCAGGTTCCGGTGGTGCCAATTCACGACGAACGGTGACGGAGTGCGTGCGTTATGTGATGTGCTGGGGATCGGTCACGGCGGATCGCCGGAGGACCGCACCGAGTCGGGGGAGTCAGGGAGGGGAGCGCGATGGGTGGCGATCAGATTCGGCGGTGGGAGTCCGGGGCGCTCGCACACGCGGTGTCCGACCCGTTCGGGCAGGGCCCCCTCCCATGGTTCCGGGGCAGCGAGCTGTACTTCGGCGACACCGGCCAGGTGGTCCCCTGGTACGTCGACATCCCCGCCCAGCGCGACCGCTCCTCGGGCGGCCCCCGGACCGCCGACGACGTGCACCAGCAGATCAAGGGCTTCGCCTCCACCGGGGCGGTCGCCCCCGGCGAGGCCATCGACTTCCACGTCACGGTCGACCCGCCCCAGCAGTTCTCCGTCGACGTCTACCGCATCGGCCACTACGGCGGCGACGGCGCCAGCAAGATCCACTCCAGCCCGCGGTTGTCCGGTATCGTCCAGCCCGCCCCCCTGACCGCCGACCGCACCGTCTCCTGCCACCACTGGTGGCTCTCCTGGCGGCTCCAGGTCCCCACCTACTGGAACGTCGGCGCGTACGTCGCCGTCCTGACCACCGCCGACGGCTACCGCTCCCACATCCCGTTCACGGTCCGCGACGACCACCCGGCCGATCTCCTGCTGCTCCTGCCGGACATCACCTGGCAGGCGTACAACCTCTACCCGGAGGACGGCCGCACCGGTGCCAGCCTGTACCACGCCTGGGACGAGGACGGCCGGCTGCTGGGCGAGCAGGAGGCGGCCATCACCGTCTCCTTCGACCGCCCCTACGCGGGCGCCGGCCTCCCGCTGCACGTCGGCCACGCCTACGACTTCATCCGCTGGGCCGAGCGCTACGGCTACGACCTCGCCTACGCCGACACCCGCGACCTGCACGCCGGCCGGGTCGACCCGACCCGCTACCGCGGGCTGGTCTTCCCCGGCCACGACGAGTACTGGTCGGCCCCCATGCGCCGCACCGCCGAACGCGCCCGCGACCACGGCACCTCGCTGGTCTTCCTCTCCGCCAACACCCTCTACTGGCAGGTCGAGCTGAGCCCGTCCCCGTCCGGGGTGCCCGACCGGCTGCTCACCTGCCGAAAACGCCGCGGGCCGGGCCGCCCCACCCTCTGGCGCGAGGTCGACCGCCCCGAACAGCAGCTCCTGGGCATCCAGTACGCCGGCCGGGTCCCCGAACCCGCCCCGCTGGTCGTCCGCAACGCCACGCACTGGCTGTGGGAGTCCACCGGGGCCGGGGACGGCGACCAGCTCGACGGCCTCGTGGCCGGCGAGGCCGACCGGTACTTCCCCCGCACCCAGCTCCCGGCCCACCAGGACCGGATCCTGCTGGCGCACTCCCCGTACCTGGACGGCGAGGGCCACCGCCGGCACCAGGAGACCTCGCTGTACCGCGCCCCCAGCGGCGCCCTGGTCTTCGCCTCCGGCACCTTCGCCTGGTCCCCCGCCCTCGACCGCCCCGGCCACGTGGACGAGCGCGTCCAGCGCGCCACGGCCAACCTCCTCGACCGGATCTGCAAGCGCGACTGAGCGCACGCGGGCCGGACGCCGGGCCGGCGCCGGGACCGACGCGGGAGCCGGCGCCGGGACCGACGCGGGAGCCGACGCCGGGACCGACGCGGGAGCCGACGCCGGGACCCCAGAGCGGAGCGGCGGGCTCCCGTGCGCGAGAATCGGGGTGATTCATACAGAACCACAGGGAGACCCCGTGTCCGGATTCGTCGAAAAGCCCGAGCCGGTTCAGGTTCCGGGCCTCGTCCATCTCCACACCGGCAAGGTGCGCGACCTCTACCGGGACGAGGCCGGCCGCCTCGTCATGGTTGCCAGCGACCGCATGTCCGCCTACGACTGGGTGCTCCCGACGGAGATCCCGGACAAGGGCCGGGTGCTCACCCAGCTCTCCCTGTGGTGGTTCGACCAGCTCGCCGACCTGGCCCCCAACCACGTGATCAGCACCGACCTGCCCGCCGGCGCCCCCGCCGACTGGGCCGGACGCACCCTGATCTGCAAGTCCCTGGACATGGTCCCGGTCGAGTGCGTCGCCCGCGGCTACCTCACCGGCTCGGGCCTGGCGGAGTACGAGCAGAGCCGCACGGTCTGCGGACTGGCCCTGCCCGAGGGCCTGGTGGACGGCTCCGAGCTGCCCGCCCCGATCTTCACCCCGGCCGCCAAGGCCGAGGTCGGCGAGCACGACGAGAACGTCTCCTACGAGGAGGTCGCCCGCCAGGTCGGCGCCGAGACGGCCGCCCTGCTGCGCCGGACCACCCTCGACGTCTACGGCCGGGCCCGGGACATCGCCCGCGACCGCGGGGTGATCCTCGCGGACACCAAGTTCGAGTTCGGCTTCGACGGCGAGCAGCTGGTGCTCGCCGACGAGGTGCTCACCCCCGACTCCTCCCGCTTCTGGCCGGCCGACCAGTGGCAGCCGGGCCGCGCCCAGCCCTCGTACGACAAGCAGTTCGTGCGGAACTGGCTGACCTCGCCGGCCTCGGGCTGGGACCGCACCAGCGAGCAGCCGCCGCCGGCGCTGCCGCAGGAGATCGTCGACGCGACCCGCGCCAAGTACGTCGAGGCGTACGAGCGGATCACCGGCCAGAGCTGGAGCTGAGACACGAGGAAGGCCCCGGTCGTGATGACCGGGGCCTTCCTGCAGGGAGCGGACGACGAGATTCGAACTCGCGACCCTCACCTTGGCAAGGTGATGCTCTACCAACTGAGCCACGTCCGCATGCGCCGTAGCGCGAGACCTACTATACCCAACCTCGCTCCCGTGCGAGACGCACTGCGGTGTGACGGTTCTCGGCGCCGAGCTTGGAGGCGGCCGAGGAGAGGTAGTTGCGCACGGTCCCCTGCGACAGCGAGGCCCGCTCGGCGATCTCCGCGACCGGAGCTCCGTCGGCCGCGAGTTCCAGCACCTCGGCCTCCCGTGCGGTCAGCGGGGAGTCCCCGGCGCTGATCGCGTCGGCCGCCAACTCCGGGTCCACGTAACGGCCTCCGGTGTGCACCGTCCGGATGATCTCGGCCAGCCGCTGGGCCGAGACGGTCTTCGGTGCGAAGGCCCGCACCCCCGCCGCCAGGGCCCGCTTGAGGTGTCCGGGGCGGCCGTGACTGGTCACGATCATGGTCTTGCAGTCGGGGAGCTCGGCCCGCAGCGCTGTGGCGACACTCACACCGTCCTGCCCGGGCATCTGCAGGTCCAGCACCGCCACGTCCGGCCGGTGCGCCCGGGCCATCGCGAGCGCCTCCGGCCCCGACGCCGCCTCGGCGACCACCAGCAGGTCGTCCTCCAGCGCCAGCAGGGCGGCCACCGCACCCCGGATCAGGTGCTCGTCGTCGGCCAGCAGCACACGTACGGGGTTCACGCCCGCACCTCCCCGGTCTCCACCTGCGCCTCGTCCTCCATCTCCCACGCCGGTATCTCGGCCCGCAGCCGGAACCGGCCGCCCCCGATCCGCCCGGCCTCCAGCGTCCCGTCCAGCACCGCCAGCCGCTCCCGCAGTCCGGCGAGCCCCGAGCCGGGCCGGCCCGGAGCCTCGGCGGGGACGCCGTCGTTCTCCACGGTCAGCACCAGGGCGCCGGCCTCGCCCGGGGCCAGCCGGATCAGGCAGGTGGTCGCCTCGCCGTGGCGCAGCACGTTCGTGGTGGCCTCGCGGACCACCCAGCCCAGTGCCGACTGCACCGTCGGCGGCAGCGTGCGCTGTTCGCGCCGCTGCACCCGGCAGTCGATCCCGGCGGCGCTGAGCACCCCGCGGGCGCCCTCCAGCTCCACCGTGAGATCGGCCTGCCGGTACCCGCGGACCACGTCCCGGACCTCCCGCTGGGACTCCTGCGCGATCCGCTGGACCTCGATCATCTGCTCCACCGCCTCCGGCCGTCCCCGCCGGGCCAGCTGCACCGCGAGCTCGCTCTTGAGCGCGATCACCGCGAGGTTGCGGCCCATCACGTCGTGCAGGTCCCGCCCGAAGCGCAGCCGCTCCTCGGCCACCGCCAGCTGTGCCCGCAGCTCCCGCGACCGGTCCAGCTCCCACACGGTCGTCAGCAGCCAGCCCGAGAAGCCGCAGGTGAGGGCGAGGAAGAAGCCCGCGATGAGCATGCCCACCGTGTACGCCACGGCCTCCCCGGCGGACAGGCCGAGTGCCCCGGCCGTCAGGCCGGTGACGGCGGCCGCGGCGGGGACGACGTACTTCATCCGCTTGATCTTCAGGGTCAGCACCAGGGATCCGACGGCCCAGTAGCCGGCGCCCAGCACCACGCTGGGGGCCACCGCCTGGGACACCCGCCCGGTGGCCTCCAGGACCATCGTGCCGAGCATGCCCCCCGTGCTCGTAGCGATCACTGCGGCCACCGTGCGCATCGGGAACGCGCCGTTCGAGCACCCAGTCCAGCGCCAGGGAGGCGTGCACGGCGCACAGCACCGAGTGCACGACCACCAGTGCGCAGAGCACGAGCTCCCAAGCGCCCGGCCCCTTGCCCTCGTTGAGGAGGGGCATCGTGCCGATCGACAGGAGTTCGGCCACGCCGAAGAAGTGGAACGACCAGCGGGTGTACAGCTCCACCTTCGCGGCCTGCCCGCGGTTCTTCCACCACCCGGTCAGCTTTGACACGGCCCTCGTCCCCCGATCCCTTTCGGCCTCAACGCCGCGGTTCCCAGCGGAACCACCGCTGGACAGCAAACACGCTGATCACCGCCCAGGCCAAGGTGGTGAGCGCCGCCCCCAGCAGGTCCTGCTCCCCGGACGTGCCCAGCCAGCCCGCCCGCACCAGGGTCATCACGCCGCTCAGCGGCAGGAGTTCGCACACCGAGGCCAGGGTCCCGGGCATCGTGTCGACCGGGACGAACACGCCGGAGCCGACGACGCTGACGAGGAACAGCGGCATCGTGGTCAGACCCGCGCTCTCCACGGTGCGGGTGACCGCGCTGGTCGCCGCGCCCAGGGCGGCCAGCAGCACGGTCCCGGCGAGCACCGCCGCGGCCAGCAGCAGGGGGTTCCGCGGGGCGCGTACGTCGAGCACCGCGGCCCCGGCGCCCACCAGCACCGCGATCTGGACGAAGGCCAGCACGGCGGCCGGCAGCGCCGATCCGGCCAGGATCTCCAGGTCGTTCGCCTCGCCCGTGCGCAGCCGCTTGAGGACGAGTTCCTCGCGCCGGGCGACGTAGGCGGTGACGAGGTTCATGTAGACGACGAGGACCAGGACCATGCCGATGCCCCCGGTCAGCGTGGCCTCGCCGATGGCTGCCGCGCCGCCTTCGAGCGCGTAGCCGGCCAGGGAGTTCTGCAGGACGAACACCATGACCAGCGGCATCAGCAGGGCGACCGTCAGGGTGGCCCGGTTGCGCACCAGCAGGGTCAGCTCGGAGCGGCCCAGGGCGAGCAGGCGGGCGGGCTTGAGGGTCAGCGTGTTCATCGGGCACCTGCCATCCGGTCGTCACGGGCGTCACGGGCGTCACGGGCGTCACGGGCGTCATGGGCGTCGCGGGCGTCGTGGCCGTCGTGGCCGTCACGGACGCGGCGGTTCTGCGCGATCTCCAGGAACGCCTCCTCCAGCGAGGCCGACCGCGCGTCCAGCCCGATCAGCTCGACCTGCGAGGCCTCGGCCCAGGCCAGCAGTTCGGCCAGGGAGCCCTGGAGGCGGTCGGTACGGATCTCCACCCGGCGCCCCTGCGCCGCGGCCCGCAGCGACAGCGGCAGCCGGGCCGGTTCCACCCCGACGGGCAGGGTGAAGCGGATCCGGGCGGGGCGGGTGGCGGTGACCTCGGCCGGGGTCCCGGCCAGGACGAGCTCGCCCTCGTGGAGGATGGCGAGCCGGTCCGCGAGCTGCTCCGCCTCCTCCAGGTAGTGGGTGGTCAGCAGCACCGTGGTGCCTTCGGCCTGGAGCGAGCGCACCAGCTCCCAGGTGTCCCGGCGGCCCTCGGGGTCCATGCCGGTGGTCGGCTCGTCGAGGAACAGCACCTCGGGCCGGCCGAGCAGGGCCAGCGCCAGGTCCAGCCGCCGCCGTTCACCGCCGGAGAGCTGCTTGACGCGTACGGAGGCCCGCCCGGTGAGGCCGACCAGGTCCAGCACCTCGTCGGCGGGACGGGCTCCGGTGGTGACCCCGCGCCAGGTGCGCACGGTCTCGGCGACGGTCAGGTCGGCGGCGAACCCGCCCTCCTGGAGCATCACCCCGGTCCGCGGGCGGACCGCGGCGCGCCGGCGGTAGGGGTCGAGACCGAACACCCGGACCTGCCCGCCGCTCGGGGCGGCCAGGCCCTCCAGCAGTTCGACGGTGGAGGTCTTGCCGGCGCCGTTGGTGCCGAGCAGGGCGAAGATCTCGCCCCGGGCGACGGAGAAGGAGATGCCGCGTACGGCCTCGAACCCCCCGGAGTAGCCGCGGCGCAGCTCCTCCACCTCGATCACTGCCTGGTCGGTGTCAGTCATGCCTCCAGCCTCGGGCCGGATCCCGGGCGGGAGCAGTGCGCGGTGTCATGATCGCTGATGACATATGTCATCGGCGATCGCGATCGCGCGCGGTGATCGGCGGACGAGGAGGGCGGGAAGGTCGGGCCGAGAAGATCAGCCGAGAAGATCGGGCGAACGAAAAAGGTCCCGGTCTGATGACCGGGACCTTCTCCCTCTGAGCGGACGACGAGATTCGAACTCGCGACCCTCACCTTGGCAAGGTGATGCTCTACCAACTGAGCCACGTCCGCATGCCGCCGACCGGCTTTCACCGGGCGGTGCGAGCACCACTCTACCTGATCCACCGGAGTGGTCGGTAAAGCGTTGCAGAGCGGGTGACAGGAATCGCACACTGCGCCTTCCCCCTGGAAGGGGGATGTTCTGCTACTGAACTACACCCGCACGACTTCGGGGCTCTGACCTGCGGCCTCGCCCCTCGGCGTGATCCACACACTAGCGGATCAGTGGGGGTGCTTGGCAAATCCGGGTCAGTGCGCCTCCTCGTACGCGGCGTAGACGGCCTTCGGGATGCGGCCCCGCGGCGGCACGTCGAGCTGGTTGGAGCGGGCCCAGGCGCGGACCACCGCCGGGTCGGGGGCCAGCGAGGTGTGCTTGAAGGCCTTGCCGGAGCGGGCCTGGCGGCGGCCGGCGGCCACGTAGGGCTCCAGGCTCTTCCGCAGTTTCTTTGCGTTGGCGAGATTGAGGTCGATCTCGTACGACTTACCGTCCAGTCCGAAGACGACCGTTTCCGCCGCTTCTCCGCCATCGAGGTCGTCGGAGATCGTGACTACTACGCGCTGCGCCACGGATATCGGTCCCTTCGCGGGACACCGCCGCTCTGCTGACGTGCGGTGATGTCGCCTGTGTGGATGTTTCGGAGCAATGCATCTTTCCCACACATTCGGTGGGGATTCCTTTGTACCGCGATTTCCCTCGTATTGCGATGCCCAGTTAATTGGCTCCGCGTGTCCCGCCGCAATCCCGGACACGTGGTTTTCCGGGGGATTTTGCGAAGCGTTGGTGAAGCCGAAACGGGGGCCGGATCAGGCCCGCCCGATATCTACCCGCGTAGAAATTTTGGGCGGGTACGCTGAAGGAACCGCCTGCACCAACCACCACACCGGGAGTGCCAGTGGCACGCGTCGTAGTCGACGTCATGCTCAAGCCGGAGATCCTCGACCCCCAGGGCCAGGCGGTGCAGCGTGCACTGCCGCGCCTGGGCTTCGACGGGATCGCCGACGTACGTCAGGGGAAGCGCTTCGAGCTGGAGGTGGAGGGCCCGGTCGACCAGGCCGCCCTCGACCGCATCCACAAGATGGCCGAAACGTTCCTCGCCAACACCGTCATCGAGGACTTCGTCGTCAAGGTGGAGTCGTGACCACTCGCATCGGCGTCGTCACCTTCCCCGGGACGCTCGACGACCGCGACTCGCTGCGCGCCGTGCGGCTCGCCGGCGCCGAGCCGGTCTCCCTCTGGCACCGTGACAAGAACCTCCACCAGGTCGACGCGGTCGTCCTCGCGGGCGGCTTCTCCTACGGCGACTACCTGCGGGCGGGGGCCATCTCCCGCTTCTCGCCGGTGATGGAGACCATCATCGACCAGGCCAGGGCCGGCATGCCGGTCCTGGGCATCTGCAACGGCTTCCAGGTCCTCACCGAGGCCCACCTGCTGCCGGGCGCGATGCTGCGCAACAACCACCTGCACTTCATCTGCCGCGACCAGAAGCTGCGCGTCGAGAACGCCGCGACCTCCTGGACCGGCGACTACGAGCAGGGCCAGGAGATCTCGGTCCCGCTCAAGAACATGGACGGCCGGTACGTCGCCGACGAGCGCACGCTGGACGAACTGGAGGCCGAGGGCCGAGTGGCCTTCCGGTACCTCGACATGAACCCCAACGGTTCGCTGCGCGACATCGCCGGCATCACCAACGAGGCCGGCAACGTCGTGGGCCTGATGCCGCACCCCGAGCACGCGGTCGAGCCGCTGATCGGGACGGGCCGCACCGACGGCCTCCCGTTCTTCACCTCGGTCCTGAAGAAGCTGGTGAACGCATGAGCCTGGACACCGTCAAGCACGCGACGGAGACCCCGGACGCGTCCCAGCCGTGGAAGGAGCTCGGCCTCAAGGAGGACGAGTACGCCCGGATCCGCGAGATCCTCGGCCGCCGCCCCACCGGCGCCGAGCTCGCCATGTACTCCGTCATGTGGTCCGAGCACTGCTCGTACAAGAGCAGCAAGGTCCACCTGAAGCAGTTCAGCGAGAAGAAGCCGCAGTCCGACGCCATGCTCGTCGGCATCGGCGAGAACGCCGGCGTCGTCGACGTCGGCCAGGGTTACGCGGTCACCTTCAAGGTCGAGTCGCACAACCACCCCTCGTACATCGAGCCGTACCAGGGCGCGGCCACCGGCGTCGGCGGCATCGTCCGCGACATCCTCGCCATGGGCGCCCGTCCGGTCGCCGTGGTCGACCCGCTGCGCTTCGGCGCCGCCGACCACCCCGACACCAAGCGCGTCCTGCCGGGCGTCGTCGCCGGCATCGGCGGCTACGGCAACTGCCTGGGCCTGCCCAACATCGGCGGCGAGGTCGTCTTCGACTCCTGCTACCAGGGCAACCCGCTGGTCAACGCCGGCTGCATCGGCGTGATGAAGCACGAGGACCTGCACCTGGCCAAGGCCTCCGGCCCCGGCAACAAGGTCATCCTCTACGGCGCCCGCACGGGCGGCGACGGCATCGGCGGCGTCTCGGTCCTCGCGTCCGAGACCTTCGACGACACCAAGCCCACCAAGCGCCCCGCCGTCCAGGTCGGCGACCCGTTCCAGGAGAAGCTCCTCATCGAGTGCACCCTGGAGGTCTTCCACGAGAAGCTGGTCGCCGGCATCCAGGACCTCGGCGGCGCCGGCCTGTCCTGCGCCACCTCCGAGCTGGCCTCGGCCGGTTCCGGCGGCATGCGCGTGGACCTCGACACCGTTCCGCTGCGCGACGCGACGCTCTCGCCCGAGGAGATCCTCATGAGCGAGTCGCAGGAGCGCATGTGCGCGATCGTCGAGCCGCAGCACGTCGACCGCTTCATGGAGATCTGCGAGAAGTGGGACGTCATCGCCACCGTCATCGGTGAGGTGACCGACGGCGAGCGCCTGGAGATCTTCTGGCACGGCGAGCAGATCGTGGACGTGCCCCCGGGTACCGTCGCCCACGAGGGCCCGACGTACCACCGCCCGTACGAGCGCCCCTCCTGGCAGGACGCGCTCCAGGCGGACGACGCGGGCAAGCTGCCGCGTCCGCAGACCGGCGCGGAGCTGCGCGAGCAGGTCCTGGCCCTGGTCTCGTCGCCGAACCAGGCCTCCAAGTCCTGGATCACCGACCAGTACGACCGCTTCGTGCAGGGCAACACCGTGCTCGCCCAGCCCGAGGACGCCGGTGTGGTCCGCATCGACGAGGAGACCAACCTCGGCGTGGCCATGGCGACCGACGGCAACGGCCGGTTCGCCAAGCTCGACCCGTACGCGGGCGCGCAGCTCGCGCTGGCCGAGGCGTACCGCAACGTCGCCGCGACCGGGGCGAAGCCCCTGGCCATCTCCGACTGCCTGAACTTCGGCTCTCCCGAGGACCCGGGCGTCATGTGGCAGTTCGCCGAGGCCTGCCGCGGTCTCGCCGACGGCTGCCTGGAGCTGGGCACCCCGGTGACCGGCGGCAACGTCTCCCTCTACAACCAGACGGGCGACACCGCGATCCACCCGACCCCGGTCGTGGCGGTCCTGGGTGTCATCGACGACGTCACCCGCCGCACCCCGATGGCCTTCGCCGAAGCCGGCCAGCTGCTGTACCTGCTGGGCGACACGGCCGAGGAGTTCGGTGGTTCGGCCTGGTCCGAGGTGGTCCACGGGCACCTGGGCGGCCTGCCGCCGAAGGTGGACCTGGCCCGCGAGAAGCTGCTGGGCGAGATCCTGATCTCCGCGTCGCGCGACGGCATGGTCGACGCCGCGCACGACCTGTCGGACGGCGGCGTGATCCAGGCGCTCACCGAGTCCTGCCTGCGCGGCGGCAACGGCGCGCGGATCGTGGTCCCGGAGCACCTGGACGCGTTCACCTTCCTGTTCTCCGAGTCCGCGGGCCGGGCGATCGTCGCCGTGCCGCGCAGCGAGGAGCTCCGCTTCACCGACATGTGCGGCGCCCGGGGCCTCCCGGCGACCCGGATCGGTGTCGTGGACGGGGACGCGATCGAGGTCCAGGGCGAGTTCGAGATCCCGCTGAGCGAACTCCGCGAGGCTCACGAGGCCACCATTCCGGCCATCCTGGCCTGACGGATCCCGGTACGGAGCAGGGGCCGGGGCGTTGTCCACAGGTTGTGGGCGGGCCCCGGCCCTTGTCGTTCCGCGTTGCTACGGTGCTGTGACGTCAGGGGAAGCACCGGGAACGGGGAATGCCGAGGGGCGGGGGTGGGGGTCGTGTTCGATCCGCTGTCGGGGATGTCGGGGCCGGACACGGGGCCCGGGTCGGGGGGTGCGGACGACCGTCCGCGGGTGGACCGGCGGATCCTGCCCGACCGGGGGCGGCGGTGGAACAGGGTCAATGGCCTGCTGTGCACCCTCGCGGTCCTCGGCACGGTCGTGGGCGGCTGGTCGCTGTACGACTCGTACGGGCGCCGGCAGGAGCGGCAGGAGAGCCGGGCCGTCGTCGAGACCTCCTGCGCCGGGCTGGTCGACGCCACCGCGGTGCTGCGGCTGAGCGGTGGGGCGGACCGGGTGACCCGGGCCGGCTCGTCCCGGGTGGACCTGGGCAGACCGTCGAGCGGCTGCCTGCTGGACACCGTCCGCGCGGTGGACGGCGACCGCCGGACGATCCGGCACTTCTCCCTCACGGTCCGGTCGCGGCCCGACCCGCTGCGGGCGGGGCGGCTCGGGGAGGAACGGGTGGGGGACGAAGCGCCGTTCAGCTCCCGCGGGATACGCGAGCGCGAGGACGCCACCGCGCGGCTCGACCTGCCGAACCGGCTTCCGCTGGGCGACGGCGCGCCGGGGGACCACGGGGTGCGGAGCGTCTCCGTGGTCGCCGCGTGCCGTGCGCCCGCCCCCTCCGGCATCACCTCGATCCTGGTCACGGCGTCCTCGGGGGAGGCCGTCGGGGCCACCGAGGCGGAGCTGGGATCGGTGGGGCGGCTCGCCCGGGACGCAGCGGTCGAGGCCGCGCGCCGGGTCGGCTGCGAGGCGGAGATCCCCGCGCTCCCCGACCGGCTGCCGCTGCCCGCCCTCGCTCTGGGACCGGCGGAATCCGCCCAGGGCACCTGCGCCTGGTACGCCGCCGCGGCCCGGGCCGGTGACCCGGCCGAGCCAGGGCGGGAGCGCCTGCCCGACCGGGCGGCCGGGGCTCCCACCGCGGCGCACGGGCGGGTCGAGTCCTGTGTGCTGGCCGTGGGGCCGGAGCGGGTGCGCCGGGTGCTGCCGGGGCTCGGGCCCGGGGAGCGGCAGGGCCAGGACGTCGACCGGGCCCTCGACGACCGGCCGTGGTGGATCAGGACGTACTCCGCCTTCGGTGACGACGCCGACGAGGCCCTGGTCACGGCCCGGCTCTCGCCCCGCCCGATACCCGAGCTGGGCGCGGGCCGGTCGCAGGACGGCGAGGTGCTGTTCGGCTCCGCGACCTGCGCCGGCCGGCCCGCCGCCTTCAGCCTGCACACCCCGCCCGGCTACCGCGCGGTCCTCGGCGACGCCCGGCTCGGCGCACTGTTCGCCGCGTACGCCACCGAGACCGCACAGCGGCGGGGCTGCACCGGCCTGAAGCTGCCCGGGGCCGCCGGGCAGGCTGGGTAGGGTCGGGGCATGCCGCCCGCCAAGAAGAAGCCGCGCACCTATGACTCCCGGCGGATCCGCGCCGCGGTGACCGGGCAGTTCGGCCAGGTCGCCGACGCCGTACGGGAGCTGACCCCCGAGCAGCTCGCCCGGCCGACCGGGCTCGGCGCGTGGACGGTCGCCGAACTGGCCGCGCACATCGCGTGGGTCGCCGACTCGCTGGCCCGCGGGCTAGACCGGCCGCCGGGCGCCAAGGCCGAACTGCCCCCGCACGAGTGGCCCTTCGCCACCGCCGCGCTGGCCGGGCGGATCGCGGAGGCGGCCGGGGAGACCCTGTCCGGGGCCCCGCTGCCCGAGCTGTTCGAGCGGGCCGGCGCCCGGCTGGCCGCGGCGCTCGACGCGCACCGGGACGACCGGGTGCTCGACCTGTGGATCGGGCCGATGACCCTCGGGGACTTCCTGGTCACCCGGACCGTGGAGCTGGTGGTCCACACCGACGACCTGAACCGGGCGGCCGGGCTGTCCGTCCCCCTCGACCGGCAGGCGCTGGCCGCCTGTACCCGGCTGCTGGCCGACGCCCTCGCGCACAAGGCGCCCGGGGGCGCGGTGGAGGTGCGGATCCCGCCGTTCGCCGTGGTCCAGTGCATCGAGGGACCCCGGCACACCCGGGGCACCCCGCCCAACGTGGTGGAGACCGACCCGCTGACCTGGCTCCGGCTGGCGACCGGACGCACCACCTGGGCCGAGGCCGTCGACGCCGCCGCGGTCAGCGCCGGCGGGGAGCGGGCCGACCTGGCCGGCCTGCTGCCCCTGATGAGCTGAGCGGAACCGATCCCTCCGGGCGTACGTCCCAGAGGCATGCAGAAGCCGAAGTTCGAGCCGAAGCCGATGCGGGACCCGGCCCGGCCCGTCGTGGTCCCGGTCCTCGCCCTGGCCGCCGTCCTGGCCCTGCTCGCCTGCGCACCGTCCCCTGCGTCCCCGGCCCGGGACCGGCCGGGGCGGCCGGGGACCCCGGCCGTGAGCCCCGCCGGCCCCGCGAGCCCCGCCGGTGCGGCCGCCGAGGCCCCGCTCACCGGGACCCGGTGGACCGTGACCGGGCTGCTCGGCCGGGCCGGGGCGACACCCCTGCCCGCGGCGGCCCGGGGCGCGGCGTACTTCACGCTCACGCCCGAGGGCTCGGCGAGCGGCAACCTGGGCTGCAACCGGTTCTCCGCCCCGGTCGCGTACGCCCCCGACGGCTCGGTGGCGTTCGGGCCGGTCCTGGCCACCCGGATGGCGTGCACCGGGCCGCGCGGCGAGGTCGAGCGGGCCCTGACCGCCCTGTTCGCCACGGGCCCGCTCACCGTGCGGCTCACGGACCGCTCCCTGCAGCTGACCGCCGCGGACGGCGCCTCGGGCCTGACGGCCGCCACCACGCCGGACGGGGCGACGACGGCCGGGGCGACGACGGCCGGGGCTCAGCCCGGGTAGGGCAGCAGGGTGGCGTTCGTCCGTTCCCAGGCAGCCTTCAGCTCGGCCAGCCGGGACGGCTCGACCGCCGCCTTGTCGGCCTGCTCCCGTACGTCGCCCGCCAGGTTGAAGAGCTGGTCCTGGCCGGACCGGCCGCGGTAGTACTTCCAGTCGCCGCGCCGCAGCGCCCGCTCGCCCCGGACCCGCCAGAACAGGTCCCGGGTGGGTGCCGCCTCCCCGCGCAGCAGGTAGCCGGCCAGGCTCGCACCGTCCAGCGGGTACGCCGGGTGCGGCCGGGCCCCGGCCAGCTCCAGCAGGGTGGCCGTCCAGTCCGGGCTGAACACCGGGACCCGGCTGACCTGTCCGCCGTCGATCCGGGCCGGCCAGCGCAGGAGGGTGGGAACCCGGATGCCGCCCTCCTGGAGCGAGGCCTTGTTGCCGGACAGCGGCCAGTTGTGGGAGAAGCGCTCCCCGCCGTTGTCGCTGGCGAAGACGACCAGGGTGTCCCGTTCCTGGCCGGACCGGCGCAGGGCGTCGAGGACGGTGCCGACGGAACGGTCGAGGTCCTCGACCATCTGCCGGTACTTCTCGATCGAGCCACCGTCCTGGTGCCACAGCGCCCGCCCCTCACCGGCCTTGATCCGGCGGACGATCTCGGCGCTGGTCTCCTCGTCGCCGTCGGCGATCCACGGCCAGTGCGGGGTGGTGAAGTTCAGGTTCAGCAGCCACGGCTTCCCGCCGTGGTCGCGCCGCACGTAGTCGCTCGCCCGCTCGGTGAGGATGCGGGTGTAGTACCGCAGGTCCTTGTACTCGGCGTCGCCCTCGTAGAGGTCGTACTCGCCGCCCAGGCCCAGCTTGGAGTAGTACTCCAGGGCTCCGCCGAAGTTGCCGAAGAACTCCTCCCAGCCGGACCGGGTGGGGCTGTACGCGGGCAGGTAGCCGCAGTGCCACTTGCCGATCAGCGCGGTGGAGTAGCCGGCGTCGCGCAGCAGGGAGGCCAGCGTGGGATGGGTGGGCTCCAGGCCCACGGACTTGTCGGCGATCGGCTCGGCCAGGCCGCCCTTGGTGCGGCCGGGGAAACGGCCGGTGTAGAGGCTGAACCGGGTGGGCGAGCAGGTGGCCGATCCGGAGTAGGCGTCGGTGAAACGGACGCCCTGACGGGCCAGCCGGTCCAGGTTCGGCGTCCTGATGTGCGGGGCGCCGTACGAGGACAGGTCGGCCCAGCCGAGGTCGTCGCCGAGGATGAACAGCACGTTGGGACGGCGCGCGGCCCGGCCGGGAGCGGCACGGAACTCGCGTTCGGCGGGCGGGGCCGCAGGGGTCTGCGCGGCCTGGGCCGGGGCGGCGGCCCCGAGTCCGGCGGCGGCGGCCGTGGCGGCGGCGGCCCCGCCGAAGGCGCGGCGGGACAGCGTGCGGTCGTTGCTGGGCATGGGTGTGCGTGCTCCGGGGAAGCGGCGGGCGCGAGGAGGCGACCCGCTGGGGAAAGGGCCCCGCACGGTGGCAGGGGCAAGGAAAAGGAGCCCGGTCAGGGGCGACGGTGTGCCGGGGTGCTCAACGGCAGCAACAGATGGCGCTCGCTACACGGACCAGGTCGACGTGGCGGCGCTCCACGAGGGTGACGGTTCGGTCACCGAGGGGCTGCATGGGCCGAGAGCCTCGCCGAATGCGGCAGGAACTGTCAACACTCACCATCCGGATACCGAGACACGCGTAGATGGTCACCCTTCGTGCTGTGAGATTTCCCGGGCGTCCCCAATTCGGACCAGTGGTCGACGTCGCCTAGACTCGGTGTCGTGCCTCGTGGTGATGGACGACTCAACCACGACCTGCTCCCCGGCGAGAAGGGCCCCCAGGACGCTTGCGGCGTCTTCGGTGTCTGGGCTCCGGGTGAAGAGGTCGCCAAGCTCACCTACTTCGGACTGTATGCACTGCAGCACCGTGGACAAGAGTCCGCGGGAATCGCTGTGAGCAACGGTTCCCAGATCCTCGTCTTCAAGGACATGGGCCTCGTTTCCCAGGTCTTCGACGAAACCTCCCTCGGCTCCCTCCAGGGTCATATCGCGGTCGGTCACGCCCGTTACTCCACCACCGGTGCCTCGGTGTGGGAGAACGCGCAGCCGACGTTCCGCGCGACGGCCCACGGATCGCTGGCCCTGGGACACAACGGCAACCTGGTCAACACGGCCGAGCTCGCGGAGATGGTCGCCGACCTTCCGCGTCAGGACGGCCGCGCGACCCAGGTCGCGGCCACCAACGACACCGACCTCGTCACTGCGCTCCTCGCGGGCCAGACCGACGAGGACGGCAAGCCGCTGACCGTCGAGGAGTCCGCCCGCGTGGTGCTCCCCAAGGTCCGGGGCGCCTTCTCCCTCGTCTTCATGGACGAGGGGACCCTCTACACCGCCCGTGACCCGCAGGGCATCCGCCCGCTGGTCCTCGGCCGCCTGGAGCGCGGCTGGGTGGTCGCGAGCGAGACCGCCGCCCTCGACATCGTGGGTGCCAGCTTCGTCCGCGAGGTCGAGCCCGGCGAGCTCATCGCCATCGACGAGAACGGCCTGCGCACCTCTCGCTTCGCGGAAGCAAAGCCCAAGGGGTGTGTGTTCGAGTACGTCTACCTGGCGCGCCCGGACACCGACATCGCCGGTCGCAACGTCTACCTCAGCCGGGTCGAGATGGGCCGTCGCCTCGCCAAAGAGGCACCCGTCGACGCCGACCTGGTGATAGCGACGCCGGAGTCGGGCACCCCGGCCGCCGTCGGCTACGCCGAGGCCAGCGGTATCCCGTACGGCTCCGGCCTGGTGAAGAACGCCTATGTGGGCCGCACCTTCATCCAGCCGTCCCAGACGATCCGCCAGCTCGGCATCCGCCTGAAGCTGAACCCGCTCAAGGAAGTCATCAAGGGCAAGCGCCTGGTGGTCGTCGACGACTCGATCGTCCGCGGCAACACCCAGCGCGCCCTGGTCAAGATGCTCCGCGAGGCCGGCGCCGCCGAGGTCCACATCCGGATCTCGTCCCCGCCGGTGAAGTGGCCGTGCTTCTTCGGTATCGACTTCGCCACCCGTGCGGAGCTGATCGCCAACGGCATGTCGGTCGACGAGATCGGCACGTCCCTGGGCGCGGACTCCCTGGCGTACATCTCCCTCGACGCCATGATCGAGGCGACCACCATCCAGAAGCCGAACCTCTGCCGCGCCTGCTTCGACGGCGAGTACCCGATGGAGCTGCCGGACCCGGAGCTCCTCGGCAAGCAGCTGCTGGAGACCGAGCTGGCGGGCGGCCCCGACGCCGCCGACGCGCTCCGTCGCCCGTAAGACACCCGCAGTACACGACACGAAAGTTCTCCCCCCATGAGTGAGACCAGTGGTGCCAGCTACGCGTCCGCGGGCGTCGACATCGAGGCGGGCGACCGCGCCGTCGAGCTGATGAAGCAGTGGGTGAAGAAGACCCAGCGCCCCGAGGTCCTCGGCGGCCTGGGCGGCTTCGCCGGCCTCTTCGACGCCTCCGCCCTCAAGCGTTACGAGCGCCCGCTGCTGGCGTCCGCGACCGACGGTGTCGGCACCAAGGTCGACATCGCCCGCCAGCTCGGCGTGTACGACACCATCGGGCACGACCTGGTCGCCATGGTCATGGACGACATCGTCGTCTGCGGTGCCGAGCCGCTGTTCATGACCGACTACATCTGCGTGGGCAAGGTCCACCCGGAGCGGGTCGCCGCCATCGTCAAGGGCATCGCCGAGGGCTGCGTCCTGGCCGGCTGCGCCCTGGTGGGCGGCGAGACCGCCGAGCACCCGGGCCTGCTGGGCCCGGACGACTTCGACGTGGCCGGTGCGGGCACGGGCGTGGTGGAGCACGACCGGCTGCTCGGCGCGGATCGCATCCGTACGGGTGACGCCGTCATCGCGATGGCGTCCTCCGGCCTTCACTCGAACGGGTACTCGCTGGTCCGGCACGTCCTCTTCGACCGCGCCGGGCTGTCCCTGGACCGGGAGGTCCCGGAGTTCGGCCGCACCCTCGGCGAGGAGCTGCTGGAGCCCACCAAGATCTACTCGCTGGACTGCCTGGCCCTCACCCGCACCACCGAGGTCCACGCGTTCTCGCACATCACGGGCGGCGGCCTCGCGGCCAACCTGGCCCGTGTCGTCCCGGACCACCTGCACGCGTCCGTCGACCGTTCGACGTGGACCCCGGGCGCGGTGTTCGACCTGGTCGGCAAGGCCGGCCGGGTGGAGCAGCTGGAGCTGGAGAAGACGCTGAACATGGGCGTCGGCATGATGGCCGTCGTGCCGCAGGAGTCGGTCGAGGTCGCGCTGACCACGCTCGCCGACCGCGGCGTCGACGCCTGGGTCGCCGGTGAGATCGTCGACCGCGGCGCGCACACCGAGGGCGCGACCATGGTCGGGTCCTACGCGGGCTGAGCAGCACCAAAACCCGGTCCGGGGCGAGGCCCTGGACCGGGTTCTGGTGTGTCGTTCAACCGTGGTGCGAAGCTGCGAAGCTCAGCCGGTTCAGCTCAAGCGCCGCGGCGCTGCTGCGACGGACCGGACTCGTCGTCCTCGTCCTCGTCGTCAGTGTTGTACAGCTCCGCATAGCGGGCGTACGGGTCGTCCTCGTCCTCGTCGTCCTCGAACGGTTCGCCATTCGGCGACTGCTGCGAGAGCGGTTGCGAAGTCGATGCGCCCAGCTCGTTGGCCAGACGCGTCAGATCAGTCCCGCCGCTGCTGTACTTCAGCTGGCGGGCGACCTTCGTCTGCTTGGCCTTTGCCCGGCCGCGCCCCATGGCTCGACCCCCTCGGTGACGGGGCTCGGCGGCCCCAGAGTCTTGACACGCGTTCATGGTTCGGAGCGGGCTCTCCTCGGAGAGACCGTCCTTAGGGCTTTAACGGTACCTGCTTCCGCGGCCATACGGTACGCCGCCCGCATGACGTGCCCCGGCGCAGTGACCATGAGACGCCCTGTACTCGCTGGTCAGCTGCGATTTTAACGCGTTATTGCAGGGCGACCCGCCGAAGTGCAGTGAGTCTTGTCTCGCTGCCACCCCGGCGGGCCCCCACGGGTGTCAGCCCTGGCGCGCGGCGCGCGCGTCGGCCATCCGCTGCTCGGCGATCCGGTCGGCCGCGGCGGCCGGCGGAATGCCGTCTTCCTTCGCACGTGCGAAGATCTCCAGAGTGGTGTCGAAGATCTTCGCGGCCTTCACCTTGCACCGGTCGAAGTCGAAGCCGTGCAGCTCGTCGGCCACCTGGATCACGCCACCGGCGTTGACCACGTAGTCGGGCGCGTACAGGATCCCGCGGTCGGCGAGGTCCTTCTCGACGCCCGGGTGCGCGAGCTGGTTGTTGGCCGCGCCGCAGACCACCTTGGCGGTGAGCACCGGGACGGTGTCGTCGTTGAGGGCGCCGCCCAGCGCGCACGGGGCGTAGATGTCCAGGTCCGGGATGCGGATCAGGGCGTCGGTGTCGGCGACCGCCGTGACCTTGCCCGGGTGCTTGTCGAGGATCCGCTGCACCGACTCCTGGCGGACGTCCGTGATCACGACCTCGGCGCCGTCCTCCAGCAGGTGCTCGACCAGGTAGTGGCCGACCTTGCCGACGCCCACCACGCCGACCTTGCGGCCGCGCAGCGTGGGGTCGCCCCACAGGGCCTGGGCGCTGGCCCGCATGCCCTGGAAGACGCCGAAGGCGGTGAGGACCGAGGAGTCCCCGGCGCCGCCGTTCTCGGGGGAGCGGCCGGTGGCCCAGCGGGTCTCGCGGGCGACGACGTCCATGTCCGCGACGTAGGTGCCGACGTCGCAGGCGGTCACGTAGCGGCCGCCGAGGGACTCCACGAACCGGCCGTAGGCCAGCAGCAGGTCCTCGCTCTTGACGGTGTCCGGGTCGCCGATGATCACGGCCTTGCCGCCGCCGTGGTCGAGGCCGGCCATGGCGTTCTTGTACGACATGCCGCGGGAGAGGTTGAGCGCGTCGAGGACGGCCTCCTCGTCCGTGGCGTAGGCGTGGAAACGCGTACCGCCGAGGGCGGGGCCCAGCGCGGTGGAGTGGATGGCGATGACGGCCTTGAGGCCGGTGGCGCGGTCCTGGCAGAGCACGACTTGCTCGTGGCCCCCCTGCTCCGAGTGGAACAGGGTGTGCAGGACGCCGTCGGTCATTTCGGTCACGGTGGTGACTCCCATGCGAGAGAAGCGGCGATAGTGGCCCTCCTGCGGGTGGGGAGGGCGTGTTGGGAGCAGCGTAAGACCTCCGGGGCCCCGCGGAGTACCGGATGTTCCCACGGGGGAGGACGAGAGCGTGAGCGAATCCTCCGAGCCGCACCGGCTGCCCTCCGCCCGCTCGGCGCCGACCGTACCGTACGCCTCCTACCTGCGCGTCTACGAGCCGCTGGCCGCGTTCCGGGAGCCGGAGCGCACGCACTGGGCGGACTACGCCCGGCGGGAGGCCCGGCCCACCGCCCAGGACGAACTGCGCAGGTGCCTGGCGGACTTGGTGGGAGTGCCGCCGGTGGGGGTGCCGGCACAGGAGAGCGCGGACGCGTTCACCGCCGAGCTGGACGGGGTGCTGCTGGTCTGCCCGTGGCGGACCCGGCTGCGCGGCTGGCTGGCCCTGCAGGAGCTGGTGGCGGAGGGGACGGGCGGCGGGTTCCCCGCCCCGGTGCTGGACGCGGCGCTGCCGCCGGCCGTGCGCAGGCGGGCGGCGGAGGACTACGCGCGCTGGCGTGAACGGCACCCGGACGCCCGGCCGTGGATCCGTACGGCGGTGTGGCAGGTGCCGGTGCGCTGGTTCGTGCTGGTGGACGACGAGGAGCGGGACCACGTCCCCGGCGAGCGGCTGCGCTACCGCACCCCGATGGTCCAGGCCCGCCGCCGCCTGGCCCGGGGGCTGCGCACGCTGCGCCGGGCGGAGGGCCACGGGGCCCTGGCCGAGGGGCTGGTGGAGGTGGGGAGCTGGCTGGAGGAGTTCCACCCGCGCTCGATGGTCGAGCTGGACTACGGCGGCCTGGTGCACGCCCTGCCGGCGGAGCGGCTGGCGGCCGACCGGTCGGCCAAGGACGTGGCGCTGGGCCTCGCGGCGCTGCGGGAGGGCGACGCCGAGGCGGCCTCGGAGACGTACGGCAGGCTGAGCGAGCGGTGGCGCGCGGTACGCGAGCGGCTCTTCGCGAACTAGCCGGAGGCTGGTGGTATCGGCCGAACGGGCATAAGTTGCTGATCAACGGGTTGATCCGAGCATTTGGGCCTTAGTGCCGGGACCTACGTCCCGATACGGGCCATTGGCCCAAGCGTGACGGACCGCACTAACTACACCCTTGCGCCCTTCCCCTACCCTCGTGCCAAAATAGGACAAGGAGTCCGGGGAGGGTTCCTTCCGTCCAACTACGGTCGGAATGCTCGACATTGCACGCTATGGGGGGTCTTGTGACTCCTGATTGCTCTGTGACTGATCGTTACCGTGCGGTGACTGTCCGTTATGCACCGGTCCATCGGCTTCCGCCGCTGATGAACACCTCGGAGGGCAATTCCATCGGTTTGGCCGACGAGGCTGGACAGATGGTGTAGTTGTAGTGCCGAGGACAAGCCGTTCGTCCTATAACCGACTCGGCCCGCGTATGTCCATTTCGGGCAACGCGGGCCAAGGTGCAGAATTTAGAGGAAAGAACCGAGATGGTTCGGTTCTCCCGAGGAGGCCGCTCATGACCGCTCGCACCCCTGATGCCGAGCCGCTGCTGACCCCGGCTGAGGTCGCCACGATGTTCCGCGTGGACCCGAAGACGGTGACCCGCTGGGCCAAGGCTGGCAAGCTCACGTCCATCCGCACCCTGGGTGGGCACCGCCGTTACCGCGAGGCCGAGGTTCGCGCCCTGCTGGCGGGAATTCCGCAGCAGCGCAGCGAGGCCTGAGGTTCGTAGCACCCCGTAATACCGGGTCGAAATCGGATCCCCCAATCCGATGAAACCCACAGAGCTTCATACGACCGGACCTGCCCCAACAGGTCCTTCCGTCGTCGGTCGCGCTGGACTCCGCCGGGTCCAGCGCGGCTTTTTTTGTGCCTGGTGGGGCCCCTGGGGAAGGAGGGTGCCATTGCACATATTAAATCGAACCTGCGTAGGGGTGCGATAAAAGTACCCGTTTCAAAAACTCGTCCGGTGACTCCCGTCACATCTGATCACTCTTGTACATCCGGCAATGCACCCGTAATGAGGATCGGCGTCCCTGGTCATTCACCCGTGCGAGCGATGTGACCGGCACCCGGACATGCGGAAGGGCCCGTATCCCCGGGGGATACGGGCCCTTCTCTGACAAGCGATCCTGACGGGACTTGAACCCGCGACCTCCACCTTGACAGGGTGGCGAGCTAACCAACTGCTCCACAGGACCTTGGCTGCGAGTCAGACTGTACAGCAGAGCGGGGGGTTCGGTCGAACCGGATCATCCGGCGGTCACGGAGCGAGCGCGTCGACCGCCTTCACGATCCGCTTGTCCGAGATCGGGTACGCCGTCCCGAGCGCGTGAGCGAAGTAGCTGACCCGAAGTTCCTCGATCATCCAGCGGATGTCCGTCACCGCCTCCGGGACCGGTCGGCCCTGGGGCAGCTGCTCCAGCAGCCAGGCGTACTCGTCCTGCATCTCGTGGACCTTCTCCATGCGCGTGGTGTCGCGCTGGACGCCCGTCGGCATCTGCTGCAGCCGCCGGTCCGCCGCCACCAGGTAGCGCATCAGGTCCGGCAGTCGCTTCAGCCCGGTCAGCGTCACGAAACCGGCCGGCACCAGGGCCGCGAGCTGCGTCCTGACGTCCTGGACGTTGTTCAGCAGGGCCAGGCTGTTGGTGGCCTTCAGGCGGCGCTCACAGGCCTGCCAGGCGGCCAGGATCTGCTGCACCTGCCCGACCGTACGGACCGTGGTGTCCACGAGGTCGGCCCGGACCGCGTCGTAGAGCCGGCGGAAGCCCGCCTCGTCCCAGGCCGGGCCGCCGTGGTCAGCGATGAGCTGGTCGGCGGCCGCGGTCGCGCAGTCCTCGAACAGCGCCTGGACCGAACCGTGCGGGTTGCGGGACAGGGCCAGCTTCTGCTGGTTGGTCAGCTTGTCCGAGGCGAACTTCGCCGGGTTCACCGGGATGTTCAGCAGGATCAGCCGGCGCGTGCCCAGCCACATGGCCCGGGCCTGCTCCGCCTCGGTGTCGAAGAGCCGTACGGACACGGTCTCGCCCGCGTCCACCAGCGCCGGGTACGCCTTCACCGGCTGCCCGGCCCGCCGGGTCTCGAACACCCGGGTGAGGGTCCCGATGGTCCAGTCGGTCAGCCCGGTGCGCTCCAGCGAGGTCCCGCCCGACCGCTCGGCCGTCGCCGCGGCGGCCTTGGACAGCGCCTGGCGGGCCTTGGGCTTCAGCTTCAGCCGCAGCGCCTCCAGGTCCTTGTCCTCGGCGAGCTTGCGCCGCCGCTCGTCGACGATCCGGAACGTGATCTTGAGGTGATCGGGGATCCGCGACGGGTCGAAGTCCTCGGCGGCCACCGGCACGCCCACCATCCGGTGCAGCTCCCGCGCCAGCGTGACCGTCAACGGCTCCTGGAGGGGGACGGCGGTGTCCAGGAAGCGCGCGGCGTAGTTCGGGGCGGGCACGTAGTGCCGGCGGATCGGCTTGGGCAGCGAGCGGATCAGCTCGGTGACCACTTCCTCGCGCAGGCCCGGGATCTGCCAGTCGAAGCCCTCGTCGGTGACCTGGTTGAGCACCTGGAGCGGAACGTGCACGGTCACCCCGTCCGCGTCCGCGCCCGGCTCGAACTGGTACGTCACCTTGAACGTGAGCTGCCCCTGCCGCCAGGAGTCCGGGTAGTCGGCCTTGGTGACGCCCTTGGCCTTGTCGGTGAGCAGCATCTCCCGCTCGAAGTCGAGGAGTTCGGGCTCCTCGCGCTTCTTGTGCTTCCACCAGGAGTCGAAGTGCGCACCCGACACCACGTGCTCGGGGATCCGCTGGTCGTAGAAGTCGAACAGGGTCTCGTCGTCCACGACGATGTCCCGGCGCCGGGCCCGGTGCTCCAGCTCCTCGACCTCGGTGAGCAGCTTGCGGTTGTCGGCGTAGAACTTGTGGTGCGTGCGCCAGTCGCCCTCGACCAGGGCGTTGCGGATGAACAGCTCCCGGCAGACCTCGGGATCGATCCGGCCGTAGTTGATCTTCCGCTGGGCGACGATCGGTACGCCGTACAGCGTGACCTTCTCGTACGCCATGACGGCCGCCTGGTCCTTCTCCCAGTGCGGCTCGCTGTACGTGCGCTTGATCAGGTGCTGGGCCAGCGGCTCGACCCACTCGGGCTCCACCTTGGCGTTGACCCGGGCCCACAGCCGCGAGGTCTCCACCAGCTCCGCCGACATCACGAACTTCGGCTGCTTCTTGAACAGCGCCGACCCGGGGAAGATCGCGAACTTGGCCGACCGGGCACCCAGGTACTCGTTCTTGTCGGTGTCCTTGAGCCCGATGTGCGACAGCAGACCTGCCAGCAGCGAGACGTGGACGCTCTGCTCGGGGGCGTCCTCCTCGTTGAGGTGGATGCCCATGCTCTTGGCGACCGTACGCAGCTGCGCGTAGATGTCCTGCCACTCGCGGATCCGCAGGAAGTTCAGGTACTCCTGCTTGCACATCCGGCGGAACGAGGACGAGCCGCGCTCCTTCTGCTGCTCGCGGACGTAGCGCCACAGGTTGAGGAAGGCCAGGAAGTCGGAGGTCTCGTCCTTGAACCGGGCGTGCTGCTGGTCGGCCTGGGTCTGCTTGTCCGAGGGCCGCTCGCGCGGGTCCTGGATGGACAGGGCCGCCGCGATGACCATGACCTCGCGGACACAGCCGTTCTTGTCGGCCTCGACGACCATGCGGGCCAGCCGCGGGTCCACCGGGAGCTGCGAGAGCTTCCGGCCCATCGGCGTGAGCCGCTTCTTCGGGTCCTTCTCCGCCGGGTCCAGCGCCCCGAGCTCCTGGAGGAGCTGGACGCCGTCGCGGATGTTGCGGTGGTCCGGCGGGTCGATGAACGGGAACTTCTCGATCTCGCCGAGGCCGGCCGCGGTCATCTGGAGGATGACGGAGGCGAGGTTGGTGCGCAGGATCTCGGCGTCGGTGAACTCCGGGCGGGCGTCGAAGTCGGCCTCGGAGTACAGCCGGATGCAGATGCCGTCGGAGGTACGGCCGCAGCGGCCCTTGCGCTGGTTGGCGCTGGCCTGGGAGATCCGCTCGATGGGCAGGCGCTGCACCTTGGTGCGGTGGCTGTAGCGGGAGATCCGGGCGGTGCCCGGGTCGATCACGTACTTGATGCCGGGGACGGTCAGCGAGGTCTCGGCGACATTCGTCGCCAGCACGATCCGGCGGCCGGTGTGCGGCTGGAAGACGCGGTGCTGTTCGGCGTGCGAGAGGCGGGCGTAGAGCGGCAGCACTTCGGTGGAGCGGAGCTTCAGCTTGTCGAGGGCGTCCGCGGTGTCGCGGATCTCGCGCTCGCCGGAGAGGAAGACCAGGATGTCGCCCGGCCCCTCCTTCTGGAGCTCGTCGACGGCGTCGCAGATGGCGGTGATCTGGTCCCGGTCGGCGTCCTCGGAATCCTCTTCGAGGAGGGGGCGGTAGCGCACCTCGACCGGGTACGTACGCCCGCTGACCTCGACGATCGGGGCGTCGCCGAAGTGCCGGGAGAAGCGCTCGGGGTCGATGGTCGCGGAGGTGATCACGACCTTGAGGTCGGGCCGCCGGGGGAGGAGCTGGGCGAGGTAGCCGAGCAGGAAGTCGATGTTGAGGCTGCGCTCGTGGGCCTCGTCGATGATGATCGTGTCGTACGCACGCAGCTCGCGGTCCGTCTGGATCTCGGCGAGCAGGATGCCGTCCGTCATGAGCTTGACGAAGGTGGCGTCCGCGTCCACCTGGTCGGTGAAGCGGACCTTCCAGCCGACCGTCTGCCCGATCTCGGACTTCAGCTCCTCCGCGATGCGCTCGGCGACGGTACGGGCGGCGATCCGGCGGGGCTGCGTGTGGCCGATCATCCCGCGGACGCCGCGGCCCAGCTCCATGCAGATCTTGGGGATCTGGGTGGTCTTGCCCGAGCCGGTCTCACCGGCGACGATCACGACCTGGTGGTCGCGTATCGCCTCGGCGATCTCGTCCTTCTTCTGGCTGACCGGCAGGTTCTCGGGGTACGTGACCTCGGGCCGCCGCGCGGCCCGGGCGGCCACGCGTTCGGCCGCCTTCGCGGCCTCGGCGGAGATCTCGTCGAGGACCGCCTGCCTGGCCTCGGGCTTGCGGATGCGGCGGGCGCCATCGAGACGTCGGCCGAGGCGGTGAGCGTCGCGGAGCGAGATCTCACCGAGCTGGGTCTGCAGGGCGGCGAAGGAAGTAGACATACCTGATCGAGGATCTCACCTGGCCCGGCTGGGTGGCGAACCCATTTCGGAGTACGGGCCGTACCATTTCGGGACGAGTCCCCCGTCCATCATCCGTGAGAGGTCCCACCCATGCGAACCAGCCTCCGGCTCGGTCCCGCATGGCTCCTGCTCGCCCTCGTCCTGGCCACCCTGACGTGCACCCCGCCCGCCGTGGGGGGCGGGCCTGCGGCCCACCCGAGCCGGTCTGCCGCCCAGGCCCACGGGGCTTCGCCCGCGCCCGTGTCCGCCGCGCCGAGGGCGCCGGCCGCCGAGGGCCGGGCCGGGCAGGTGCTGCACGGGGCCGTGCCGGCCGCCGCGCACGGGGCCGTGCCCGTGTCCGCCGCGTCCGCGGCGCCGGCCGGGGTGGGTGCGGCCGTGCCCCTCCCGCCCCGGCGGTGCGACCACGGGCCAGGGGAGGACGGTCGGGTGCCGGCCGCGCCGGTGCGGTCGGGCGGGCAGCACGAAGGTGCCGTGCCCGTCGGCGGCCGCGTGGCCGCCTGCGGCGGCACGGGGACGTGCGCCCCGACCGCGGTCCCGGCGACCCGCGGCCCGGCCCGGGCCGCGCCCGGCCCGGTGGAGCTGTCGGTCCTACGGGTCTAGACGGGCCCGGCCCGGCCCGGCCCGGCCCGGCCCGGCCCGGCCCGGCCGGGCCGAGCCTCGGCCCGCCGGGCCGAGGCCGTGGCCAAAGCCTGGCCCCCGTCGAGCCGAGCCCGGTCGAGCCGAGGCCGTGGCCAAAGCCTGGCCCCGTCGAGCCGAGCCCGGTCGAGCCGAGGCCTTGGCCAAAGCCTGGCCCCGTCGAGCCGAGCCCGGTCGAGCCGAGGCCGTGGCCAAAGCCTGGCCCCGGCCCGGCCGGGCCGAGCCTCGGCTCCGGCTGGGCCTCGGCCCTGTATCCGTAGACCCGTAGCCCGTCATCCGGAGGACCCTTGTCCCGTTCCACCAAGCCCCTGCTGATCTCCGCCGGGGTCGCCCTGGCCGCCGTAGTCCTCGGGCTCGTCTCCTGGCAGACGACCGCGCCCGAGGGCCGTCGGGCCGGGCGGCCCGACAGTTCCGCCTCCGCCGGGGAGGAGTCCTCGGCCCGGTCCGCCCTGCAGAAGCTGGCCCGGCGCGACGCCGGGGACAAGCTCGCCACCGGGCGCGCCGACGCCCCCGTCGTGCTCATCGAGTACTCCGACTTCAAGTGTGGCTACTGCGGCAAGTTCGCCCGCGACACCGAGCCCGAGCTGATCAAGAAGTACGTCGCCGACGGCACCCTCCGCATCGAGTGGCGCAACTTCCCGATCTTCGGCGCCGAGTCCGAGGCCGCCGCCAAGGCCGCCTGGGCGGCGGGCCGGCAGGACCGGTTCGCGCAGTTCCACACCGCCGCCTACGCCGAGGGCTCCAAGGAGAAGGGCTTCGGCGAGGCGCGGCTGCTGGAGCTGGCCCGGGCCGCCGGCGTCGGCGACCTGGAGCGGTTCCGGCAGGACATGGCCGGCCCGGAGGCCGCCGAGGCCCTGCGCAAGGACCAGGAGGAGGGCTACCGCATCGGGGTCTCCTCCACCCCGTCCTTCCTGATCAACGGCCGCCCGATCGCCGGCGCCCAGCCGCTCTCGGCCTTCACCCGGGCGGTCGAGGAGGCCAAGGCGGCGGCGCAGTGAGCCAGATCGGCTATCTGGCCGCCCTGCTCGGCGGCCTCCTCGCCCTGCTCAGCCCGTGCAGCGCCCTGCTGCTGCCGGCCTTCTTCGCGTACTCGATCGACTCCACCTCCCGGCTGCTGGCCCGGACCGGCATCTTCTACGCCGGCCTGGCCACCACCCTGGTGCCGCTGGGCGCGGCCTCGTCCTCGGCCGGCCGGTTCTTCCACGGCCACCGCGAGGAACTGGTCCTGGTGGGCGGCTGGCTGATCATCGTCCTGGGCCTCGCCCAGATCCTCGGCCTGGGCTTCGCCCCGCGGAAGCTCGCCGAGCTGTCCGGGCGGATCCGGCCGACGACCGCGCTCTCGGTGTACGCGCTGGGCGCGGTCTACGGCCTGGCCGGCTTCTGCGCCGGCCCGATCCTCGGCAGCGTGCTGACCGTGGCCGGGCTCAGCGGCAACCCGGTCCACGGCGGGCTGCTGCTGGCCGTGTACGCCCTGGGGATGGCCGTACCGCTGTTCGTGCTGGCGCTGCTCTGGGAGCGGTTCGAGCTGGGCCGGCGGAGCTGGCTGCGCGGGCGGGCCTTCTCGGTGGGCCGGCTGCACCTGCACACGACCTCGCTGCTGTCGGGCGCGTTCTTCATCCTGCTGGGGACGCTCTTCCTGGTGTTCGACGGGGCCGGCGCGCTGCCCGGGCTGCTGGACGTGGACGACTCGTTCGCCGTGGAGGAGTGGGTGCGCTCGGCCGCCGACGTGGTGCCGGACTGGGCCCTGCTGGCGCTGGTCGCGGTGGCCGCCCTGGCGGTCGGGGTGTTCCGCTGGCTCCGCCCGGCACGTACGGAGGACGGTGCGGGGGTCCGTACGGGCGAGGGCCGGACGGACGACGCGGAGGAGTAGCGGAGGAGTAGGAGAGAACGAGGAAGGCCCCGTCCGACGGACGGGGCCTTCCGGTTGTGGCTGGGGCCGGGGTCGAACCGGCGACCTATCGCTTTTCAGGCGATCGCTCGTACCAACTGAGCTACCCAGCCACGAAGCTCTTTCGAGCTCCAGCGATCCTGACGGGACTTGAACCCGCGACCTCCACCTTGACAGGGTGGCGAGCTAACCAACTGCTCCACAGGACCATGTGCGTGCGAGAACAAGTCTCGCACAGGGTTGTGCGTGCCCCCAACGGGATTCGAACCCGTGCTACCGCCTTGAAAGGGCGGCGTCCTGGGCCACTAGACGATGAGGGCTAAGGGCCCACCTGGGCGCTTTCCAGCGCGTCGGGGACGTGAGAAGCATATGGGATGCGGGGAGCTATCGCCAAAACGGTTTCGCCCCGGCGGGGGAGGCGGCCCCTGCGGAGGGAGAATGGCCGGGTGCTGGAGATGAGTCGTGAGGAGTTCGAGGAACTCGTCGCCGAGGCCCTGGACCGGATCCCGCCGGAACTGACGCGGCTGATGGACAACGTCGCCGTCTTCGTCGAGGACGAGCCGCCCGCGGAGGATCCGGAGCTGCTCGGGCTCTACGAGGGGACCCCGCTGACGGACCGCGGCGAGTGGTACGCCGGGGTGCTGCCGGACCGGATCACGATCTACCGCAATCCCACCCTCCGGATCTGCGAGAGCCGCGAGGACGTGGTGGAGGAGACGGAGATCACCGTGGTGCACGATATCCCGTCGTACACCTCTTCGGGTGAGGAATCCCCTGTTCAGGTGACTCTCGCGGCTTGATCGCGGCCTGATCGGGCCGCCCGGGATCAGCCCCAGCCCAGTTCGTGAAGCCGCTCGTCGTCGATGCCGAAGTGGTGGGCGATCTCATGAACAACGGTCACGGCGACTTCGTCAATCACGTCTGCCGGGGTCTCGCACATGCGTAGGGTCGGCCCCATGTAGATCGAGATGCGGTCCGGCAGCACCCCGGCGTACCACTCGCCCCGCTCGGTGAGCGGAGTCCCCTCGTAGAGCCCCAGAAGCTCCGGATCGTCCGCCGGGGGCTCGTCCTCCACGAACACGGCGACGTTGTCCATGATCCGTGTCAGCTCAGGCGGGATCGTGTCCAGGGCATCGGACACCAGCTCTTCGAAGGCTTCTCGCGTCATCTCCAGCACACGGCCATTCTCCGTGAGCGACATCACTTCCACGGAGGAGAGGCGCGAGAAGCCTCCGGACGGTCACTCCGGCGCTTGGCTGTACCGCTCCAGAGCGGCCTTGCTGGTGGACCGGTCCACAAGCCGCAGCTCCCACGGCCCGGTGTTCACGTCGAAGTCCTTGCCGAAGCCGACCCACTTCCCGGCCATCCGGCGGCCGGTCGGCTCGACCAGCAGTTGGATCGCACCGTGGTACCGGGCGCCCTGGTAGTAGCCGTCGGCGGCCGTCTGCTCCACCCACGAGCCGGTCACCACGTTGCGATCAACGGTGAGATCCAGGGAGAGCGGGCTGTCCGGGTTGCTGGACGCCCCCGGAAGGCTCTGGGCGGTCAGCCGGTTCCCGTGCTGGACGATCACCACGTAGTGCTTGCCCTCGTACGTCGCGTCCCGGCTGGACGAGTAGAACTCGTACCGGCTGAGCCAGATCCCCGAGAACGTCTCCCCGGTGACCGGTGCGGCGGTCGCGGCTGCGGAGGTGACACCCCCTGCTCCAGCGTCCATGTCATGTCCTCCTGACCCATCGGCGTGGACCCGTGCCATCGGTACCGGCAGGGCGAACCCCAGGGCTTCCACGGGTCGCCCTGTGACCCGTTCTAACGCCCTGGCGTAGACGCCCCGGGGTGTCTTGCTCGTCCCGGATTCCCAGCGCTGCACAAGGCGCTTGGACGCCTCGTTGGGCTCTCCCAGTTCGGCCCCCGCCTGGCGGAGCGCGTTGGCGAACTCGTCCTGGCTCATACGCAGGCCCATTCGTACGGCCCGCAGCACATCATTCGGCACCACAGCGGTCGTCGTCATGACGTCAAAGCTAGACCGAACAGCCTTGCAATGACACCGGTTTGACGCCCATTGAGGCGTCATTGACGCCCCTCTGAGTGACGCCCCGAAGACGCCCGATTCGTCGTCGCTCTGCCCTGGTCCACAGGCGGAACATCAGGGCGTCGTGAGGCAGCTACGAGGGAGCGTGAGCGGATGACCATGACGGTGCGGGTATCCCGCGACGGCGGCAGAACCTACGGCGGGGAGGTCGCCTTCCCCACCGACCGGAGCGACAAGCCGTTGACCCCCGCAGCGTCCGCCGCGTGGCCTCCCTGCGAATGCCCCCGATGCTCCTCCCCGATCACGCACCATCCGACACGGAAGGAAATGACGTGACGATCACGAAGCAGCCGGCCGAGGTCTTGGGCCTCATCAGCCCGGACCTCCGGGAACGGCTCGCCCGGGACGTGCGCAAGACCTGGCCGGAGATGTCCGACGACCAGGGCGAGCGTGGAGTGAGCCAGATGGCGGCCTTCCTGGTGGCCTCGACGCTCACCGACGAGCCGCTCACCCCGTCCCTTCGGGTGGACCTGTTCTGGCACGCGTTCATCCAGCGGAGCGTCCCCTACGTGGCCTTCGCCAAGTCGCTCGGCGTGGAGTACATCCACCACGTCCCGGACGACGACGAGACCGGTTCGGACCCCGAAGCGGGCAGGGCCGCCATGGAGGCGACGAAGGCGGCGATCCGCGCCGCCGGGTTCACCATCGACCCCGAGTTCTGGCCCAACGAGGGCGCGGCGGACTGCACGCAGTGCCACGCTGGGTGCACCGACAGCCCCGTGAACAAGTAGCACGCCTCAGCGCGTCGGCCGCCCGGTCCCCACGCCGGGCGGCTGTCGCCATGACATGGGACGGACGCCGTGACCGACACTCGTAGCGCTGCCTGGGACACCTACTCGCAGAGCAAGCCCCAGCGCCGAAAGACCAACGCCAAGGGCGAGACCACCTGGTTCAACTGGACTCAGCACCCCGACCACGGACCGGGGGCCGAAGTGCTGTCCCTGCCGTCCGGAGGCAGGGTGCTGGACCTGGGGTGCGGTTCCGGTGGCAACGTCGCTCATCTCGCCACTCTCGGCATGGAAGCCGTGGGCATCGACCTGTCGCCGGCCCAGTTGGCCAAGGCCCGTGAGCGCTGGCCGGACATCGAAGGCATGACCCTGCACCGGGGAGACGCGCTCACCTTCATGCGGGGGCAGGCTCCGTTCGATGCGATCTACTCCGTCTTCGGTGCGGCCTACTTCACTGACCCGGCGGAGATGCTTCCCGCCGTCCACGCGACGCTCAAGCCCGGCGGGGTGTTCGCCATGTCCCAGCGGCCCGCCGTGGAGGGTTGCTACGGCTGTCAGGCGTCCTACATCCCACGGGGGCCCGATGAAGAACCCGCTGTGGTCAAGCGCTGGGACTACGAGCCGGACGTGTGGGCCGCCACGCTCAAGGAACACGGATACGTGGATGTCTCCGTGGATGTGATCCCGCCGCCCGTGGGCAGTCAGCGCACGGGGACCCTGCTGGTTCGAGGCCGGAGAAACGGCTAGCAAGCACGAAAGCCCCCGACAGCTACCCAGTACGTGGGCAGCCATCGGGGGCTTCGGTGGTGCTTCGAGGGGGCTAACTACCGTTTGGAGACCACTTTCTCAGGGGTGCGGAACGGGCTTTGCCCAGGTCAGACAGCGCCCAGGGCCCAAAAAAGGAGTCGCACCCAGGGCGCGTTTTCCGAGCTGGGGCCGGGATCGCCGGCGGGCACGCCCGGGAACTTCCGGACCGCTCTCTCCCTCCCTCAGAAGGGCGGAGCCGTGTAGCTCAGGTCCACGCGCGTCTTCGCCTTGTGGCACGGGCGGCACAGGAGCTGAAGCCTTCAGCGCAGGACGCACTGTGGGCATCCGATGACCCACGCATCCGAGTGTTCCTCTCGGTGGGCGTCGGCCGGTAGCCGCTCCTTGAGGGCGTAGCCGAACCTGGGGCACGACCGGCAACGGGTGGGAAGCCACGGGCGGTCATCCCCGCTGAGCACGGCTCGGCCATCGGGCCTTACCCACGCCGGGCGCATCCACGAGGGCCACTCGCTCAGCTCGTCGCTGGCTCCGGGAATCTCCCGGATCTGCCGGGCGACGAGCTGTCTGCCGTCGTTGAGCCTGTGGGGGGCGGGCACCACCCGGGCCCAGCCGATCCCGGTCAGGTAGTCGCCAACGTCGGACGGACAGCGGAGCCGCATCCCCGCCCCTGCCCGCATCCGGTCTACGAGGACCCCTCTGGTCAGCTCCACGAACACGGGGCACTCAGATCAATTCGGCAAGCTCAGCCGAGACGAGCCAGGCGGCCTCACCCTGGGGAACGTCGTAGACCCCACCGTTCTCAAGGACGTGGCTGGGGCTGCCGTCGCTGGTCGGGCCGTAGCTCATGTAGCCGGTCATGCGGACGGTCACGGTCGGCTCGGTGGTGTTGAAGATAGACATGATGCGAACCTCTCAGGCGGAAACGGTGATCTTGCAGACGGCGGCAGCATTCGGAACAGCGATAGCGGCACGGGCAATCGCGCGCACTGCCGTTCCGTCCTTGAGGAACCCGAACTGGTTGCTGATCTCAAAGCCGGCTGACTTCCGCCACACCGCGAACACCTGATCGGCTTCGAAGACCAGAATTTCCGTGTCCGGCATGAACGACGAAAGCCGGACCCGCACGCCGAGAATCGAGCGCTGAATGCCCGCAGTGGGAGAACCGGCAGACTCGCTAAGAAGCGGCTTGAGGGACCCGGTTGCCTCACGTAGAGCCATAAGCGTGGTCCACATCTTCGGCCCCATCACGATCGCAGTAGCCTTCGCATTGGCCGATTCGAGCTTTCCGAATGCGGTAACGAACCCGTCCAGATCCTTGAGGCCGCCCGTTACTGCGTGAGCCTGAATGCCGGGCGTCTTGGAAATGCCCACGAATCCCTTGCCCGCACCCGTTCCGATCAGGGCCTCACGGTCGAAGCCCAGCGCCACAGACCGCATGAGTGACTTGGCCATGGGGTTCAGGAAGGACGCTCCACCGTCGTCCATCAGCTCATTGGCGATCAGGTCGGCGGCGGCGATCTTCTTCGGCGTGATCTTGAGTGGGTCCGAACCGAAACCGCCGGTGGGGAGGTCGTCAAGCTCACCCACGAAGCCGGCCGAGAAGTCGGATCGGATTACGGGAAACGAATAGGTCTCGGCGCTCGTCTCGACCCGCTGGACACCGCTTTCCATGACAACGGACTGCGGAGCGAGAAGGTCGATGAAGTTCCGGGCCACCTGTTCAGGACTGAAAGCCTTGCCCGTGCTCGGAGTCGTGATGCCCCGAGACAGTTCGAGCGAACGGGCCATGAGTTCGCCAGGAGTCATCGCCATACGGGATTCCTTACCGTCGTGGTTACGTGTCGTCCCCATGAGTTGCAGGGGAGATGTGATCCGCATTGCCGCTTCCTCTGCGGCGGCTGCCTCAAGGTGGCGCTTCATCTGGGTGTCTGCGTGACGGATCTTGTCGAGTAGTTCTGATTCCGCCTTACGTTCACCCGAAGTCAGAGAGCGCTTAGCGGGGTCCAAGTCGAGCTTGGCCAGAAGGTTTGTGTATTCGTCGCGCTTGGCCATGTGGGCGCGCGCCTGTTCCGCATGGGACACCGGTACTCCTTGGGGTGCGGGCATCAAAAAACCAGCGCCCCTCAATGGGGTGGCTGGCGTAGGGGTACTGGGGAGGCTCGGAACGTCCCCTCACATGTATGAGTAAGTGTCTATGCGGCCTTGCCGTTCGTGCGGTTCTTTGCCGCCCACTCGCGCTTCCGTTGGCGGGCACGTGCCTTACGGCAGTCGTCGGAGCACATCAGGGGCCACCGGCGCTTCTGCCCCTCCGGGCGCCTCTGCGTGTAAGTGGCGCCGCATGTCTGGCATTCACCCGTGAAGACCTTCGTGCCGTCTACCACGCGGATGGTGCCGCCCGCTGTTCTCCACTGTGCTGGTCGGGCCTCACGGCGCCGGATCACCGTGCGAGAGCGCAGAACGTCCCGGCGAAGTGCTGATGGGAATTCCCACAAGGGGCGGAATGGGTCGTCCACCAATCTGAAGGGTCCTCGCACGAAGCCGGCGCGCACGGCCACAGGGCCGCTCGCACCCTGCATGGCACGGCTGCTGTCCCACTCCATGAAGGCACGCACCATGGCGGGGTGCATGTGCTCCGTCAGTTCATCTGCCGTGCCGGTCAACGCGCCAATCTCGGCCACAGTTACCCCGGTTGGGTTGTAGTACACGCTCGGACCCCCCTGTCAGCGGGCATAAGGAAGCCCCGGTGTGTCGCAGCCGGGGCAATCACGTACGTGATCTATCGGGGACCGCGCATCACGTGATGCGCTGGTCAGTTGCTCTGCGCGGCCTTGGCCTTGCGGTGCTGGGCCGTCTTGCAACGGTCGGAGCAAAACCTCCGGGGCCGACCACGGCCGGACCACCGGGCGGGCTTGCCGCAGTGAGCACAGGCGGCGTTCTCACGCTGCCATTGGGCGATGTCCTTGGCTTCTTCCAAGTCATCTTGGGCGTCGCGGCAGAAATCCTCCGCTTCGTCCTCGTAGTCACAGAACCGCTTGAGCGCGTGGGTTACCTCAAAGTGGTCACCACAGAGCGGACAAGGCTTCATGCTCCGCGCCTTCGCTGGCTGAGACTTCCGCCGATAGGAAGCCTGTCGGCAGGCGGCGGAACAGAAGCGTTCCTGTCGGCCGGACAGTGGCTGGCCGCAGTTCTGGCAGTCGTCGGTACGGTTTTCGTGACCGTAGTAGCCCACGGGTCCCCCTGTTACGTAATATCCTGAGACGAAACGGTGGCGCAAGTAACGGCTCTTTGTTTTCTTATGGCTTCTCTATGAGAAAACTGATTACTGTTACGCGTTGAGGAAATAAGTAACTGTCAGCCTTGAGGTCGCCGCTGCCGCTGACGGGTCGACTGGTAGGCAGCGCGGTCCCGGCACCGCTTGGAGCAGTACCGGGCGGGGCGCCCTATGCCGCCGTACACGACCATGTGGTCGCAGTCCGGCCCTGCGCATCGCTCGCCGGCGTCCAGCGCCTCAACGGTCCTCAGCGCGCCTGCTACGAGCCGGTGCAGCCTCAGCGTTCGCTCATCGCGGGGCCTCGCGCTCTCCCATGCCAAGGCTTCGGCTTCCCGTAGGAGGCTGAGAAGCCCGGTGACGCTCGATGCATCCATGCCCCTCCTTCGTTGGATCCCGGCGGAAGTCGCTGGTCGTGGGACACATCGCAGCGGAGCGCCCCCAAAGGCTTTGTGTTCCGCCGCGTTTCGCCGCTCACAACCGGCTTCTGGGGCGTCGACTGCCCGCCCCTGCTGTCCCTGGAGCGGGACGGTTGCAAGCGGGCACGGACAAGCCCCGCCCCTCCGGTCGGAGGAACGGGGCTGTATGGCCGTGTGGGGGCCTCTGCGGGACCCGTGGAGGTCCTTTACTGGGTGTCGGCTTCAGGGAGCGTTGTAGGGAACTTCAGGTCCTCCGGCTGTTCTTCCCCGACCCACCAGAAGCGGAAGCGGTCGATGGACGGGCGGACGCCGGTCTTGCGGGCCTTCAACACCCATGCGCGTTCGAGCACGAGACCGACGATCTCGCGCCGTTCGGCAAGGGGCCAGTCCTCCCACGCCTCCCGGAAGAGGGTCGTCTCTCGAAGGAACGTGATGTCGAGAGCCTGTCCGGTGGGGAGGGTGTTCAGCTCTCGCTCGTAGCCGTCCAACCGGCCGTTGCTCTCGTCGTACCGACGCTTGAAGCGGGCCTCACCTCGCGGGCCCTGGAAGAGTCCGTTCAGCTTCTCGTCCTCCAGGCGATCGAGGAACTGTTCCTCTTCCCGGATCAGGGCTTCGAGCTGGGAGCGGCGGGTCTTGCGGTCCGGGTGCTTCATGTCGGCCCAGCGCTGAGCGATGGCCAGGATCGCCGGGTCGTCGTCATCGAGAGCACCGAGACGGTTGATCATCGCTTCGGTCACCAGGGCGTCCGCGTGGGTGCCCTTGATCAGCACGCCGGGGCACCGGCCGCTGAAGTGGCGGCGGGTGCAGCGGTAGCGGGGCCAGACCTCACCGTTCCGCACGAACGCCGTGTCGTAGGACATGCGCGAGCCGCATTCGGCGCAGTAGAGGTAGTCCGACAGGAGACCGGTGACCGCCCGGCCCGTGTCCTTGGACTTCGCGCCGGGAGTCGCGTCCCGGGTCCAGTGGACGGGGACCCGGCTGCCGAACATCGACCGCAAGCGGGTGTGGTCCGCGAAGCTGATGATCTCCTTGCCGACCCGGACCATCTCGCCGGTCACGCTGTGGCGGTAGACCTCACCCTTGTGGGGCAGGTACCCGGCCATTGTGGGGGAGATCACAAGTTGCCTGACGGCTGGCCACGACCATGAGTTCGGGGTCTTCAGCGGCTTCTCCCGGAGCTTCTGCGCCTTGATCGGTTCACCCTTGGCCTCAAGCTGGGCGATCCGCAGCTTCCGGCTGGCCCAGCGCGGGGAGTCGTAGCCCTGGTCGTTCATCCACTTCGCGACAGAGCGGAGGGACTGGCCGTCCAAGAGCTTGGCGACCACGGCGCGGATGATCTCCGACTCCTCCGGGTGTGGGGCGAGCTTCCGCTCCGGCGTGACGATGAAGCCGTACGGGCGGCTGCCCATCCAGCGGCCTTCGTCCCGCTCGTCCGCCCGGAGGTCCGTGACCCGGATGGACGTGTTCTTGGATTCCTTGTGGGCCTGGTGCGCGGCCAGTGTGAGCTGGATCTCCCAGCCCTCGTTGTTGGAGTCGATGCCGTCCGCGATGGAGATGAAGCGGCAACCGGTCTCGTAGACGATCCGGATGATCTCCGACGCCTGCGGGATGCCCTGGCGGGTGGCCCGGTCCACCTTGAAGACGATCAGCACGTCCGCCAGGCGCTCCCGGAGCATCGTGAGGGCCGCTTCCCAGTCGGGGCGGTTCACGTACGCGTGGAAGCCGGACTTGTCCTCGTCCTTGAAGACCTTGATCACTTCCGCGCCGAGGTCATCGGCCCGGCCACGGCCGGCCTTCTCCTGGCGGGGGATGGACGTGGACGTGTCCGTGAGATCCGAGATCCGCAAATACAGAATCGCGCGCAGGATGGCGGCGGCACGCGAGAATGGCTCTCGTGGTGACATACAAACCTCCCCTTACCCCGCTGACCAGCCTAAATCCGGGGTTGGACAAGGTGTCTGGCGGGTGTTCCTGCGTCCACGAGATCGCCCACCACTTCGGCATCGACGACGAGCGGCTGCACGCCCTGGGGTACGGGTGACCAGGCCGGTCCCCGGGGCGGAGGCGATCGATCCGGACGTCGACCTCCACGTACCGGCGCAGGCCGCCGAACCGCAGGGCCCGGTCCTCGCCGCGATCGCGGCGGGCGGGGCTCTGGGGGCGGGGGCGCGCTACGGGCTGGCGCTGCTGTGGCCGGCCGGTGCGGACGCCTTCCCGTGGGCGACGTTCTGGACGAACGTGTCCGGCTGTGCGCTGATCGGGGTCCTGATGGTCCTGGTCGGCGAGGGGGGCCGGACGGCGCACCCGCTGGTGCGGCCGTTCCTCGGGGTCGGGGTGCTCGGCGGGTTCACCACGTTCTCGACGTACGCCGTGGACTTCGCGCGGCTGCTGGACGGGGGCCGGGCCGGGCTCGCCCTCGGCTACGCCGGTACGACGGCGGCCGCGGCGCTGGCCGCCGTGTGGACGGCGGCCTCGCTGACCCGGCGGGCGGTGGCGGTACGGGACCGGGGGCGCGAGCGGGAGCGCGGACGCGACCGGAGCCGGGACCGGGGGAGCGGTGGGACCGGGTGAACTGGCTGCTGGTGCTGGTCGGCGGGGCCCTCGGGGCGCCGCTGCGCTATCTGACGGACCGTGCGGTGCAGGCGCGGCACGACTCGGTGTTCCCGTGGGGGACCTTCACCGTGAACGCGCTCGGCTCGCTGGTGCTCGGCTCGCTGACCGGGGCGCTGCTGGTGGGCGGGGCCTCCTCGCGGCTCGGGCTGTTCCTGGGCACCGGGCTGTGCGGCGCGCTGACGACGTACTCGACGTTCTCCTACGAGACCCTGCGGCTGGCGGAGCGGGGCCACCGGTTCCTGGCGGCGGCGAACGTGGGGGCGTCGGTGCTGGTCGGGCTAGGTGCGGTGCACCTCGGATGGCAGGTGGCGGAGCGGCTGGCCGCAGGCTGAGGCCGGGCCCGGGGGACAGCGGGCGGCGCGCGGGCGTGTCCCTAACGGGGCAATGGGAGTTGGAGAGATTGACCCGCTGACCGCGGACGGCGTCCGACCGTGGACGCCGTCGCCCTCTGGAGGTGCCACGTGCGCCCGTTCCCCGCTTCCGTGTCCCCTTCCGCGCCCCCTTCCGTGTCGCCTCCCGCACCCCCGTCCGCGCGCCCGTCCGGCGGGTCCGCCTTTCCGGGCGCATCGCGTGGCGGATCGTTCCGACTGGCCCTCACCGTGCTCGCGTTGGCCGCCAGCGCGGGCTGCATGAGCGTCAGCGACGACGCCGCCCGGCCGGGGCCGTCCTCCTCGGCCGGCCACCAGGGCGCGGCCGCGCAGCGGGACGGCGGAGCCGGAGCCGGGCGCGGGGCGAGCGGCCACGGCGCCGGGCACGGGAAGAAGACCGAGGCCGAGGGCAAGGGGGCCAAGGTGGGCGCGAGCGGCAAGCCGCAGCCGGGAGCCTCCCCGTCGCCGGGCGCCCCGGCCGGGGTCCCGGGCGGGCCCTCGCCGGCCCCCGGG
>NZ_RPRY01000312.1 GCF_003949795.1 Streptomyces sp. WAC06614
GGGAACGGGAGGCCCTCCGGGACCTCGGCGGCGGAACGGCCCGGGGCCGGCGCGGCCACCTGGGGCTCCTGCTCTCCCCCGGCCTCGGCCGGGCGGTGCCCCCACGCCGCGTCCATCCCGCGGGCCACGGCCTGCGCCACCACCAGCGCGACGCCGGGCCCCGGGATCCGCCCCTCCCCGCGGGCAGCGGGCAGGTGCGCCTCGGGTCCCTGGGGCTCAGCCCAGGGCGGGCGCCGGAAGTTCAGCGTGGCGTGGGCCGATCCACCGGGCTCGGGCACCGGCGTCCGCCCCGCCACCACCCCGTCCCGGCCGGCCTCCGGCGGGCACGCGGAGGCACCAGCCGGCTCCGCCTCCGGCCGGTCGCCCACGGCACGCGGCGCCCGGGCCACAGAACCGAGCCCCGGCTCCCCCGGCCCGCGCCCGGCCACCGCGGACGCCGGCGCCGTACCCGCCGGACCGCCGGGAGTCGCGGCCACCGCGGACGCCGGCGCCGTACCCGCCGGACCGCCGGGAGTCGCGGACACCGCCCGCGGCCCCGACTCCACCGGAGCCTGCCCCACCCCCGGCACGGGCGCGCCCGAAGGCGCGGGTGCGGCGCACTCCGCCGGCCCGGGCGCCCCGAGGCCGGCGCCGGTCGCCGTGGCAGCGCCGGATGCCGTAGGCGCCGGGACCGGCAGCGACCCCGGCTCCTCCGGCGCATGCCCCGTCGCCGGGTCCGACCCGACACCGCCAGGCCCGGCCGCAGCCAGCGGCTCCGCCGAGGGGGCCGGCAGCTCCCCCGGACCGGGCCCGGCCGCCGGGGACGCCGGGGCCGCACCCGCCGGACCCGCGTCCGCAGCGGACGCCGACCGCGGCCCCGCCGCGGGGCCCGCCGCCGTGGACGGGGCGAGTGGGGTCGGGGCAGGTGGAGGTGCGGGGTGGAGGTGGAGGGTGCCTGTCGTGGAGGTGGTCATCGTCGTCGTGGTGTGCATCGGTCTCGTGTCTCCCTCACGCGAACAGCCGGCGCCAGGTTTCCGGGCCCGGGTAGCCGTCGGCGGACGGTCCGCGCCAGCCCTGGGCGCGTTGGAAGGCCTCGACCGCGCGGCGGTCGGCCTCGGTCCAGGTCCGGCCGGGGCCGGAGCGGTAGTACTTGCCGAAGCCCTTCGCCAGCAGGCGGCGGCCGAGGGCCTCGACCGCCGGGTGGGCGTGGCCCGGGCGGAAGGCGCCCAGGCCCGGGTAGACCGTGGCCGCCGGTGCGGGCGGGGAGGCCGGGCGGCCACGGTCTACCCGGGCCGGGGGCGGCTTCGACCAGCGGACGGATGTCCTTGCCCTCCTTGCGCACCAGCAGCCGCCAGGTGTGCTCGCCCGGGATCCCGTCCGCGTCCGCGCCCGTCCACCCCTGGGCCTGCTGGAACGCCTGCGTGGCCTGCCGGTCGGACTCCGACCACTTCCTGCTCGGGCCCTTCGGGTAGAACCGCCGCCCGCCGCGGTCGACCAGCAGCTGGCCCAGCCGCAGCACGTGCTCGTTCTCCGCTCCCGGCCCGAAGGCGGTCGCCCCCGGGAACGCCGTCGTCCCCGGGCCGGCCGGCGGCTCCACCGGCAGCGTGCCGTCCGGCAGCGGGGCCGCGCCCGTCACCCCGGCGTAGCGGTAGGGGACGTACTTCGTGGCGTTGGTCCAGTACCCGTACGGGGTGGCCTGCTTGCGGGTGTTCGGCCGGGTCTGCTCGTACGCCACGTAGTGGGTCTTCGTCTCGTCCACCCAGCCGCCGAAGATCACCACGTGGGAGCCCTTGTTGGGGTCGGCCGGGTTGTGGAAGAGCAGCATGTCCCCGGGCAGCAGCTCGTCCTTGGTGATCTTCGTGGCGAACTTGTCCAGGCTGCCGGTCCACTCGTTCGACCCGAGGTTCCACACCATCGAGACGTAGCCGGAGCAGTCCTGCCGGTAGCCGTCCGTCCAGTACTCGGACATGCTGTACGGAACCTTCCCGTCCAGCCACAGCTTCGCCCGGTTGATCATCGTCGCCCGGTCCAGCCGCTTGACCGCTCCCGGCTTGCGCTGGGGCCCTGGGCGGCCCTTCGGGCCGTGCAGCGGGCCGCGGCCGCCCTGCGGGCTGCCCGGCGGCTCGTCGGCCGACGGCGCCGCGGGCGCGGCCGGGGACAGGGCCGCGGCGGTACCGGCCCCGCCGCCGCCGAGCACCACACCGGCCGCGGTCGCCAGCACCAGCACCCGCCGGGCGCCCCGCGCCGCCGGGTGCCCGCCGTCCCGCAGCGGTATGGCGCGGGCCCGGGCCGCCGCCCGACGGCGCTCGGCGCACCCCCGGCACGCGCAGTCGCCGGCAGGCTCGTACTCCTCGAAGACCGGCATCGGCATCTGCGGCTGCTGCATCGGCTCTCCCCTGATCGTCCGGGCCTACGTCCACCTCGTCGGGCCACCGGGGCCGCGTCTGGCGGGGCGTCAGGTGCGGGGTGACCGAGAGATATCGTGCACGAAAACCCCCCGAATATTCGTTAATCGGACAAGTCGGGCGTGGCTGGTCACGGGCACCACGAAACGTGGGGTAGAGTTTTCTCTGTCAGCAGGCGCCGCTAGCTCAGTTGGTTAGAGCAGCTGACTCTTAATCAGCGGGTCCGGGGTTCGAGTCCCTGGCGGCGCACAGACCAGCGAGGCCCCCATCCTTCGGGATGGGGGCCTCGCTGCATCTCGGGTACGACGTCGGTCACACCGCCCCGCGCGCCGGGGCCAGGGCCGGGGCCGGCGCGGGGGTCGTCGCCGCTCCCGCCGGGGTCACGCCCGTCAGGTACGCCGAGACCACCACGTTGGCCGAGTACTGCTTGGCCACCTTGTCGTACGTGCCCCCGCAGGTGATCAGCCGCAGTTCCGCCCGCCCCTTCACCCGCGGCCCGTACGCCTTGTGCGCGTCGAACGAGTCCCGCTCGTAGACCTGCACGTCCTCGACGGTGAACTCCGCCGTCGAGCCGTCGTCCCGCGCGACCCGCACGGTGTCCCCCGGCCGCGCGGTGCTCAGCCCGTAGAAGACGGCCGGCTTCGAGGCGGTGTCCACATGGCCCACCAGCAGGGCGGTGCCGGCAGCGCCGGGGCGGGTGCCGCCCGACCACCAGCCGACCACGCCCGGGGTCTCGTACGGGGGCGGGTCGACCGCCCCGTGCGGGTCCAGGCCGCGCGGCACGACGGGGGCGTGCACGCCCATGGCCGGCAGGTCGACCCGCTGGGGCAGGGCCGTCGCGGACAGCGGGGTGTGCGCCACCGGCAGGCTGATGCCGAACAGCGAGCCGGCCTGCGCCGAGGGCACCGGCTGGGCCTCGGTGATCTCCCGGCCCCACAGCCACAGGCCCAGGACCAGGACCGTCCAGGCGGCGACGGTGAGCAGCCGGCCGCCGGCGGACGAAGCGGGCTCGTCCGTCATCGACGGCCGCCCGTCACTGGCCGCTGCGGCGGCGCCGCATCGCCAGGGCCTTGCCCGCCACCGCCAGCGTGGCCACGGCCGCCAGGACGGCCCCGATCACGGTGTGGGGCAGGCCGGGGCCCTCGCCGGCGGGGTGCTTCTTGGCCGTGGTGGCGGCCAGTTCCGCCGCCATCCCGCCGCCGCCCGCGTGGCTCGGCCAGTACGGCGTGGCGTGGCCGGGGTGGTGCGGCTGCGGGTGGTCGCCGTGGCCGCCGTCGTGGTCGCCCTGGTGGTGGCCGCCGTGCCGGACGATCTGGATCGAGCCGGTGGCCTTCTCGGTGCCGTCGCAGAAGGCGCGGATGGTGTGCCAGCCGGGCTCGGCGCGGGAGCTGATGCTCGCCTCGCCGAACAGGGGGCTGCCGGGGCCGTCACGGCCGGTCAGCCGCGCCTCCCCGACGAAGACGGAGGACTTGGCCACGCCCTTGCGGCCGTCGCAGCCGTGGACGCGCAGCTCGACCTCCTCCCCGGGTCGGGCCGTGGACGGGCTGACCGAGACGGTCCCCCGGTTGCCGTCGGGGTTGGCCAGGGCGGTCGGGGCGGCCACGGCGGTGGCGGCGGTGAGGGCGACCGCCACCCCGGTGGTACGGAGTGCGAGCAGAGCGATGCGCATCGTGAACCTCCTCGTCCAGGAGGTTCACCCGTGGAGCGGCGCGGCGCATCCGCAGCGCCGCGGCGCTGACCCGAACGGTTCACGCTGCTGCGCCGTACGAGTCAGGCGCGGGTCTCAGACCAGGTCGACCAGGTCGGCGATCGAATTCACCGTGCGGGTCGGGCGGTAGGGGAACTTCTCGGTGTCCTCGACCGTGGTCAGTCCGGTCAGCACCAGGAAGGTCCGCATGCCCGCCTCCAGGCCGGCCAGGACGTCGGTGTCCATCCGGTCGCCGATCATGGCGCTGGTCTCGGAGTGCGCGCCGATGGCGTTCAGGCCGGTCCGCATCATCAGCGGGTTGGGCTTGCCCGCGAAGTACGGCTGCTTGCCCGTGGCCTTGGTGATCAGCGCGGCGACCGCGCCGGTGGCGGGCAGCGGGCCCTCGGTGGAGGGGCCGGTCTCGTCGGGGTTGGTGCAGATGAACCGGGCGCCGGCGTTGATCAGCCGGACCGCCTTCGTCATGGCCTCGAAGCTGTAGGTCCGGGTCTCGCCCAGGACGACGTAGTCGGGCTCGTGGTCGGTGAGCACGTAGCCGATGTCGTGCAGGGCGGTGGTCAGGCCCGCCTCGCCGATGACGTACGCGGTACCGCCGGGGCGCTGGTCGTCGAGGAACTTGGCGGTGGCCAGGGCCGAGGTCCAGATGTTGTCGACGGGGACGTCGAGGCCCATGCGCAGCAGGCGGGCCTGGAGGTCGCGCGGGGTGTAGATGGAGTTGTTGGTCAGCACCAGGAACGGCTTGCCGGACTCGCGCAGGCGGCTGATGAAGGCATCGGCGCCGGGGATGGGGGTGCCCTCGTGGATGAGGACCCCGTCCATGTCGGTGAGCCAGGACTCGATCGGCTTGCGCTCTGCCACTGAACTGTTCTCCGCTCTGCGTCCGCGGTGGCCGTGGTCTGCACCACTGTCGCGGCCAGCGTAACGGGAACGGGCTGTGGGCGCGGTCAGCGCCCACAGCCCGGACGGGACGGTGCTGCGGACCGGCTCGGCGGATCGGCTCAGCCGAGGTGGACGTTGTCGACGGCCCAGAACCAGTTGTTGCTGCCGGTGTAGCGGAAGCGGACCTGTACGTCGGTGGCGCCGGCCGGGACCTGGAGGGTGATCGCCTCGTCCTTGGCGACGGCGTCGGCCGTGTAGTTCTTGACCACCTGCGGGGTGCCGCCGTTGTACGAGACCAGGACCTGGGCGGTCTGCGGGGCCTCGTGGCGGTAGTGCGTGGCGTAGCGCAGGGTCGTGGTGGTGCCGCCGGTGACGGCCCACTTGGGCGTGATCAGCGTGGAGTCGAAGGAGCCGGTGTGGGCCTTGTCGTCCCACTCGTCGGAGTCGGCGACGGCGAACACGTCACGGGAGCGGACGTTGAGCTCGCGCCACTGGTCGCGCTGGGACTGCGACCAGAACTCGTCGGTGGCGAAGGCCCACCCGGCCCACTCGGCGACACCGCCGCTGCCCATCCGGGAGTTGTCCACGGACCAGCCGGCCGGCGGGGTGTGCGTGAACCCCTTGGTGCCGGCCGGGATGCCGGTCTCGTCCACCCGGGCCTGGAGCTGCGGGCGCAGGGTGTCGAACGGGTCGCTGTCCGGAGCGCCCAGCGGGACGCCGTCGACGGCGGAGCCGGCGGCCGCGCCCACGTGCTCCAGGGCGGTGGCGGCGACGTCGACCAGGCGGACGTCGTCACGGACCGAACCGGCGGGGATGCCGGCGCCCTTGGCGATCACGAAGGTGCCGCGCTCCTGGAGGGTGGAGCCGCCGTGGCCGCCGGCGTCGGTGTGGCCGTGGTCGGTGGTGACCAGGATCTTCCAGTTCTCCTGGGCGTAGGTCGGGCGGTTCTGGACGGCGGTGAGGACCTGGCCGACCAGGACGTCGACGCGGGCGATGGCGTCCAGGTACTGCTGGCCGGCGGCACCGTAGGAGTGGCCGGCCACGTCGACCTGCCCGAAGTAGACGAAGGAGGCGTCGGGGTCGCCGTCGCGCAGTTCGGTGGCGGCGGCCGTGGCGATCTTGGGGTCCTCGGTGCCGTAGCCGTCGCGGTCGCCCTTGAGGGAGAGGCGCTTGTCGACCTTGGCGGAGAAGACGGGGCCGCCCGCGTCGGTGGAGGTGAGGGGCTCCCAGTCGGCGGCCGCGCAGGTGCGGAGCGACGGCTTGGTGTTCTCGATCCGGGTCAGGAAGTCCGGGTGGGCCGTGTAGTTCTTGCCGGTGAAGGAGTTGTCCTTCACTCCGTGCTTGTCGGGCCAGACACCGGTGGCGACGGTGGACCAGCCGGGGCCGGAGGAGGTGGCGGCCATGGGGGTGGCGTAGAGAGTGCTCTTCGCGGTCAGGCCCTGGGCCATCAGGCCCTTCAGGTACGGGGCGTCGGCGGCCTTGACGCGGTCGAGGACCGTGCCGTCGATGCCGATGACGAGGACCTTGGGGGTGAGGGCGGCTTCCCCGGCGGCGCCGGCGGGGGTGGCCGGGGTCGTGGCGAGGGTGGCGGCGAGCAGGGCGGTCGCGCAGGCGGCGGCCACGCCGGTACGGCGGCGTCCGGGCAGGACAGGGGACACGTACTCCTCCAGGAGCAAGTGGTCGGGTGGTGCCGGGGACGTGTGCGGAACGGGCCCGGAGCGAACGGTGCGGGCGTTCGGTCCAGACCCGTTATCCACGCGTCGTACGATGGCGGCCGCACGTGGCCGCCGGGTTACGGCTCAGCTGCCGGTCGCGGACTTCCACGCGTCCACGTACGCCGCCAGGTTCTTGTCGATGTCGGCCCAGTCCGGCTCGAAGACCTCCACGCCGGTCATGAGGCGGGTGAGCTCGACGGCGTTGGCGTCGGTGGGCTTGACGTCCGTACGGGCCGGGAAGCCGCCGCCGACCTCGCTGACCAGCTTCTGGGCGTCCTCGCCGAGCAGGAAGTCCAGCAGCTTCTTGCCGTTCTCGGTGTGCGGGGCCTTGTCGACCAGGCCGGCCGCGTAGGGCAGGGCGAAGGTGGTGGGCCTGCCGCCGTCCTTGGCGGGGAACCAGATGCCGAGGTTGGGCATGGTCTTGGACTGGGCGAAGTTCATCTGCACGTCACCGTTGGCGACGAGCAGTTCGCCCTTGTCGGTCTTGGGGGCGAGCTTGCTGGTGGAGGACGACGGGCCGACGTTGTTGGCCTGGAGCTTCTTGAGGTGGTCCAGGGCCGGCTCCTTGCCGCCGAAGTCGTGCATCGCCTTGATGAGCACGGCGGTTCCGTCGCCCGCGACGCCGGGTGTGGAGTACTGCAGCTTGCCCTTGAACCTGCCGTCCAGGAGCTGCTCCCAGGTCCGGGGGGCCTCGGGCAGCTCCTTCTTGTTGTAGATGAAGCCGAAGTAGTTGTTGACGACGGAGGTCCACTTGCCGTCGGCGGACTTGTCGGCGCCGTTGACCTTGTCGGAGCCCTGCGGCTTGTAGGCCTGGAGCAGGCCCTTGCCGTCGGCCTGCTGGATGAACGGGGGCAGGGTGACCAGGACGTCGGCCTGGGTGTTGGTCTTCTCGCGGACGACTCGCTGGACCATCTCGCCGGAGCCGCCTTCGACGTACTTGACCTCGATGCCGGTCTTCTTGGTGAACTCGGCGAAGACCTTGTCGTACCAGCCGTCGCCCTTGTCGCTCTTGAGGCCGTCGGCGCTGTAGACGGTGACCACCTTCTCGCCCCCGGAGGAGGACGAACCGGTGGCGGACGAGCCGCCGCCGCAGGCGGTGAGGGTGGCGGCGAGGGCGAGGCTGCCGGTGAGTGCGGCGATCGGGCGCAGGTGACGGGACATGACGGGGGTTGCTCCTCGGAACGGGGACTGCGGGGG